>PAMR01000011.1 GCA_002708205.1 Gammaproteobacteria bacterium
TTATCGGACTTGGTTTCAACAGTAAAAGGGGTGTCGTATATCCTAAGAATCTCCGTACACGCTAAACGAACTATCTGAACTAGATCATCATACATATGACACTCCTGTCGCATCGCAGCCAGAACACCCTACACCCGACTATTTTTCGATTCTCGGCTAAGAAATACCTCTGCTATTTTGATTGCCGCGATCGATCGTGACTCGGAAATAAAAACTGAAGAAACAAGATCGTCTGCTTCCTCAAACGGGTATTGCTCCACTTCCATGGGTTCCGGTTCGTCCCCAGGCAGAGATTCAGGGAACAACTCTCTCGCAAGAATTACGTGCAGAGAAAATCCCATATGGCCAGGCGCCAGTGTTATTTCTCGGAGATAGTCTAATTTTTTCGCGCCAAAGCCCGCCTCTTCTTTTAATTCTCTGTTGGCAGCTTCCTCATAACTTTCGCCCGGGTCAACAGTACCTTTTGGAAGATTTAATTCATATTTATGAAAACCTGCCAGGTATTCTCGTATCAGGATTAACTCGTTTTTTTGGTTGATGGCAACAACAATTACCGCTTCTCTGCCCCTTTTAGGAAGTCGTTCGTATAGACGCTCAACTCCATTGGAAAAACGTAGTTTCATTGACTCTATAGTAAAAAGTCGGCTTTGAGCTACCGTACGCAACTCTAATATTTCCGGCAACTTGGGCAAAATAGTAATCCTCCACACTTTCGTTAAGCCAGTTAGTATACGGAGATGGTGCATTGGCCGAACATAGACACAGTGATATTTGATATGGACGGTACGCTCCTAGATCTTAACTACGACAGCACTCTATGGAATAGTCTACTGCCAAAAAGATTCGCCTCCGCTCGCGGCATATCTGATACCACTGCCTGGAAACTCCTTTATGAGAGGCCCATTTCGAAGTTTGATTTTTATTCAATAGATTATTGGCAGGATTTTACCAATCTAGATATTGTCTCTATGCATATGGAGCTAATACATCTCATTCGTTACCGGACCAACGCAAAAAGATTGATATCGCAGCTTCGCACGTTGGGTATCCGGAGCGTAATCGCTACTAATGCCCACCCAAAAGTATTCGAAATAAAAAACCAAGTCACTCTTCTAGATAAACTAATCGACACGGTCTATTGCGCGCGCGATTTCTCGGCTACCAAAGAGGATTTAAAATTTTGGTTTCGATTGAAAAATACCGAAAAATTCGACCTCGAACGGACTTTATTCATCGACGACAATATCGAAGTGTTGGACACGGCTCGGAGATTCGGACTACTAAACTTGTTGGCTATCGAACAACCAGATTCAAGTAAACCGAACCTAAAAAAATCACGATTCAAATCGATAGGTAATTTTTCCCAGATTTTTCCACATGACTAATCCAACCATTAAGGAAACGAGAGTTCGATTGGACAAATGGCTATGGGCAGCCCGTTTCTTTAAAACTCGCAACCAAGCCAAGCAGGCAATTGAAGGGGGAAAGGTTCACGTGAACCAGTCGAGGGCCAAGGCAGCTAGACCTGCAGCAATCGGCGATACCTTAGAAATCTCAAGGAACCAACAACGCTTTACGGTCAAAATACTTGCAATATCAGAACAGCGTGCTAAGGCACATATCGCTCAATCCCTTTACGAAGAAACTGTGGAGTCCATCAACCAGCGAGAAGGTCAAATAGCCCGACAAAGGATGGAGCGTGCAGGTCTACGGATGCCTAACTTACGACCCTCTAAAAAAGGCCGCAGAGAACTTCGCCGCCTAAAGCAAAACGCCCACGAGCCTGACCTAGATTTGTTCGAATGACAGACGAACTCACGCGATTTCATTTTCACGAGATTCCGGTGAGGGGACATTGGATTCGTCTCAGTAACGTATGGACACAAGCTTTGTCACACAAAGAATACCCAACCAATGTTCAGTTGATGTTAGGAGAAATGCTTGCGATCACAGCAATGGTTTCAAATAACATCAAATATAACGGAGCAGTTTCCATCCAATCAGCCGGCAAAGGACCAATTCACTTCAGTTTCGCCGAATGCAGACAAGAAACGAAACTAAGGGCCATCGCACAACTGAACCCGTCAGAAGATATTTCCCTCAGAGCGAACATGAACTTCAGAGAGATGATTGGAAATAGCAAACTTGCGATCTCTTTACTTCCTGAGCAAGGAATTCCGTACCAAGGTTTGGTAGAAATGTATGCTCCAGACCTCGCCCAAAATATGGAACGTTATTTTGAGAAAAGCGAGCAACTTGATACACGAATTTTGTTAGCCGCGGACAAAAGTAGTATCACGGGATGCTTGTGGCAGCGTTTACCGTCAGCTGAGGGCGCAACAGATCTGACACTCGATGAAGATCAGGACGCATGGGATTCTGTATCTGCTTTGGTGAGCACTATCAGCAAGTCAGAGTTAAGTGAATTGAGTCCAGAACAACTTTTAGTTCGTTTATTTCCCGAACGTTCGATTTTTCTAGATGCGCCAAAGGCTCTCGAATATAAGTGTACCTGCTCTACCCAAAGAACTTCCCAAGCTCTACGCACAATGTCGAGTGATGAAATTAACGAGATCCTAAAAACCGACAAAGCAGTCCAAGTTAGTTGCGAATTTTGTGGGAAGACCTACGAATTCGATGAGCACGATATTTCCAAACTCAAAAAAGGAGAGCCTTTGGTCCACTAGCGGACCTTTACCTAAAGGTTCTAGTACAACTTATCCGAGACTTCACCAATATCACCTAAATCCATGCCAAAACGTCAACTATTAAATTCTGCAATGACGCTAACACCTATGCTCATGTATAGTTCACACAAGTATCACAAGTACCTTTTTTTATGGCTCTCGATTTCGAAAATACTGTGAACACCGTGAAATATTCAGATCTCAGTGCCGCAATTCTCGCTGANATGTCGGTCATACGAGGAGAGGGAGAGTTCGCATCCAACGGAGCTCTCGTAGTACATACTGGTGACCGAACAGGACGCTCTCCCAAAGACCGCTTCATTGTTCGCGACTCGATCACTTCCGATACCGTCGAATGGGGTACAAACAACCAACCGATTTCTCAAGATATTTTTGAAGAATTATGGGACCGTGTGTCATCGCACCTCGAAGATAGAGAGACATTTGTAACAGAGCTGCATGTAGGTGCCGACACGGATCACTATCTCCCCATCGAAGTAACAACCGAATACGCCTGGCATGCCCTCTTCGGACGGGCTCTATTTATTACTCCAGAAANNTTCAATCCAAAGTCTCGGGATGTNTGGAAAGTAATCAATGCACCACGTTTTAATTGTGAACCGAAGCGAGATGGCACCAACAGTAATGCTGCGGTAATGATTGATTTTACTAACCGNCGCGTCTTGCTAGCCGGCTTGAAGTATGCCGGCGAGATGAAAAAATCTATGTTCGGTGTTCAGAACTATTTGCTACCAGGAAAGGATGTCNTGCCTATGCATTGTTCTGCCAACCAAGACGCTAATGGAAACGTAACGCTCTTTTTCGGCTTATCTGGAACAGGTAAGACCACCTTGTCAGCAGACCCTGATAGTCTGCTGATAGGCGATGACGAACATGGTTGGGCAAGCGGTCGGATTTTTAATNTTGAAGGGGGATGCTATGCGAAGTGCATAGACCTTACCCGGGAAAATGAGCCAGTNATATATGATGCTATACGCTTTGGATCAATCGTAGAAAACGTTGTAATCGACCCTAATACCAGAGAACCTGACTACGCTGACAGATCGATTACCGAAAATACGAGAGCCTGCTACCCTCGTTCTAATATAGAAGCAAAANTACCAGCCAATGCGGCTGGNGAGCCCAGATCAGTCGTATTCTTNACCTGCGATGTCAGCGGCATACTTCCTCCAGTAGCGGTTCTATCAAAAGAAGCAGCTGCATACCATTTCCTATCGGGATATACCGCCCAAGTTGGCTCAACGGTTATGGGTTCGAAGGAGGCTTATTCCGCGACATTTTCAGCGTGCTTTGGAGCGGCCTTTTTCCCTCGATTTACACGCGTCTATGCCGAATTGCTTATGAAGAGAATCGAATCCTTTGATTCGAATGTATACTTGGTCAACACTGGCTGGATCGGCGGCGGATATGGAACGGGCAAACGCATTGGTATCCCNGAAACCCGCATGATTATTCATGCGATTCAATCAGGAGCGCTAGAAAATGTAGAGACAGAATACCTCGCTGGACTCAATCTAGACATACCTAAAAAGGTTCCTGGTATAGATTCGACCATACTAAACCCCAGTCAAACTTGGGATGATCTAGACAATTACAACTCGTCAGCTAAAGCTCTGATCACAAAGTTTTTAGCTAACTTTGAAAAATTCGACGTGGACGAATCGATCCTGCAGGCCGGCCCACATCTTTAAAGCTCGTTGTCCTGCAAAATTTCTCTCATCTTTATTACACTAGTATATGTTGCGACTCGTCCAGTATCCCGAGACACCAGCGTAGCTAACGCAGAAGTAAAAAAGAAAAAAGAACTGAATGATCAAGAAAATG
This sequence comes from Gammaproteobacteria bacterium, assembly GCA_002708205.1. Lineage (GTDB taxonomy): Bacteria > Pseudomonadota > Gammaproteobacteria > Pseudomonadales > Azotimanducaceae > UBA11889. The sequence continues at coordinate 4,533 of PAMR01000011.1, forward strand.
GTTGAAGCCAGCTCGCAAGAAAAAAATATGTTGAGCGCTATTAGTGGGCACGAAAGTCTTTCAAATCTACGCCGCGGGATTGAAAAAGAGAGCCTTCGAATCACCAGGTCTGGAGAGCTTTCGAAGCTTCCCCATCCGACCACTTTAGGTTCGGCGCTCACCCACCCGAACATTACAACCGATTTCTCGGAAGCACAGCTCGAACTAATAACTGGTGTNCACAGCAACGCAACTAGCTGCTTGCAGGAGTTAGAAGACGTCCATCGATTCGTGCAAAGTCAGATAGACGGTGAACTAATGTGGGGGGCGAGCATGCCATGTATGATCGGACCCGATCACGTTATTCCCATCGGTCAATATGGCTCATCAAATATCGGTAAAGCAAAGTCAATTTATCGGACAGGTTTAAGTTTTCGATACGGTGCCTTGATGCAAACCATATCCGGGATCCACTACAATTTTTCCATACCGGACGATCTCTGGACTCTCATAGCCGCAAGCCAAAACACAACACCAACTGTTGAATTTGTCACGAACTCATATTTCGACCTAATTCGGAATTTTCGTCGATACAGCTGGCTTCTCATATATTTATTCGGTGCGTCCCCTGCAGTTTGTAATTCCTTTATTCGAGATCTTCCACACAGCCTTGAATCCTTTGATGGAGGCACCTCGTTCCTACCATATGCGACCTCTTTGAGAATGGGCAGACTCGGCTATCAGAGTAACGCACAATCATCTCTATACGTCTCTTACAACAGTCTGGAGGACTACGCGAAGACAATATCCCAAGCGTTGACCGAGCCATATGCACCATACGTAACCTATGGCGTAAAAGTAGAAGGAAAATATAGACAACTCAACACAGCCCTTTTGCAAATTGAAAATGAATTTTATGGAACCATTCGCCCGAAGCCGAAAAATCGCCGAGGAGAGAGGCCACTAGAGAGCCTGGTACGCAGTGGAACCGATTATGTAGAAGTCAGATGTATGGACCTAAACCCGTTTACAGAACTTGGGATCGATATCCCGACGATCCATTTCTTGGATACTTTTCTCTTACATTGTCTATTAACAAAAAGCGAACCAGACAACCGAACCGAATCGAAAACTATACTGAGAAATCAATTGAAGGTTGTTGAAGAAGGACGGAGGCCTGGACTTCAGCTGAGACGTAAACTGAAAGATGTCTCTTTGTCTGATTGGGCACACGAATTACTTGAAAAACTCGAGCCCATAAGTGAAGTACTAGATCAAGCTAACGGCACCCAAGAGCACTCTTCTAGTTTAANAATGCAAAGAGAAAAAATAGTCAACTCAGCACTCACCCCTTCTGCCCAAATTATTCACGCGATGAAGACAGAGCAACAATCTTTTTTTCAATTTGGCATACAGCAATCAAACCTNCATAAAAAATCTTTAAACTCCGTTTCTTTGAAAGGAGACACCAGCAAACATTTTAAATCGCTAAGCGAAAGGTCGCTCCTGGATCAAAAAAGACAGGAAACTGAAGAGACAGAATCCTTTGAGGATTTTTTATCTAAGTACCTAAGTCTAAGCATAGAAAAGACCTAAATTATGAACTTTCTAGCTCACACACTACTGGGGTACCCTGATTCCGGCCTCATCGCAGGAGGGTTTATCGGTGATTTTGTTAAAGGTCCCGTATCTGACAAAATACCACTTTCACTACAAAGAGGTATCAAACTCCACCGCCGTATTGACAGTATTAGTAACCAGTTACCCTCGATGCGAGGCAGCTATATACATTTCGGTAAATCGCTACGGAGATTCGCACCAATACTTCTAGATGTAGTGGCAGACCATGTTCTAGCAAGAGAGTGGGAGACTTACGGTAATGAGTACAACTTACAAACATTCACCAGTATTGTGTACCGGGATATACGCAAATTCGATTTGCCACCTAGTAGCATAGAATTTTATGAACACATGTCCAATACAGACCTGTTAGGCCGCTACGTAGAAACGACAACAATAGAAAATGCTATGAGGAACATTTTGAAAAGATTAGATAAAGCTCATTTAGCTCCACAATTAAATGGGTTGCTAGAAGCAAAAATAAATNATTTTGAAAACGACTTTAAGATTTACTTTCCTCAGATAAAAAATGCAACAAAAGAATATTTATCTACAATTAGATACCCACTAAAGAGCTAGTCCAATGATTTTGAAACGAGACCTCATCCAATCAGAGGAAATTCTAAATATTACTTTCGTCATAACTTGTACATTATTTGTTACTCTGGCTTTAATCATCGAATATGGATACGAAATCGAGCCATGTGCTTTATGCCTGACTCAACGCCTACTAATGTTTATTGGTGGTTCGATAGCAGTTGCTGGACTGACGCACGATCCGCGACTAGGGATCTACCCAGTTTTATCGTTACTTGCAATTTTCTTGGGAATTATTGTCGCAATAAGGCATATCTATATTCAAATGAACCCCGATGCTTCTGGAACATGCGGGATGGAACTTGAGTTTCTCGTCGAAAATGACTACCCATGGGCTGATATTCTTAACGCTATGATTTCAGGAACGGGCAGCTGTGCGGAGCCTTCAACAATACCGGCATTCGCACTTGTATCTTTTCTTATTCTTGGGACTATAGCGATCAAGCAGGTGCTTCAGATCGTGCGGGAGACTCACTAATTCTCAGTCAAAATGTTTGGTGTAAATACTAACAAAAACAAATAGCTATTCGAATCAGCTTGCTAAAACTCCAATATGTTGCAACTTCAAAATCTACTATTCAAACGGGGCAACAGAGTACTTTTTGACCACGTTGACGTCAGCATACATCAAAACCAAAAAGTCGGCATTGTCGGGAGAAACGGATGCGGAAAGTCTACTCTGTTTGAGCTAATACGTAGCCGAATTTTACCAGAGGAAGGAGAGGTGTTTTTACCTAACAAATGGTCTATCTCTCATCTTGAGCAATCCGTCTCGCCGTCATCAAGGAATGCTCTGGATTTCGTGGTNGATGGCGATCAGAAACTACGTGCCATCGAAAAGCAAATANGACACATAGATGTAGAAAAAAATCCCGAAAAAGTGGCGCAACTATACAGCGAATTAGACGACGCCGGTGGTTACCAAGCCGAAGCCCGNGCTGGGGAAATTCTAAATGGATTAGGTTTTGTTGGGGNGGAATTCAACAAACCACATGCTGAATTTTCTGGCGGTTGGCGCATAAGACTGAATCTAGGACGAACCCTAATGGCNAAATCCGACTTGCTACTGTTGGATGAACCGACAAACCATCTCGATCTCGACACTACAATTTGGCTGGAACGTTGGTTAAGTCGATTCGAAGGCACCTTACTCATAATCTCGCACGATCGGGACTTTCTCGACAAAACGGTTTCTCAGATACTTCATATCAATGAAGGCCGAGCCACGATATATCGAGGGAATTACTCGTCCTTTGAAAGACAGTATTCAGACAACTTGATGCATCAAGAATCTCAATTTAAGAAGCAAGAATTAGAACGGGAGCGCATTAAAGCTTTCGCCGCACGGTTTCGTGCAAAAGCCACTAAGGCAAAGCAAGTCCAAAGTCGATTAAGAGCGCTTGAACACCTGACCCAAGTTGCCCCTATCCATGCTGGGTCCCATTACAGCTTTTCGTTCAGCAATCCNGAAAAAGCATCCACGCCTTTAATCGATATAGAAAAGAGTCAGTTGGGGTATGAAGAAAATATCGTAATTAAGGATGTCACTCTGCGAGTTTATCCAGAAGATCGTATAGGCATACTTGGCATGAATGGTGCTGGTAAATCCACACTTCTTCGCACAATAATCGGTGAGATACCGATAATCGCGGGAACCCTCATAAAAGGGAAACACTCGCATATTGGGTATTTTGCACAACATCAGTTAGAACTTTTAAATGAATATAAAAGTCCTTTGCANCACTACCTAGAAAAACACGATTGTCGTGAACAGGACGCTAAAAACTACCTGGGACACTGGGGTTTTAGAGGCGATGATATAAATCGAACTGTGGCAAGNTTTAGCGGAGGCGAAAAGGCCAGATTGGTACTCGCTTTAATTGCCAGCGATCATCCCGCCATTTTAGTTTTCGACGAGCCTTCTAATCATCTAGATATCGAAATGCGAGAAGCTCTTGTATTGGCGTTGCAGGAATACAAGGGTGCTCTTCTACTCGTGTCACACGACCGTCACCTCTTGCGCCATTGTGTAAACACATTTTGGCACATTCAAAACCAAACCGTGACCGAGTTCAAAGAGGACTTAGAGACATATACTGAAAGCGTCATCAGAAAACAGCCTATTCAGGTGTCTACTGCAACTACCAGCGGCCGACAAAGGCGTCAAGACAATGCTAGACAACGTGAGATATTGAAACCACTACGGAAACGTCAGACTGAACTCGAGCAGTTAATCGATACAACCAACCATAAAATCAAAGCTCTAAGCGAACGCCTCGCCGATCCTCTTACCTACGAAAAAGAGAGCACCTCAAATATTCAAGAATTAACTCAAAAACACGGTCACTTGAAAAAGATGCTAGAAAAGCATGAAGAAGACTGGTTGAACATCGGCAACGAAATTGATCTGTTCTAGTGTTATCTAAAGTCTTACGCCACAGTAAAATATGCGCATTGTGACTTCATAGACTAATCTCTATTGTGAAGATCTGTAGGAGACTTTCCTAAGTTCAACAGAATTTCTTCGATGAATAGACCGTCCAGAATGTCTGCCTCGATTACCACTTCGCCTGACCTGTTGACGATCATAGGGTTTCTCAACGTCGTTCAAATATGTAGCCAGTGCGGGAAATCTAAAATCTGTTGGGATCGTGTTTGTTACGAACTGCTTGTCACGAGAATAAGCTGCATCAAGGTCCATCTGATAGCTACTAGTTATAGTATTTTGGGTGTTTTTCGAACTCACATCTTTTAAAAATGAATCAGTCAACCAAGCGACTTGATTGTTCCAGATATTTTCAATCGGTGTCGACTGGAACTGCATGAATGCAAGAATCACCGTAGCAGCTAAAGTCCCTACAAATATTTTTTTCTCAATATAGAACAGCGGTAACATTTGGAAAAACTTTGCGAAATCCCATTTCTTAACAAATACTTTGGGCGCAGGAACTTTCGTTCCATTCACTTCTCTTTCTATTGCTTTCCATACCCGCTCCGGCGGCTGCAACACAGGCTCTGTCAGCGCCGCATGTAGCTTTTTTGTGATCCGGTTCTCCACTTTTTTCGTGCTCATACCTGATTATCCATTTGCCTCAACTAGACAGTGGAAGGCTCGAGTCCTTCATCAAGATGTTTCCTGTGACTACGCCTTCTTTCTTCTGAGTTAGATTCTAGTTTGCGGTATGCGATTGCTAATCTATTTTTTGAAAAACTGGCAGTTTTACTAAATACCCTACCTATTTCATCGTGTGTATAACCCTCGATACAATGCATCCACACGATCATCCGATCTAGTGGACTTAATTTCTTAAGGGCCGCGTTAATATCTACAACTCGTTCAGTGACTTGAATATCCCCGGCTAATTCAAGCCGATCAGTATGATTTTCTATGTTCTCCCGGCGCCTCATCCAGGGTGATCGAAGTCGCATAAAGCAATGATTTAGCGCTATGCTTCTCACCCACCCATGGAANGCTTTTGGATTACTCAACGTTCCTGCGCGATTAATGACATCGACGAAAGTATCTTGGGTAACTTCCTCAGCCAATTGTCTATCCTCAAGAATACGAGAAACCATCGTAAATACTGCCGACGATAGTTTTTCATAAATCTCGTGCTGAGCCTTCTTATCTCCAAGTTTCAAAGCTTCTATCGTCGAAAGATCTACGCTTGGCGCAAATAAACTAGCCATATTTACTAGATGCGTGCGCGAGAAAAAACGTCTCGACTCACAGACAATAATTCATGGCGTTCGCGAAAACCTTGAATCACCCGGCGGCTGGACGTTCGTATATTGATTTTTCATTTTTTGCTTCTTCCGATACCTTTCTACCAAGAGACATATACGTCGGTATTTCGTCATCTTTTAAGTCTCTCAGACCTCGTTTCCTATCCATAGCTGCATCNAAATATGGAGCTAGTTCATCTAGCTTCTTACGTTCACGTTCGGGCTCTCGCGATTTAAATTCCGGCATAACTTCTTCAGCGAAAATTTCCAGCGATTCACAAATATGCTCGTGCTTGTTGTTGCCCGCTTGCTGTATGAAAGTCACCTGATCTACACCGCAGGACTCGAATTTTAGTAGATGTTCTCTCAGATCGTCCGGTGTACCGATTCCTCCTCGACTACCATCGAGGGCACTAGGCGCTTGCTCCGATGCTCCGTTTTTTCTNGTAGCTTGAAACTGTGACCATAGATCGGTTCGCCCCGGCTTATGCTCACCAAATGCGTATAAGCTACCAAGTGCAAACCCAAAAAAATCAAACCCGTCGAGGCCTCGTTCTATTGCAGTTTGCCTATCATGGTGGCAAGAAAAACTCGAAACCATACATATATTAGGATTTATTGCGTGGCCAATCGGCACACATTCATCAGATTTGAGAATGGAGTAATACTCGTCAACCCATTCTTGCGCCTCCATCGGATCAACAAAGGCAAAAGTAAGTGCTCCGATTCCAAGTCGCGCGGCCATACGAATGGTTTCCCGTTGCGAACAAGCAACCCAAAGTGGAGGATGTGGTCTTTGAACTGGTTTAGGAACAATGTTGCGGCAAGGCATCTCAAAATTTTGACCCTTGTATCCAGGATAAGGATCCATGGCAAGCATGTTGCATATTTGTTCGACGGACTCCAAATAAATTTTCCTCTTGTCTTCTACAGGAATTTGAAAGCCTCCCAGTTCTAGTTCTGCTGAAGACTCACCCGTCCCAAATTCGACACGTCCATTCGACACAAGATCCAAAGTTGCAATCACTTCAGCTGTTCTTGCCGGATGATTGTATTGTGGGATCACTTGTCGAATACCCTGACCTAAACGAATATTCTTNGTCCTTTGAGAACATGCGGCCAAAAAGACTTCGGGCGCGGATGAATGCGAATATTCTTCCAAAAAGTGATGTTCTACTTCCCAGGCATAGTCGATACCCAAGCGGTCAGCTATTTCAACTTGCTCCAATGCATCATTAAACAATTTTTGTTCATCACCATCCCGCCATGGTCGTGGCAATTGGTGTTCGTAAAAAATCCCGAATTTCATACCTGTATCCTCCGATCAAACCTATATTGGTCTAGTTCTATCAAATACTTATTAAATTGCAACATCTGCGTTCACCCTCATAATGTAACACCGNTATCGACCACCTTTGGGAGTTTGAGATGCCCCGCTCAGGCATAGACCAAAAACAATTAATCGAAATAATCACCGAAGTATTTATCGACAAAGGTAGCGAAGGTGCAACGCTAACTGAACTATCCAGGGCAACAGGCCTAAAAAAAGCCAGTCTTTACTACCACTTTCCCGGCGGGAAAAAAGAGATTATCGAAACCGTCGTAAGATTTGNGATAAGCCGATTAGAGTCAGAAGTCTTTTCTCACCTGAACTCAGACATAAACGCCAGTATTTGCTTGAGCAGGATGGTGAATGGTTTCGATAAATATTGCGACGGTGGAAAAAAGAATTGCATTTTCATAAGCCTTAATTCTGGAAATCAGGCCAGAGAACTCCGCGACGGAATAACCGGACAATTCAAAGTATGGATTCATCTATTAACAAAAACTATTGCCAATACCGGTATAAGCATGAAGCGCTCTGAGCGTATGGCATCAGATGTTTTTTCCAGCCTTTATGGCTCACTAGCTCTAAGTCAACTTCTTGACGAACCAAAAATTTTCAGAAAAAACACAAAACGTCTTNACAAAAAATTTGCAAGCCTCTAGTGCGCAAAGCATATGTCATCGGTTCAAATTATTTAGTACCTCAGCAAGTTTAAAAAGTCGCGGTGAAATTCTGCCCCTACGCCAAATTCCAGAGACATCTCGTATAGCTTCTGCTCTCGTGGGATAAACGTATATCGACTTCATGAGTTTGCTAAGACCCACCTTCCACGCCATCGCATTCGAAAAATGCGNAATCATCTCACCAGCATTGGAGCCCACGATTAAAGCCCCTATAATTTTATCGGTCCCATGTTTGGTCAAAACCTTGACGAAACCTTCCACCTCTTGATCCGTCTGCGCCCGATCGAGATCTGCCAAGGTATATTCGGTTGCATCAAACTTGAGTCCCTGTCGTTTAGCTTCTGGTTCAGACAAACCGACTCGAGCAATCTCTGGATCGGTATATGTACACCAAGGGACCGCTGAATAATCAATCGACTCCCGCCAAAACGGCCTGGTTAAAGCATTCATCGCGGCATGCCAACCTTGATATGCGGCCATATGGGTGAATTGATACGGCCCTACTAGATCTCCACAGGCATAAACCGACTGTAAAGAGGTTTGCATGTACCTATTCACCTTGACCACACCATTGTCNTCAAGATGCAACAACCCGCGAGTGGTTTTATCAATGATCGGCTTGCGCCCGGCGGCAACCAAAATCCGATCAAAAGGAAGTTTTACCTCACTACCGAATTCGTCAACTACTCCGACTATAGATTCGTTGACATATTCAGCCTTACAACCAGTCAGTACTCGTATTCCCTCNGTATCAAAAACCGATGCAATTACAGTTGAGGCACTAACATCCTCTAGCGGTAGTAAAGTTTTCTGAGATTCAATAATTGAAACCTCNCTTCCGAGACGTCTAAACGCTTGTGCTAACTCACACCCAATCGGCCCTCCACCAATAACAACAAGTCGATTAGGAAGCGCTTCTAGATCCCAGAGGTTTTCACTTATCAATGGTTCAGCAGATATAAGACCGTGAATAGGTGGGATAGTCGACTCGGCACCCGTTGCCAAAATCACCGATTTTGCAGATATTACTCGTCCTCCGACTTCCACATGGTGACCATCAACTAATTGCGCCTGTCCTTCGATACAAGCGACCCCCATCTCCTCGTATCTTTGCTTCGAATCTTTGGGAGCAACCCTTGAAATAACCCGATGAACCCGCTCCATCACTGATTCGAAATCTAAATCCGCTTTCTGGTTACGAATACCAAACGACTCGGACCTAGAGAGTAATCTAGCGACTTTTGCTGAAGCGATGAGCGCTTTAGAAGGTATACAGCCTCTATTCAGGCAATCACCCCCCATCCGATCCTTTTCAATCAATACAACTTTTGCCCTGGCTGTAGCTCCAACCATGGCGGCTATCAATCCAGCAGAGCCTGCACCCACTACAACAATATTATTTTCAAATTTACTCATTCTAGCGCCTGCGTCGGTGGTTCTTATATACACTCATAGCTTTCTTTGTGGCCAAAGGAAAAAATCCCAACAAAACAAATAACATGAAATTTGTCGGACTTAACAAGTCATCCATATTATTAATCTGTGATAGTTGAGTGCCAGCAAACACAAAAAGTATCGTCGCCGAGAACATGGCTAACTGACTCGTTATATAGAAAGTTAGAACATGAATTCTGGTGACTCCCATAACCATGTTTACTACAAAAAACGGTATCACTGGCACCATACGTAAACCAAAGAGATATAACGCTCCATCTTTCTTGAGTTCAGTATTTATTGTTTTCATTTCAGTGGGATAACAGCGCTGAACCCAATTCTGTAAAAATCTTCGGGAGAATAGAAAAGCAATAGTAGCTCCGATAGAACTCGCAAATGAAACGAGTAGGGTACCCCAGTATAGTCCAAAAAAAGCCCCTCCCAACAGAGTCATAATCAACGCGCCCGGAAGTGAAAAAGAAGTCACAATTACGTAAAGCGAAAAGTAGGCGCATCGACTGATAAACGGCGCAGAATCGATGCTATCTCGAAGTTCATCTCGTATTGTTAGAAGGGTTTCTATGCTTACATCGGCAGTAATATAGAAACCAAACATCAAAAATAATGCCCATGCTGCCAATACGACAATCGTTGCAATTAATCCCTTCCCTATTCTCTCCATCAAATTATTCTCAATATAGTTTCATATTCAGATCTCCGACAGCCGATGAACGAAGTGCAAATAGATATTTAGGCTGAGACAATAGCAGTCAAATCAGAACACACAACAATCATGACAATAAGAACTTCTTTTCCCAGAATACGCATGCGACGAAACCGTTCAGAGGATTTCGTCAGGCGCCTTACACGGGAAAATACATTAACAGTTGACGATCTTATATATCCGATATTCATCATCGAAGGCACCGAGATCCGACAACCTGTGGAATCGATGCCAGGTATAGAACGATTATCGATAGACCAGCTTGAACTTGAAGTCCAGTCGCTTACGGAGCTTGGCATACCGGCTATTGCTCTGTTTCCTATGATCGATCGCGATCTTAAGGACCCAGACGGTAAGGAAGCTTTAAATCCTGACGGTCTAGTTCCAAGGGCAGTAGCCGCCGTGAAAGCAAAAACGCCTCACCTCGGGGTAATCACCGACGCCGCTCTCGATCCTTATACCTCTCATGGCCAAGATGGTTTGATCGATAAAAATGGATACGTAATAAATGACGCCACTCTCGAGGTTCTTTCCGAACAAGCTATTATCTGTGCCAATGCCGGCGCGGACGTCATCGCGCCTTCCGATATGATGGATGGCCGCGTATTGTCGATTCGAAACGCTCTCGAAAATAACGAATTAGTTAACACAAAAATTATGGCCTATTCGGCAAAATACGCATCGGCTTACTATGGACCTTTTCGCGATGCCGTTGGGTCGGGAACGAATTTAGGCGCAAGCGACAAAAAAACATATCAAATGGACCCATCTAATTCTGATGAAGCTCTTCGAGAAATAGCGCTAGACATCGAAGAAGGCGCCGACATGGTCATGGTCAAACCAGGAATGCCTTATCTCGATGTACTTCACAGAGTGAAAAATACTTTCGGTGTACCCACCTTTTCCTATCAAGTAAGCGGCGAATACGCAATGTTAATGGCCGCTATAAATAACGGTTGGTTAGAAGAAAAAATAATTTACGAAACACTCGTCTGTTTCAAGCGNGCCGGCGCGGACGGCATACTNACTTATTTCGGTAAAAANGTAGCNCAGCAANTAGACTCTGCTTAATCNCAATAGATCAATCNAAANCGGAAGAGAATTGCCCACAATTNGGCGATCACTCCTCNCTTTCTNNGNAAAGTGTTATGCTCNATTNAGATTTTCAAGGAGTCGCAAATGAGCGAAAATATTCATCANANTANTGACGATAGTTGGGACAGCGATGTCCTTAAAGAAGAAAAACCAGTTTTGGTAGATTATTGGGCTGAATGGTGCGGCCCATGCAAAATGATTGCTCCAATGCTTGAAGAGATAGCAGCAGAATATTCAGACCGNATAAAGGTATGCAAATTGGATATCGATGCAAACGTACAAACTCCCCCCAAATATGGTATTCGCGGAATACCGACTTTGATGCTCTTTCGAAATGGAGAGGTTGAAGCTACTAAGGTTGGAGCGTTGTCTAAATCTCAATTAGCTGCATTCTTAGACAGCAACATTTAGCGTCTCACGTTCGTTAAACGCCTAGTCTTTGACAGAACCAACGCTACCTGGACGAAAAACAGAGCGCGGTTCCTCTCGCTTCTATATTGAGACTATAGACGTCGTTAAATTCTAGGTGTAGAGTCTGGATCAACGGTTTTTCAAACACCGTTTCTTAATTTCTCCTGTTGCGCCGGGTTTTTCTGGTAGCGTGTCGTATTTGGGAGGGGCACGCAGCAGCCTTCAGATGACAAAAAGTACGTTCGTTACTTTAATTCNTCGCGGTTCAATAGAAGTATTTATTTTCAAAACAAAACGCCCAATGAAGCAGTTCTATGAANCTCAACGACCTCAAAAATAAAGCTGTTCCCGATCTCGTTGAAATGGCACACGAGATGGGACTGGAGAATCTCGCTAGATCCCGNAAGCAAGAAGTAATTGCAGCAATACTGAGAAAACAGGCCAAAAACGGAGTAGATATATACGGCAATGGCACATTGGAAATCCTACAGGACGGTTTTGGATTTCTCAGATCAGCCGATTCAAGTTACCTTGCGGGCCCTGACGACATCTACGTCTCGCATAGTCAGATACGCCGTTTCAACCTCCGAACGGGTGATAGTATCGCNGGAAAGATACGCCCGCCGAAGGATGGGGAGCGGTATTTCGCGCTACTAAAAGTTGACGAAATCAATTTTTCTGAACCCAANGCGAAAAAGCATCAAATTTTATTTGAAAATCTTACCCCACTATTTCCCGACGAACGATATAGCTTGGAACGTGGTAACGGGAGCACAGAAGACCTTTCCGGACGAATTGTTGATCTCATTGCACCCATAGGCATGGGACAACGGGCACTTATTGTTTCTCCACCAAAGGCTGGAAAAACTTTAATGCTTCAAGCAATTGCGCAATCTATCACCGCCAACAGTCCTGAAGCCGTATTAATTGTACTTCTCATCGATGAACGTCCCGAGGAGGTAACTGAAATGCAGCGGCTAGTGCAGGGAGAAGTTGTTGCCAGTACATTTGATGAACCACCATCTCGACACGTGCAAGTTGCGGAAATGGTGATCGAAAAAGCAAAGAGACTGGTCGAACACAAAAAAAATGTGGTCATCCTTTTNGATTCAATAACGCGTCTCGCTCGAGCATACAATACGATTGTCCCATCATCAGGAAAAGTACTAACTGGTGGTGTCGATGCTCACGCTTTGGAGCGTCCAAAAAGATTTTTTGGGGCTGCGCGGAACATCGAAGAAGGTGGTAGCCTTTCTATCGTCGCAACTGCCCTGGTCGAAACAGGCTCAAAAATGGACGAAGTCATTTATGAGGAATTTAAGGGCACTGGTAACCAAGAGCTACATCTCGAACGCAAAATAGCAGAAAAACGTGTTTATCCTGCTATCAATATTCGGCGTTCTGGAACCCGCAGAGAGGAGCTTCTAATGGGTGAAGAAGAGCTTCAAAGAGTTTGGATACTAAGAAAATTACTGCATGATATGGACGACATAGCCGCTATAGAATTCATGTCGGATAAGTTGAAAGATACTAAAACGAACGAAGAATTTTTCTCCTCTATGAAGGGTGGACGCTGAAAGCNCTCAGACTGAGAGAAACAAAATTCTCCGGACGGGTAATTATTCTGAGTTTCCTTTGCTCTAAAGAGTTTAAATTTCAGGCTGGTCAGTACATCAACATTACAAGCCCACAAGGTACTGAAATCCCCTTCTCTATAGCCAGNTCNCCCGATGATTTGCCTATATTAGAAATACATTACCGTCCGCTACCGAATTCCGATCATGCTAAAGTNATGGATGAAATGTTGAAGAACGAAACGNTATTCAANATTTCTGGACCGTTCGGCAAAGTNACNCTCAACAAACCTNCACCAGAGNACCTGTTCATCATNGCAGCCGGGACAGGTGCNGNTCAGGCAACNAGCATTATNAAGTCTCTAGAAAAACAAACGATTCGGCCNGTCACTATNCTATGGTGGAGTGTCACCGCTGATAGTGANCTATATCAAGAGTCATATTTCGGGGACCCNATGAAACGCAGNTGGTTAACATATCGTAATTTTATTGATGATGANGGGANTAATNTATTGATCAAAGAACTTGAAAANNNTAATTTCANNCACACNNAGTGTAATCAATACATTNTAACAGGCCCNCCNGGATTTGTTCTCTCTTGCNGTGAAANATTGAANAANAAAGGTATCNANAGCACTCGAATTCATTCCGATGTGTTNANCNATGCGCCTTGATTCGANAAGNGAAACGTTAGTACAGAATTAAAGAGNGAAGACATNAAACNCATTAACACTANAGAACATTAGTTGAACAAGACTACATTTCCTTNACNNTCATCATCAGNGATACTTTTTTTCTNCCCTNTNCAGTAAGTTGTTCNTCNATACTGATNAATCCCTGGGCNTCGTGAAAGCTGATTGATTTCGGATTTGGAGGATCAAGATTAACCTCACATGTTATCGGTCGAGGGCCGTAATCTAATGTGAAAAGGAAATGGTATAGNCTCTGTCCAATGCCTTTCCTACGAAATCTATCCGCTACTACGATACGATCTATATACAGGAACTTAGAAAACTTCTTTTGAAAGTAGGCGAAATTCAAACTGTCATAGCTAGCGGTTTCATCTAAAACGATCAAGAAGGCAACTACCTCTTCTTCGTGCTCATAGACAACAAACAGGGTACTTTGGCGATGAAGATCCTCAAATATAGACGAATTAATAAAGTTTACATGGGGTATNGAATCAGAATTTAGCTTTAATAGCGCATTGTAATCTAATGGTGTAACAGGTCGAATCATACTCTTTAAGCAANAAATCTAAGCTATTGCGCAATAAATTAAATCGCAAATCAAAAACTGTTAGTTAATATTTAATTGCCGCTAAAGACGATAACAAATCACTCGGCGTTGCTCCAGAACANACCACGATGTTCCTAAAGCCTTGTTGTAGTGCGATTCCACTCACTCTTTCCGACGGCACACACAACGGTGTATCTATTCCAAAAAAATGATCGTTAGCGGGATTACCGAAGACAGCGGTGACAGCGTCACCACTAGCGACTTCGATTACATCTATTTTGCTAGTTATAGAAGGGTACCTGGCTATTCGCCGATACACATGCCACCGTTTAACCATGTGACCAACCTTGGTTAACCATATATCTAGATCCTCGCGTCCCCCTNTACCACTCACAATCAACACTTTGCTTCTCAACGAAATATTCTTCTTTAAAAATGAAAACAACCCTTCGGTGGACGGAAAGTCAGCAGTTAATGAATTCACACCATATNTTTCGAGTGTTTTTGAGGTCGCTTCACCTATGGAAACAATAGTCTCACACCTAATATGTTGAACGGTTAAAGCGTGCCTGACCGCATGCGCTGACAAAAAAACGACGACATCAAATTCGTCATTAGGAAACGATTCCTTCGTCGGAGCTACGTCAATTACCGGTGCAATTACGACATTATAACCACTAGATTTGAGAACAATGCTGAATCGTTCAGCACTAGGTAGAGAACGTGTCACCCAGACGTTTTTCACCGTTCCAGACTATGCTCTTGAACGAGCTTTTTCGCTCCAAGATTGAGCAATCGCTGAGTGACGCGCTTACCAAGGGATGCTGCATCAGAATCTATCTCTTGAACTCTGAGCACTTGGGAACCATCTTTCGAAAATAGTACTGCCTCAAGCTGATATTTGTCTTCGATCGGCTGACATAGAACGCCTAGCGGTAGGGTGCAATCTCCACTGACTCCCAATACTACCTGCCTTTCTGCTCTCACTGACAGGGCTACCGAATCCATCTCTATGGCTGTCAATAGATCGGTTAAATCGTCGCGATTGGTTAGATACTCTACTCCAAGAGCACCCTGACCAGCAGCCGGCAGAGACAGTTTGGTATCCATTCGTTGTCCAATACGATTCGACAATCCCAAACGGTCAAGGCCTGCCGCTGCAAGCACCAGTGCATCGACATTTCCTTCATCCAGTATTGCTAATCGTGTCTGTACATTTCCTCGGACCGGTGAGATTNGAAAATCTGGATTATGCTGCAGNANCTGNGCAGCNCTTCTAGGGCTCGATGAGCCAATTCGAGCATCTCTGGAAAGGCCCATCAAACTAGTCGCACCAACAAGAGCATCACGTACATCCGCTCNATCNCCCACAATNTTGAGTGAACAGCCGCCATTCAACTCAGAAGGAACATCCTTCATGCTGTGCACTGCGATATCCGCTCTGCCCTCTACAATGATCCTTTCAAGTTCTTTGATGAATAACCCCTTACCACCTATGGATGACAACCTTTGTCCTAGTCGTCGATCACCCTCAGTGGTGTAAGTATCAATCTCAATCGTTTGTTCAGGGTTTTTTCCTAATAAGAGATTTCTTACATAGTTAGCCTGCCATANAGCAAGAGGACTTTTTCGACTAGCGATTCGCAACGGNTTTTTCATAGANATTCAATATNTTTAAATCATTTNACACGNTTNATAGCGTTGANTNGCATTGTAGNGCATGAANAATAGTTCGGTAGTACTTAAGGTCTTGTTCTCACTAGCTTGATACAATTTAGGCAAAATAACCCCGTACTTTTCCATGGCAAATGATCGCAACAAACCTTGGGGTGGCAGATTTACTGAGCCCACAAACGAATTCGTGGAACGCTTCACCGCATCAATCGATTTCGACAAACGTTTGTACAACTATGACATTCTCGGCTCTATAGCNCATGCAAATATGCTTCGAGAAACAAACATTCTGTCGCAAACTGAATGCAAAGCCATAATTGATGGNCTCGAAAACATATTAGAGGAAATCAATACCGGCGTATTCGAATGGTCCGTAGAACTCGAGGATGTGCATATGAATATTGAAGCACGCCTTATCGAGAAGATCGGAGATACTGGGAAAAAGCTTCATACCGGCCGTTCGCGTAATGACCAAATTGCAACCGATGTTCGACTCTGGCTCAGAGATGAACTAGATAACATAGACCAGTTAATCGTGAACGTTTTNACCGCAATACTAGACGTCTCAGAAGCTCACACCGAGACTATTATGCCGGGATATACGCATTTGCAGCCTGCACAGCCAATCACTTTCGCCCATCATTTAATGGCTTGGTTTGAAATGCTGAAGCGCGATCGGCTGCGTCTTCACGACTGCCGGAAACGAATGAACCAGTGCCCACTAGGGTCAGCTGCTCTAGCGGGAACAACCTTCCCTATAAATAGAGAACTCACAGCTAAAGCACTTGGGTTTGATGATGTTTGTCAGAATTCTATAGACGCTGTTAGTGATCGTGACTTTGCGATGGAATTNCTAAGCACAGCTTCAATTATGTCCGTACATATGTCTCGTTGGTGCGAAGAACTTATATTTTGGTCATCTCAACAATTTGATTTTATTGAGATCCCCGACGAATTCTGCACTGGGTCTAGCATAATGCCCCAAAAGAAAAATCCAGATGTTCCCGAACTCATCCGTGGTAAAAGCGCTCGCGTGATAGCCAACCTTACACAGTTGCTTATCTTGATGAAGGGACAACCACTGTCATACAACAAGGATAACCAAGAAGATAAAGAGCCTCTTTTTGACACAGTCGACACAGTCAAAGACTGCCTAAAGGGTCTCGGTGAGATTATCAGGGCGATAAAACCCAAGGTCGAGGTTCTTCGTCAAGCGTCAATNGATGGTTACACTACCGCAACAGATCTCGCCGACTACNTNGTTCGAAAAGGNGTAGCTTTTCGTGACGCGCATGAAATAGTAGGGCGTACCGTGGCATATGCCATAAAAAATCATCTGTCATTACACGAGATTGCACTAGAAAAACTGAAATATTTCTCTNGCACGATAGAAAGTGATGTTTTTAGAACACTAACATTAGAAGGATCGATTAATGCTAGAGCACATACAGGAGGCACGGCTCCTGTGGTCGTAAAAAGGGCTATCCAATTAGAACGAAAGAAACTAACAAGTGAACAATAATATTATAGAAAGAACCTTCATACACNGCGTCAAGTTCGAGATCATTTCATGAAAGCATTGAGCGTTGCGCTGGTTATTGNCCTAACGGCAACATGCGGGCAAAAGGGCCAGCTGGATGTCCCACCAGATAAAACGGCTAACAATACTATTATAAAAGAATCTAAGATCTATTTAGTTTCTAATTGTGAGATATCTATACCCGTGGCCGAGTATCGGAGATGTTTACAAAATCAATGACTGTCTCAAGAAAAAACGGTTCACTGTTTATCGATGATGTATGTGTAGAGCAGGTGGCCGCGCGATTTGGTACTCCTGTCTATATATATAGCTGGAACCAAATAGCTGACCGGTTCACCGCACTGAGAAATGCTCTATCCAAGCTTGACTCACTAATTTGTTATTCGGTTAAAGCCAACAGTAACCTAGCAATTCTTCACCGCCTCGCTAAATTGGGAGCCGGTTTTGATATTGTTTCCGGGGGCGAGCTCGAACGTGTTCTTAAAGTTGGGGGCAATCCGGCTACTGTCGTTTTTTCAGGCGTCGGAAAGTCGGTAGAAGATATAGATTTTGGCATTAAAGCTGGCATTTATTGCTTCAATGTTGAAAGTACATCTGAATTGTTTCGGATCGAAGACCGCGCCAGATTGCTGCAGAAGGTCGCTCCCGTTTCTATACGTATCAACCCAAACGTTGATGCCGGTACGCATCCTTACATATCAACAGGACTTAACGAAAATAAATTCGGTGTTCCAGAACAAATGGCTTTTG
>PAMR01000012.1 GCA_002708205.1 Gammaproteobacteria bacterium
AATCGGGTTTTTTACCGGTCTAACGGGGCTGGGTGGGCTAATGGGTGGTGCCGGACAAGCAGTCGTACTCTTTTTCCCAAACATTGATACCGGGGCAACAATAGCGGTGGTTGGAGTACTTGCAGCCATTCAAGCAGCACTATTAGGTTCTGGCAGCTATAAATTACTTGAGAAGGTCATGCTACTGTTTGTTGGAACATTTACCGTTCTAACAGTAGCCGGCGCCATTCTCATGCAAGGAACCGAATACGCTACGACATCTAGCGATATTATTTCAGGATTCCAGTTTGAATTTTCGACCGGGGTAGCGGTATTAGCACTCGCGGCCTACGGTTACACGGGGGTCAACTCCGGCGAAATCTCTAGTTATTCATACTGGTGTATTGAGAAAGGGTACCCAGCCCGTATCGGTCCATTTGACAATACATCCGAGTGGTTTACTCGTGCACAGGGTTGGTTAAAAGTGTTGCGTACCGATGTGTGGATTACGCTCGTCCTACTTACTTGCGCCACTATCCCATTCTATTTCTTAGGTGCGGGGGTATTGAACGCTATGGGCGCACGACCCGAAGGCAACGATACGATTACAGCCCTGAGCCATATGTTTACCGAAACTTTAGGACCGTGGTCCCTTTGGGTTTTTGCGGTGGGAGCATTTAGCATTCTCTACTCCAGCACAATCGCAGGAACAGCGGCAGGCGCTCGGTATATCCCGGATTATCTAATCGAATTGGGTTTCATGTCGCGAGATCGGGTGGATCTTCGTCGTAAAATCATTCGTTGGTATGGCATGGCCGTGCCTTTCATCGGACTTGGACTTTACGCCGGCTTTCAAAGACCTGTGTTAATGGTAACTATAGCTGCTAGTTACGCGGCTATGATGTTACCGATTCAATGTGGCATCACTATCTATTTACAATCCAAACGATTACCTGAAGACATTCAACCACGTCCATTGACCAAATATTTTCTTAAGCTTACTTTCTGCGTTCAACTGTTTCTTGCGTTGGCCGTTATCTACTTTACAGTGTTATAGAACAAGGGCCTAAACAAGGCCCCAGCAATTGAGTCGCTTCGTAAGAATAAACTTGTACTAGTTAAGTCACTTCGAAGCCGTGTTGTTTTACATGGTATGGACCATCCATACGTTGAGTTGTTTTATACAACTCGTAACGGCCATCACCAGCTACTTCTTTCACNGAATCTACAAGACTTTTTTGCTCCGACTCAGACATGGGTATAAACGACTTCGCCGTTTCCACGTTACGTAACAAATCATCCATCGATAGCATTCCGACGACCAATGATGAAATTGGCTGGCTAAGNGCNTAGCGTATGCACGTTTCNGCACTTATACCAGCTTGNGNTGGAATGACACCACCACCTAAGCTTTTCATTCCAATGATTCCCGCGCCATCCTGCAAACATCTAGGGACAACATCCTGACGAAAACTGCGAAAGTGNGCGTCCATCATATTAATGGGCATCTGTACGGTATCCCACGGATAGGGTTTATCTAACATGTCTGAATGAATACGCGGGTCGCGATGNCCTGTAAATCCAATAAAGCGAATTTTACCCGCCTTTTGCGCTTCTATTGCCGCAGCGATTCCATTCTTTTCAAAGACCCAGTCGGGATCATTGTCATATACAATTTCATGAAATTGCCAAAGATCTATTCGGTCCGTTTTTAAGCGCCGTAGACTTTCATCGATACAATTCATGGCGCCTTGATAATCTCGTTCGCACCCTTTCGTCATTAAGAAAACCTTGTCACGNTAACTTTCCATCGCGAGTGCACGNCCCATGATTTCCTCACTGCCGCCATCGTGATAATCCCAAGAATTATCAAAAAAAGTAACTCCGTGATTAACAGCNGCATGCATAATCTTAATTGCTTCTCGCTTATCGCCCACGGCTCCGATATGCCATCCNCCAAGGCAAAGCGCCGACACATCTACACCAGTTTTTCCTAGCGTACGTTGGGGTATTTCCCCAGTCGACGCAGTGGCAGCTTGATTGAACATCGTAGCTGCCAGAGCCACGCCGAGCCCCGTCTTTACAGAATTATCAAGAAACTCTCGTCGAGTTATGTCATTCGCTTTACTGTCGTCACTTTTAGGCATAAAAGCCTCCATTCCTTNTGCTGTGTTACCGATATTCTCGTGCCCTTGCTTCAGTCAGCTTGGTAGTATCTAAGCCCATGCGTATTGGTATAGTTTCAGACATACATGGAAATATCAAAGCCCTCGATAGGGCTTTGGATCGTATGGATAAAGTAGACGAGATTTGGTGCCCTGGTGATGCGATTAATCAATACGAATTTTCGAACCGCGTTATTGCTCGTTTGCAGGAAATAGGAGCCCGATACATTCTCGGCAACCACGAAGAGGTGTTTCTGAGCGATGCAGGAGCGAGAGCTCGGNAGGATGAGAGTATTGATGCAATGCTGTTGAGTTGGATGAGCAGTAGACCGCACTTCGTCGACAAGANAGTCAGTGGTTTGAGGATTCTGATGTTCCATTCGACACCCTGGGAGCCATATGGGGAATACCTGTATCCCCACACACCCGATTTAAATCGAGTGGGCGATTTAGACGTAGACGTTGCAATCTATGGTCATACACATACTCAGCTGTCGAAAAAAATCAACGGAACTCTGATCGTCAACCCCGGTTCTGTGGGNCTAACCAGCGATATCAGTTCCCAACGACTACTTTCTTATGCNGTACTCGATACGGCNAGTCGTACAGTNGTATTTGATCAATTTGAAGACGTCAAATAAGNGCATTCCTAACGGATCAAAGGGCTGCTAATCTCACTCTCAAAGGGGGACGATGTGTACCGACAGCAAGTTATACTCATCATTGTGTTTTTTGGATCTTACTTCGCGATCAACGCGGAAGACGCACNACCGTGCACACAACCGNCCTACGAGCACGGACATTCATACCTGCTCCCACTGAAATACCAACAGGACTTCTCACACTTCGAATATCACAATCCNGAAGCTCCCAAAGGTGGCAAAATGCGAGTGCCTCAAATGGGAACCTACGATAATTTCAACGGCATCTTAGAGAAAGGTCGTTTAGCTGCCGGCTACGGCGTCATCGGTGGATATGTTTATGAGAGTCTGATGACGAATTCTCTCGATGAACCAGTCAGCCACTACGGTGTTATCGCGGAAGGAATTGCCAAAGGAAAGAATCTTGAATGGATCGCTTTTAAGCTGCGTAAGGAAGCCCGTTGGCACGATGGCGAACCAATCACCGTCGACGACGTTGTATGGACTTTTAACGTTTTTAAGGAACACGGTTCCGTCGCTCTAAAAACTGCATTCATTGATCTAATTGACGTCTTCGCTATCAACGATAGAGAAGTATGTTTTGTCCGCGACACNAACAAGGAAATCAATCCAATCCTGCCTTTTGCTATTGGTATTCATAACATTTACCCAAAACATTATTGGGCTGATAAAGACATTTCNAAAACCACATTAGAACCTCCATTGGGATCCGGGCCCTATCGGGCCAAGCGCTGGGAAATCGGACGCGTAATCGAGTATGAAAGGGTGACCGATTATTGGGCTCAAGAAATTCCAGCTCTGCGAGGTCGATTTAATTTCGACTCTATAAAGTTCGACTACTTCGCCGACGAAGGCGTTATGATCGAAGCGCACAAAGCTGACGTTTTTGATGTTCGCGAGGAAGGCGTCTCCAAGAACTGGGCAACCCAATATAATTTTCCTGCTGTAAAAGCAGGCCTTTTCAAACGTGATCTCAGACCACTCGCCCGTCCCGAAGGTCTATGGTGGCCNATCTTTTGGAATCTCGACAAACCCAAACTACAAGACATTAGGGTCCGTGAAGCTCTCTGGCTCCTCTATGATTTCCCATGGACTAATCGAGTTCTTTTCTACGATTTTTACGATATTGGCTTGAGTTTTTTTCAAAATTCTCCCATGGCGCACCGTGGGCTACCTAATGACAAGGAACTAGAACTACTGGAACCCTTTCGAGATCAGCTACCGGAACGAGTATTCACACAGCCCTTTTCTCATCCTGAAACGACCGGCTACGGGCCCCAAAGAACTAACATACAAAAGGCCGTCGAGCTATTCGAAGAAGCCGGGTGGAAAATCATTGATGGCGTCATGACTAATCTTCATACAGAGGAACCATTTGAGCTAGCGTTTACCGGGGTGTCCTATTATTCGATCCGGCAAAACCTATCTCTAGTCGAGAATTTAAATCGAGTTGGTATCGCCAATGTGGGTCGGGCTCCGGAGGTTTCTAACTGGCTTTTTCGGTCCAGAACCGGAAAATTTGACGGAAATAGCGTCCGTCTTGGTCCGAGCGAAACGCCCGGACTACAGCTTCGTAACTGGTTTGGAAGTGCGGCGGCGGGACAGGACTACGGTCAAAACTGGGCACGTATTCGAAACCCTGTGGTTGATTTCTTAATTGAAAAAGTGGTCTCCGCACAAACNTCGGAAGATTTGTATGCNGCAACCCGAGCGCTCGATCGCGTACTACTTTGGAATTTCTATTTCATTCCACTAGGCTCGCAGCCAGGCTATCGATTAGTTCACTGGGATAAGTTCGGCGAAATTCGGAACGATAAACTGAGTCGGGTCCCTTTTATTGACGCTTGGTGGTGGGACGAAAATAAAGCGCAACGGGTGACCGACGGATTAGTCGCTATAGAGCAAGGCGAAAGTGAATAGGATTTATGGGTTACCTGTTATACCACCCTTCCTCGGTCACAATTGCGTAACTCCACAGTATTGAGACCATAACGCGCGGACACGAAANNTCGTCGNTCAACTCCGCGCGTATGGCCGTAAGTTACAGATTCTTCAGAATTGATTCGGCAGAGCTGACATCCAACTGACCACCGGCTTCTACCGCCAAAGTGTTTACTACACCATCCTCTATAACCATCGCATAGCGTTGTGATCGTGTACCTAAACCAAAACCACTGCCATCCATCTCCAAACCAATGGCCTTAGTAAAATCACCATTGCCATCGCCCACCATCGTCAGAGCATNGGCATTACCGGCCTTNCCCCAAGCACCCATAACAAAGGCATCATTAACGGCGACACATATAATATCGTCGATACCTTTGGCTTTGATGGCGTCGGCTTGTACCACATANCCTGGCAAATGAGCTTCGGAACAGGTAGGTGTAAATGCCCCAGGGACAGCAAACATGACCACCTTTTTACCACTAAACAGCTCACTGGTAGTGACTGCCGTCGGCCGACCGTCGCGCATCGTATGGAGTGTTGCTTCGGGTAACCTATCACCTTGTTGAATTGACATATCGATTCTCGANCTCCCCTAATTGTTTCNAAATAAGGTGCGGAAGTGTGCTGATTTATGGACTGCTCTTCAACAGAATTAACACCTTATTAATGCCAAGCAAACACCGGTTGTTCAAAATGCGCCACACGGGTATTTTTCCCCGATAAACACACCTCTCTAAATTGGAAAATTACCGCTGCCGTCGGGGCAGCGATACTTGTATTTGCGACCGGCATGCGGAGTACTGGCCGATTACTTTCGGGTATCGATTCAAGAATGGGTGCATCTTNCCGCANGAATTCCNTCATGGGTATTCTATGAATNGATTCAACTTCGTCGANGTTCAATACCGTATCCTGATTTGNGTCTGCCCAAACCACAACTGGCGTAATCAAATAACCTGATCGCGTGACAAAATCGTCAAGTAATCCAAGCACTTGNTCCGCCCTGCAAGATAGTCCNACTTCTTCCTCTAACTCCCGTAACGCCGCATCCTCGNCCGATTCTCCNTCATCTAATCGGCCGCCCGGTAGNGCCCATTGTCCACTGTGGTTTCGTAGTCGGGACNAGCGTCTTGTCAGTAGCAACGCCGGATCATTCGACCAAATATCGTACTGAGGCAGCCCAACCAGATCAGCACCATATCCCTGGTCAACTACTGTAAGAGCAACTGCGGCTGTCTTCAGGGTTCCTGCCACAGACCCCTGTCGTTTAAATTGAGTCAAGCGGTCGCTAATTACCTTCCGTAGAGTCACACTGATGCTACCCGTTACCGTCATCAAGCCAATTACAGTGCATTTAAGAGTATGAAACAAGAGAATGAAAATCGCGCTACAGTATTGGCACTAACCACGGTCTGCCTTTGGTCTACGGCTGCAACGGCCTTCAAACTGGGCCTCAAAGACCTAGATCCTATACAAATTCTTTGGATTGCCTGTTGTGTATCAACACTTTTTTTTGGTTTTGCCCGCCTCTTTATTTCAACACCGCCGTANCCACTGAAAAGTTACCTCTACGCGGCCGGACTAGGATTCCTAAACCCGTTCGCCTATTACCTTATTCTCTTCGAAGCGTATCTGCGTCTGCCTGCCCAAATAGCGCAACCCCTAAATTANACATGGGCAATAACGCTCGCTCTCCTAGCAGTCCCAATCCTAAAACAGAAACTAACAAATAATAGTATTTTAGGTATATTCATCTCATATGCAGGAGTTCTCTTACTATTAACTCAGGGAGAATTTGAGAAGCATACGACACTCGATCCGCTAGGGATCCTATTAGCTATCGGAAGCACTTTTTTATGGGCTTTCTATTGGTTAGCCAGTATTCGTATCACGATGCATCCCGTCACATTGATGCTATCCGGTTTCTTAACAGTCACACCAATAATCACTCTCATTTGCTTAATGGGAAACAACTTACCAAGCCTTACTTCCCGGTCTATTCTGATCGGCACATGGATTGGTCTATTTGAGATGGGAATTAGCTTCCTTCTCTGGCGGTCCGCTCTAGCTCATACGAAGAATGCAGGCCGTATAGGGCAATTCATCTTCTTATCACCATTCATCTCGTTANTTTTGATTCATTACTTTCTCGAGGAAACGATACAAGTGACCACATATTTCGCACTACCAATAATCGTGCTCGGTCTGTTGCTCGTCAATAGACGTCTGGCCGACCGTGACTAATTCCTAGTCTATCCGCCAGCCGAAGAAACAATTCAGCATCCCATTACAGAAGACCATTCAATCGATTGAGTTTTGCATAACGCTGNGGATCCAGATCACGATCGTAAAGCCCCGGGTGATCGAATTCATACCTGTGGGCGCGATAAATACTCACTGTCGCTTCGCCTCGATGATTGTTGTTTAGAAAAGGATTAATCCATTCCCAAACGACTTCCTTTGCCTGATTTACTTCAAACAACCGGCCACTGGTACCTTCACAAATGAGTACGTTACCAGTCCATAAGCGCGTGGCGCCTGATATGTGTCCACTAAAAAACTGTGGTCCAGGCACNCCTCGGTATTCCCAGACAATCGTCTCTTTTCGAGGATCAATCTCTACCACTCGACTACTCGCGCTCCCATTATCNAATACCTGAATATTTGGTCTATCCGTCAGACCCGGTTTCCCAACCCATGTCGGATGATGCTGCCCATGAGTCTCCGTAAATTTAAAGCTTAGAGCTTGCGTTTCAGCNGAAATCACACCTACTCGATCGTTATGGCGTGCAGAGAAGACAATGTCACCATTCTCATTAATGTCGATCCCGTTGATGTGAGTCCATTCCCAACGTCGGGTTGTTGGAGAAATTGGGTCTTTTATTGGATCCAAAAGACGCCAAGTATGGATTCGTCGTACTTCTTTTTTGTTGGTATCAATTTCGACCAGGTCGTCGCCTAAAAGACGAGGCAATTTTTCCCNGAATTGTTTGTAGCCACCACGCACGCTCTTGTGCAAATCCTCCGGCAGCTCGACCCATTCAGGTACAAGCGTATTTCCGTTAGAGAGTCGATAGAAGTCATGATGTTGCGCNCGATTACTGTACTCCCAAACCGGATGACCATCCCAATCAACTTCAACCAGCGTCGTATGATACCCCCCCAGTCGCGTGATGTGCTTTTCGAAAGGCGGAGGTGTTTTCGTTGGCTCATCGGGGGGAGGGGGCTCCCAACTGTCGACGTCGGACCCTGTCATTAGAAGATTGCCGTTTTTCAGCAATCGACCATACCCCGGTCGGATATGAGTGAACCGCCACCGATGCACAACAGCACCATGCATATCTATTAGATAAGTACACATATCACCATGCGGTGTGAGTAACGTATATCCTTTCGTAGAAAGGTCTTCGCGGTGATATGTTAGACCGGTCGGCCGATTGATAGACCACCCCATATATGTTCCCTCCTTGACTTTGGCTAGGGTAGTGAGTGACCCAGTTCTAACTCCCCCAACGTTGTCTTAAACCAGTCAATCACTTCTGGATGGTAAGGAATCCCTTCTGCTTTTCGCTCTTTCTCCGCCTCAGCTTCGGGAATCCCCGGATACACTACCCGAGNCTCTCCCGGCGCCGGTTTGCAGTCCAACAAACCACGCAAGTATTGGTCCATATCGGCTTTGAATTGAGAAACATCGCAAAATTTTGCGATATCTAGGGCCATAAAAAAATGNCCGACTCCGTTTCGGCGAAATGGACCTCCGCCGGTACCAGCCAATACTGTGCATAGAATTTCCACCATCATAGAAAGCCCAAATCCTTTATGCGAACCAATTTCTCGTGTACCCCCGAGTGGCAACATCATGAAGCCATCCGGCACCGGTGATTCCTCCATCACAGGCGTNCCCTCTGAGTCAGTCACCCATCCGGGAACGACATCTCCCCCGACTCGTCGAAGCAATTGTATTTTGTTGCCCGCTACCGAACTCATCGAGGCATCAAATATAAATGGAACCTCGCTATTTGACGGCGCGGCAATCCCGATAGGATTTAATCCTAACATCGGCTGCGCTCCTTGCGTCGGAGCCACTAGCACTCCTCCGGCCGTCATAGAGATCCCGACCATGTCATGTTCAAGGGCCATATGAGCATAGTACGCAGATGGTCCATAATGTTGTCCGTTATACGCCGTCATAACAGCAACACCACTACTACGAGCCCTGTCGATCGTTTCATTCATAAAGCCCGCACTTTGGGCTAAACCAAGTCCATTATCACAATCGATCGATAGAGCACCGCCTACATCAGTTGTTCGCCGAATGTTAGGAGTGGGATTGATGTGCTCAGCACGAAAGCCGGCGACATACGCNCGCATCATATTCGAAACTCCATGGGAGTCGATTCCACGTATATCTGCATATATGAGAATATCAGCCGCTGCTTTCGCATCGTCGACCGGCATACCAAACGCCCCAAAGATATCCTCAACAGCCCGTCGCATGTCTGCTTGATCTACGCGGACGGCAATATCATCAGGCACCTTAAATCTTTCCAGCATCTTTCTTCCTTTATTCCCATCACTAAATCTAAAAATAGACCCTATCAGATGGCGTAGTTCGGCTGTAGGCCTGGTTAAAACAGATACAATGATTTTTATGAAAACAATCAATCAAGCATGGACCCTGGCCCAAACACCCAAAGAGGGATGGCCTTCCGCCGACGACTTTGCGTTGGTGGAAAATAAATTGCCAAAAGTGGGACCGAATCAGGCACTCACTAGAACAATCTATCTATCCTTAGATCCATACCAATGGGGNCGCCGNCGCAATGGCGTTGAACAC
The DNA here is from genome assembly GCA_002708205.1 of Gammaproteobacteria bacterium. GTDB lineage: Bacteria > Pseudomonadota > Gammaproteobacteria > Pseudomonadales > Azotimanducaceae > UBA11889. The sequence continues at coordinate 9,591 of PAMR01000012.1, forward strand.
CCCGGCGAAATTTGTCACGGGCGAACGGTCTCCGAAATCGTCGAGAGTCGTATGACGAATTACCGCCCCGGTGATCTAGTCTTTAACACTAACGGCTGGCAAAAATTCGGTCTCATTGGTGAAGGTGTCGATGTTTTTGGGTATATGCACCCTCGAAAACTCAATCCCTCAGATGCTCCAATTACCACAGCCGTTGGAGTACTCGGTATGCTTGGCCTTACAGCTTATGCTGGCCTCTCCATTCAATGTCAGCCGGTCTCCGGTGAAACTGTCATCGTTTCNGCAGCTTCCGGGGGGGNAGGACAAGTCGCCNGNCAAATCGCAAANATAAANGGGTGNCNNGTCGTCGGCGTCGNNGGTCGACAAGAGAAATGTGATTTCGTTGTGAANGAACTCGGATTTGATCAGTGTGTCTCTCATCTATCCGAAAATTACGAGCGTGATATACAAAAGGCCTGTCCTCATGGAGCTGACATCTATTTTGAAAATGTCGGCGGGAAAACGTACCAAGGAGTACTTCCATTACTTAATCCNAATTCAAGGATCACGGTNTGCGGCATGATTTCACANTACGGTAATACCGATGGATTAGATACTCGCGAACTCTGGAACCAAATCGGCCAATCAACTTTCGATCGCCAAGCAACCACTATCCACAGCTTATTTGTTGGGAATTTTGTCANNTCCCACCAACAAGAATTCCTTTCGAAAATGAGCNCCTGGATTAAGCAAGATCAAATCAAGTATCGGGAGCATATCTGGAACGGGCTCGCAAAAGCCCCAGAGGCTTTTATTGCGATGTTAAGTGGAAATAATTTTGGGAAAACGCTCGTAAAAATCGGAGAAGACCCTACGATCTAGACAAGACACCGAGCCAACTCTTAAGCGCGTCGGAGATATCGTCCGGTGAATCTTCCTGAATAAAGTGACTGCCACGGACCGTTACTTCAGTCTGATTCGGCCACGAACGACAAAATTCTCGTTGAGCTCCAACCAATATGGCCCCAGGCTCAGCATTCACAAAAAGCTTCGGTATATTCGATGCTTGCAACCAATCCGCATACTGACTAACAATTTGTACAACAGAATCCGGTTCGCCATCCAGAGGAATTTGTCGTGGCCAGGTGAGTGTCGGCCGGCGATCTTCACCAGCTGTTAGANACGGTTCTTTATAGGCCAACATTTCCTCAGTTGTCATATCTCTCATTATCGAGCCCGGCAATACNCGTTCTACAAACAGATTTTTTTTCAAAATCATTTCCTCGCCCGATGCGGACCGAAACCCCTGAAAGATCGNCCGNGATGNCTCGGGCCATTCATCCCACGTCATTGGCCGAACGATTGCTTCCATATAACAAAGGCCCTTTATGGCCATTTCATGACGCCGAGCCCAATCAAATCCCAATGCTGAACCCCAATCATGAAGCACAAGGACTACATTATTGGATACATCTAACGCGGATAAAGCTGCCTCGAAATAAGTAGCCTGTTCCTCAAACGTATAGCGATCTGGTCCGCTGTTCGGNAGCTTGTCCGAGTCACCCATTCCAATAAGATCAATAGCAATGCACCGNCCTAAATGGGCTAATTTTGGAAGAATATTTCTCCACAGGTAGCTCGAAGTCGGATTCCCATGTTGAAAAATGATCGGGGCGCCAGAGCCCATTTCTACATAGGCCATCTGTCGATTCAAAACTTGTAGCTTTTTTTTGGCAAAATCGGAAGTCGGCATCACACAATCAACTTAAAGCCATGGACCAGTTGCCATATTGCTTGATTTCAAATTCGATATCGCGTGCAGAATGACTTTCACCCTAATTTAGGCCGAAATTTATTTTCAAAAGCCAAATCGGTAGCGCAATTTAACAACCAATATATCGGCTACTGGTTTTTCCAGCGCATCCAACCAAAGGTCATCAAACCCTGTATCAAGGTCGTTATCCGTTAGACGACTTCCACGCGTATAGACGACNAATAAATCCGACAGTGGACCGAGTTCCCAGCGGTATCGTAGCTGGGCAGTNAAACGGGANAGCGTAAAGTCCTCCTCCCCTGGTTCAGGTTCCGTTTCCCTCGAAATCAGTTCACCCTCACTAACTGGTACACGCCAATANTTCGTCGCTTTCGCTTTTATACCAGCCCACTGCATCGTAAAACGNAACTGCTGGCGAGCNGTAATGAAGAAATCGTTCGCTAACTGTATTTTAAAATCTTCAGCATCGTACTGCGCAAGATTGGATCCCCCTCGATACAACAGCCATCCATTTCGATCCTTATACTGAAAATCTAAATCAAGCGACAATCGATCGTTGGGCGACCAGGTGAATCCAATGTCTGGACCCGGCGACCAAGATCCGTTCAGATCCTCCTGCTGTGCATTCAGCGCCGCGCTCCAAGCAAAGTTTTTAGAAGTATCCGTCCCATAAGACACGTTCAAAAAGAATCGACCATCGACTTTGAACATGCCATTGCCGCGACTGTTGCGATCATCCCAGCGGCGACCGAAATAATTGCCTCGAAACCCAAGTCGTGAATTGTTCTTAAATGTGAACCGATGACTTGAGAAAATCCCNTTTCGTACAACAAAGCCATCGGTATTTGACTGCCCTCCAATGAAAAAAGAGTTGGATACCTGCCGAAACCGCTTCAATCCGCGGCTCTTATTTCGAAACACGCCGTACTGAGCTTCAATCACATCCCCTCGGGAAATGAATCCGAAGTCATTGATATCTAAATTATCGTCGATATAGTCAATACTGCCATTGTGAGTGATTCCATTTCCCTGATTAAACCGAAAGTCATGGAACATCCCATATCCCATTCCATCTACGTCACTCGCAAGGATCTGCGAGTCAACTGAAAATCGCCCTCCTGAGGATAGAAAATGTCCATCGATACCATGAGTAATGGCATCCGTTCCGGGCAGCTGGACCATAGTGCCCATATAGCCCACCGATCGTCGCCCCGAACCAGTGGTCTCATAAAGGCCCCGTATTACTGCAAAGTCTCTTCCGTCTTCCCGCACCATGACTCGCTCACCGGTTTCCGAATTCGTACCAACGATTTCTACTTCATCTTCAAAAGCCGCTAATACTCCATAACGAAAAGCACCTGCACTACCGGTAGCCTTCACTGCCCCAAGTAAGTCCGTTGGTTTACTCAGTTCGACAGATTCCACATCGACATCATCCGGTACCGAAAGATGACGAGGCGCCCCTCCGATCCGCCTTGTGTTTACTAATGTCGTGGGTTCGGGGGTAAAGCTACTCGGGGTAGATCGAGCTCCACCACCACGACTCGACCCAAAACGAGTTACATCAGATCTCGGGGTAGTGATAAAATTTTCGTTGCCCTCAAGAAAAAATAAACGTTTTTCCGGGAAAAATGTCTCAAACGCCGTGAGGTTAACGACGACGTCGTCACTCTCGACGGCTCCGAAATCCGGATTGAGTGTCGCTGTTAATTGAATGTTCGTAGTCGGACGCCAAGCTAGATCCACACCTCCTTTGAAGTCCTGATCACCTGCAATTTCGTCGTGGGTTCCAGAAACATAGGGAAANANTGCTAGTTGGCGCTTCGTTTCTANAACTGGAAATTGCAGCGGCTGCAATGCCGACATGAATCGGCCTTGTGAAAAAGGCAATGCCGGCCACGCATACTGTTCATCCATATGGGCGACCTTACGGCTTGCCCATATACCCATCTCGCGGACCCCACTCCTATCAGGAAGAGACATCATTGACCAAGGCAAGAAAAACTCAACACTCCATCCATTATCAGTTTGAGCACTTCGTCCTATCCATGGGCCATCCCATTGATTCGTCAAACTGCGTTCGGGAGCCATTTTTCCGTCGCGAACGGAGCCACCTAAGTTCACTTCAAACCAATAGCCATATAGGCCNTCTCCGGANGTGTCCAAAGCAATCATGTAACCGTCACGATTGACTCGTTGGTCGCGGGAAGACAATCGAGCAACTATAGTGTCTGCCGGTTGCACCATTACAGCTGAAACATAAAAACCGTCGTCGGTGTACAAAAACCGCGTCNCGGTCCCATATTTCGGAGTTTCTAACGTGTCTGGATTGGAAACTAGCATCTGATCGTATACAGCNAGCTGTTTCCATTCAGCTTCATCAATAACCCCATCCACCGNGATTTCAGCATCCGGCATATAGGAAACCGCGATAGGCACGCGTCCATCAGCCGTTTTAAGTTGTAGCGCTTCTGGCTTCGCCGGCGTAGAGCGACCATCCGCAACNGCAGCTTTAATTTGCGCTCTTGGATCAACCGATGGAGATCGAGTAGGCCTATTAACCTGTCTCAATGAGGGAACCGCATAATTCCTGGTGGTTTCAGCGCTTATATTTTGACTACTATCCTGAGCTACGGGTTGAACATCACGGAGATACCATACAGATAGACCTCTTGATCGTGCGTCACTCGCTAAAATTTCAGCCTCAGAAGAGGAAAACGATGGGCTAACTAAACGGTGATATTCATTGCCTTCTATCTCGACCTGCACGATATCTAGAGTCACCGAAACTAGTTTTTGTATATGTATCCTTTGAGTTTCTGCAGCATCACGGTTCTGGAAACTCCCAAACACAACGGATACCGCGTCCGCATGCCCAACAGATGAGATAAAAATGCTTACTAGAAAAAATAGTACCGGTACTTTCAAAAACCACATCCCTAATATCCTGCACGATCTAGACAAGTATCCAAACAGGCCAGTGCCAAATTAGGCCTATCCTTAACGACGCCCTGACATTTGAGTCTGCTACGTACCGAGTTGGTTCTAGCCGCCAGCTACTCGAGGCATTAGAAATACTTCCGAGCCATCCGGAATCTTCTCCCCCCAGTTATCGCGATAGATCTGACCATCGATGGATACGGCTATTCCCTCATCCAATGGACCACGCATATTGGGATACTGCTCAACCAACTTACGCAGAAGTTCTCGTATGGTTTGAGCATCTATTGTCACAGTCGATGCACCATCCGCCGCGTCCGAGAGAATGCCGGACAGCCCTACCTCGTGCTTCAAAATATCACTCCAATATTGAGCCCCTGCTAAACCTTGTTCAGTTAGGGACCCAATTGTTAGCGATCGCCAATCTCTAGTCGGCAGCGAAGTCCAATTCGTGCGATTTTATCGCTGCTCGAATTCGCGGAGGAGACATTGGTGTGTGGTCCATTCGCACACCAACCGCATTCGACACTGCATTACCTATAGTCGCTAGTGGAGGAACGATCGAGGTTTCTCCCACTCCACGTATCCCATAAGGATGATTCGGATTTGGAATTTCAAGAATCTCTGTATCAATGAATGGCAGATCTGAACAAACCGGGATGCGATAGTCGAGGAAACTCGGATTATCCAATCGTCCGTCTTTGTCGTATATGTATTCCTCATTCAGAGCCCAACCGATTCCTTGGGCGGCACCACCTTGGAATTGGCCTTCTACATAATCGGGATGAATAGCCTTCCCTGCATCTTGAACGACCGTATATCGAAGGACTTTGGTTTGACCGGTCTCTGGATCCACTTCGACATCGCATATGTGGCTCGCAAAGGATACTCCAGCACCATCAGCGACCACCTCATTATGACCCGCAATTGGACCGCCAGTATTTGGAGAGGCTGCTGCAATTTCGCCAAGAGTTAGCTTGCCCAAATTACTGTGCTTGACTCCAATGGCAACTGCTTCTCCATTCTCCCAAGACACATCATCCGCCTCTATTTCCCACATCTTCGCAGCGCGGGCTTTCAGTTCGTCGATAGCCTCCCTGGCTGCATATATCGTGGCCATACCGGATGAAAAAGTTCCACGACTTCCTTCAGTCGTGTCGTTATGTCCCAAAGAGCCGGTATCCGCAACGTGGCACTTAATTTGGTCGTAAGGAATTCCTAGCTCTTCTGCAGCTATCAACGACATAGACGCACGAGAACCTCCGACATCTACCGTACCGATAGTTAGCGTTACGGTGCCATCGACACCTATATTCAAGTCCGTACAGGTTTGTCCTCCGAAATTAAACCAAAATCCACAAGCCATACCTCTGCCTTGATTTTGGCCTAATTTGGCTTTCATTTGCGGGTGGTTCTTCACCGCTTTCAACGTCGCTTCAATTCCAATAGGCCCATAAGTAGGACCATACGAAGCTCGAGTGCCTTCCTTAGCACAGTTTTTGAGTCGAAAATCGACTGGATCCATACCAATCTCGTGAGCCACCATATCCACAGTACTTTCAACCGCGAAAGCAGCCATCGGTGCCGAAGGCGCCCGATAGGCGGCTACCTTCGGGCGATTAACAAGTACGTCATAAGCTACCGTTTTTACATTTTCAAGGTCGTAGCACGCAAACGCCGTCATTCCTCCTAACATGCCCCATGTGGCCGGAAATGCTCCGTCCTGATAACGAAGGGTCGCTTCTCCTGCTGTGATGATCCCGTCTTTAGTAGCCCCAATTTTGACATCTACCGATGTCGAACACGTCGGGCCAGATCCCTTAAAGACTTCTTCCCGACTCATAACCAATTTAACTGGACGATTACATTTGCGGGATAGCGCCAGTGCAAGTGGTTCAGCCCATACATGGGTCTTGCCCCCAAATCCCCCGCCAATCTCCGAAGACGTGACCTTCAACTTAGCGATATCCATACCGAGCAAGTTCGCACACATATTACGATAGGTATAATGCCCTTGCGTCGTTACCCAAAGTTCGCCTTGTCCATCAGGACCTACACTAGCTAGACACGCGTGCGGTTCAATATATCCCTGGTGGGTTTGCTCAGTCTTATAGCTTTTTTCGATTATTACATCAGCCTTCTTAAACCCCTCTTCCACATCCCCATGACCGAGGTTCGATACCCGGGCTATATTCGACGGTTGAGTGGGCTTTGGTTGTACCCCAGAAGTTCTCAAATCCGGCTGAACGATCGGCGCATCAGGCTTCATCGCTTCATCAACATCAGTAACGTGTGGCAGCTTCTTGTAACTCACCTTAATAGCTTTGAGAGCTCTACGTGCTGTTTCCCGATCAATTGCAGCTACTGCTGCTACAGCATGTCCATCATATAAGGCCCGTCCCCTAGCCATACAATTTTCTAGGATCGCATACGTCCCTTTGTCGCCCCCGGTTAGGTCAGGCAGATCCTCACTAGTGATGACAGACTTAACCCCTGGCATCTTTTCTGCTTTCGATGTGTCAATCTTTTTGATCTGTGCATGCGCGTGTGGCGATCTGAGTACCATGCCAACAAGTTGGCCTGGGGCATACGCATCAGCTCCGTATTTCGCCCTCCCAGTCACTTTATCCACGCCGTCGGGACGGGGAACTCGGGTTCCAACTACTTTAAATTCTTGCCCGGTGTAGCTTTGTTCGTTTGCCACTTTCCGTTTTCTCCTAAGTCAATTTCAAATAGAGGCTGGTGCCTTCGTTTTGTTTTGTTTCGTTTCGTTTCGATTTACTTCTGGCTCTTTTTGGCCTGTTTCTTAACTTCCTTCGCTGCTGCCTGAACTGCCCTAACAATCTTGTCGTACCCGGTACAACGGCACAGGTTACCTGCCAGAGCATAACGAATCTCTTGCTCGGAGGGACTTGGATTGTTATCAAGCAGCGCTTTCGCAGCTACCAGAAATCCTGGTGTGCAAATACCACACTGTAACGCAGCATGTTCTATAAATTTTTCCTGCAATGGATGTAGTTTGTCACCATCTGCAAGACCTTCCACCGTTGTTACCTCTCGCCCATCGACTTCGGCGCCTAGCACCAAGCAAGAACATACCAGGCGACTATCTACTGTGACACTGCAAGCTCCACAATCTCCAGTACCACAGCCTTCTTTTGCGCCAGTGAGCCCTACGCGATCGCGCAGCGAATCTAACAAGGAATCGCCAGGCTGACAGACAAATTCTACCGGATCACCATTAACTTTCGTTGAGACATGTATTCCAGCCATTACTAACCCCCCGCTCTAGCATACGCAATTTTTGCCGCTCGACGTGCTAATACACCAGCGACTTCCGTTCTAAATTCAATTGTTCCCCGTTTATCATCAATTGGCTTGCAGGCCTTTTCAGCCGCCGCAGCGAGCTTAGCAAGTGCCGCATCATCCAGCTTTGTCCCCACTATTGAGCGCGGAGAGATACGCTGGAAGGTTGCCGCGACCGCTCCGAGTACCACCCGAGCATCTTTCACTACACCTTTCGCGTCTAAACTCAAACTCACGCCAGCACTCACAACCGCAATGTCCATCTCCGTACGAGGAGTGAAGCGCAAATACGCATCACCAGATCGTGACGGTCTCTTCGGTAAGGAAATCGACTCAATAACTTCTCCTTTCTTCAGGGAAGTCTGGCCCGGTCCCGTAACGACTTTCTCAACGGCCACTGTTCGTCGTCCTTTTGGACCAACGACTGCCGCCTTTGCGTTCGCCGCTATAAGCGCCGGTACGCTGTCCGCTGCCGGGGATGCATTACACAAGTTACCCGCTATAGTGCATCGACCTTGGATTTGATCCGAACCAATGATCTCAGCAGCTTCAACGACTCCTGGCCACGCCTTCGTTAGCGCAGAGTCTTCACCCATCGCTGCGCACGGAACTGAAGCTCCAATTTTAAATCCGCCGTTCGATTTAACAATCGACTGCGTCGCTTCGATACGCTTAATGTCAACTATTAAATCTGGATCAACCATTCCGCTGCGATAGCGAACCAATAAGTCGGTTCCACCTGCTAAAACGTAGGCTATGCCTTTTTCCTTAGCAAGCAATACCGCCGCTTCTTTACTCGTTGTCGGTGTCTCGTATCTCATATAGAGACTGCTCCCCCTGTTGCTTACTAGCGCATCGTAACTGCCCGCGGCTGGGCACTCAACGCCGTTCGACTATTTCGTTCCATTTTTCAACAAAATAATCAGCTTTTATCGTCTTTTGACTCACGCTGATCAGACTCTATTCGTAATTCTGCTTCTCGGGCTTCCTTGTCCGCTTTCTGCACATCGGCACTCATCGACGAACCTGCAAAAGCACTCTGGCTCATTCCTCCGATCCGAGAGCTGTGTCTTTTACGCCGACGACGCAATTTCTTGTTTCCTGTTTCGGACATGAAGTACCCCCCTCGAACCGTATCCTAACGGATTCNCTCTTTAATGTGCGAACATCCGGCTACNCTGNGTAAAACAACAGATTTATTNAGGAGAGATGCTATGCCCCGAACAATACTTATCACAGGCGGCGCACGAGGGATTGGGAAAGGCATTGCAAAGGCCTTTCTNGAAGCCGGTGACCAAGTCATGATTGGTGATCTAGGAACACAAGCTGCATGGAATTACGATCTAGCTTCGAAGTCGACTCTACAAGAAGCGATATCTGAATTGGAAGTCTTTGGAACTGTGAACTATGTCCAATTGGACGTTACCGATTCGAACTCTTGTATAAATGCTGTTTCACAAACCGTGAAGGCCTTCGGCAATCTAGACGTTCTAGTAAATAACGCCGGAGTTGTCGGCAGCGGAAATGTTGATGTATTCAAGGAGCAGGAGTGGGATCGAATATTTGATGTGAACGTTAAAGGTATCTTCCTAATGACCCGCGCAGCCCTTAGTGACCTACGAAAATCCGACAACGCTGCCATAGTCAATACCGCATCGATTGCCGGTAAGAAGGGCTCTCCAGGGATGAGTGCGTATTGCGCATCGAAATTCGCGGCGATAGGGCTGACTCAGTCATTCGCGCAGGAATTCGCATCGGATGGCATTCGCGTGAACGCTCTATGTCCGGGTATCGTTGGGACCGCCATGTGGCTCGATCATCTAATGGCAAACGAAGGCGAGGACGCCTTCCAAGAACGGATGAAAGATCTCATACCATTGGGAAGGCCTCAGACCGAAGACGACATGGGACAGGCAGCAGTCTATCTAGCCAGTGCTTCCAACGTCACCGGAATAGCACATACAGTTGCCGGCGGATTGGAAATGGACTGATCCGCATGCGCATGCTGAAAGATCCGCTTTTTATCGTGCTTGGTATCGGCATCCTTTTATTTTTTATTGATGATCGCGTTAACAACGATAGTTTCGATAACCGACACATCTTTTTAGGTAAAACAGAAGTCGAAAATATCGCCAACCAATGGGCCCAATCGATAGGGCGTCGCCCATCGAGCCAGGAGCTTGAGCGTTTGATCGATGCACACTTGGACGAGGAAGTCATGGTTCGTGAGGCCCTCTCTATGGGTCTTGACCAAAATGACATCGTCATTAGGCGCAGGCTCGCACAGAGAGCGAGACTACTTTTAGAGGATCGCGTCGCAATAGAACCCGTGGCACCAGAAGAGGTACTGCAATATTTTAAAACCCATAAAAAGAGTTATCGATCAGCTGAACAAATAAGCTTTTCGCACATTTTCTTCAGTCCTGAGGAACGCAGTGATTCGAGAGCCGACGCGGAAGCGGCGCTGACGCAAGTAAACGACACCAACTGGAAGCAATTTGGAGACACCTTTTTACTTCAAAATAGTTATAAGGATGTAAGCGCCGGGCGTATTCGACGAGACTTTGGTTCTCGCTTTAGTACGAATTTGTCAAAAGCCGAATCTAATCGATGGGACGGTCCCATCCAATCGGTATACGGACATCATCTCGTACTCCTCAGCTCTCGTGCACCTCCCAAAGATGCCATATTCGAGAAGGTCAAATTCGAAGTTCAAAAGGATTTGGAATTAGAGAGACAAAATTCAGCGAACGATGCCTACTTTGATCAATTAAGAAAACAGTACACTGTCGAAATAAATAGATGAAGGCCGTCCTAGCTTTCGTCAGTGCTGCAATGTCTATTTTCTCGAACGCACACGAGGGTCTTCCCGCGTATCTAGAAATCAACACACTCCAACAACCCGAACAATACGGAATCATTTGGAAGCGGCCGCTCGTAGCTAATCGGCCACTAGCTATAAGTCCAATATTTCCGAGCGACTGCAAGCTATCGAATTCCGAATTACGGAACCCTAGGAATGCGGCGTTAATCCAACATTCTAAACTGGTGTGCTCAAAATCCCTGGACTCACGCTCTATTAGCATTCGGGGGTTGCAAGAGACAGGAGCAGATGTGGTGGTTCGTGTGCGAGCAGGCACGCAGTATGAAACCAATGCTCTTTTGGGACCTAGTTCCGATAGCTTCACACTAAAAAATGATCGATCGATACCAGTGATGGATTACCTGCTTCTGGGTATACAGCATTTAGTGTTTGGGCTAGATCATGTTCTCTTCGTGGTATGCCTTATGTTTTTTGTCCCCGGAATCGGGCCCTTAATAAAGGTAATAACCGGGTTTACTATCGCGCATAGCGTCACGCTTGGTTTGTCCGCAATGCAGATCATAAGCGTTCCTCAAGCACCAATAGAAGCCGTAATAGCACTGTCTATCGTCTTTTTATCGATAGAGAGGATACGAGATATGAAAGATACACTCAGCTTTAAGCACACGTGGATCGTCTCCGTAATTTTCGGTCTTCTCCACGGATTCGGGTTCGCAGGGATTCTGCACGAAATTGGTTTACCGGAGGACCAGCTACTAAGTGCACTGCTTTTATTTAATCTAGGCGTCGAAATTGGCCAAATATTAGTTATTGCGTTGATTTTCCTGGGTATCGCGACCACATCACTAATTTGGGGTCGTTTACCTCAAAGATCTACCCTCCCAGTACTTTATGTTATTGGCGGAATCGGAGCTTTCTGGTTTGTCGACCGTTCTCTCTCGCTCATAACCTAATTTTCCAGGTAATCTTCCACCATCAGATTATGTGAGTGAACACTATGCCTATAGATCCAAAACGCGAGAGCTGGAAACCCGGCATGCCGTGGGAAAAAGCCATTGAGGAAATCGAATATATAAAAGAACTAGCAAAAGAGATGGGTGGCGGCGACCGCATTGAACGCCAGCATAGCGGCGGGAGATATACTGTAAGGGAACGGATCGAAAAAATAGTTGATCCTGGAACCTTTCTCGAAGCAATGGCAATGATGGGTGCAGCCACCTACGAAGACGGAGACCTCAAGGACTTTACNCCGGGAGCCTATGTTATGGGTTTAGCAGAATTGAATGGCAGACCCGTAGCTATTGGGGGCGACGACTTCACCATATCTGGTGGGAGTCCACATAACGTACACAAGCATGCCNGACAATTCACNCAACCACTGGCTTTACAATACGGNATCCCCTATGTGCAATTGGTCGAAGGCGTGGGACACAGTTCCAAATCGGATGAAGCAGCCGGACATATGGGNTTGCCGAATGGAGAAATGTGGTCACGCGGTGTCGAATTGCTCAAGAATGTTCCAGTAGCAGCGGCAATTATGGGATCCGTAGCAGGGGCGCCAGCCGCATTCGCGCTGATGAGCCACTTTACTGTCATGATAAAGGGACGGTCGCAGATCTTTCCATCCGGTCCGCCTGTGGTGGAAAGGGCAATCGGAGAAAAGCTCGACAAGGAAGCACTTGGCGGAGCNGCCATGCACGTGCACGAAAGCGGACAGGTCGATAACGAAGCTGAATCCGAGGAGGAAGCATTCGAGCAAATTAAACAGTTTTTGTCGTATTTGCCGAACACAACCAGTGAAGTGGCACCACGAGTTGTTAGCGGCGATCCGCCTGACCGAAGACCCGAAGAACTACTCAACATTATTCCTCCCAATCGTCGTCAAGGGTACAACCCACGCAAACTCATTCAACATGTCGTCGACGACGGTCAATTCTTTGAAATGCGCAGACACTGGGCTTCCGCGATTATCACGGGGTTCGCCCGGTTAGACGGTTACAGTGTCGGCATTATCTCCAGTGATCCAATGCGTATGGCTGGAGCGATGGACGGTTGGGCCGCCGAGAAATATGCACATTTCGTAGATCTGTGCGACGCATTTAATCTCCCAGTAGTTATTTTTCTAGATATGCCGGGTTTCATGCTGGGTAGTCACGCCGAACGAAAGGCGACAATGCGCCGAGGGATTGGAGCACTNATCGCCAGTGCTGAAGCNGGAGTCCCGAAAATCGAATTCAACGTACGTAAGGCTTATGGTGTGGCAGCCGACGCACCGCATAGTCTAGGTATGCCAGACGGTTTAAACCTGAGATACGGTTGGCCAGCAGGAGAGTGGGGCGGTATCCCAATTGAAGGCGGTGTCGCGGCCGCATACAAAAGGGAGATACTGGAGGCGCCAGATCCGGAAGCTCACCGAGAAGCTATCGAAGAACGATTACTAAAACTTCGTTCGCCTATACGGGCCGCACACCATGGGGATGTGGTCGATTTGATAGATCCGAGAGACACTCGACGGTTGGCGTGTAGGTGGGTCAAACTGGCTCAACCTCTGCTCGCTAAACTGGCTCAACGACCCAAAAGGGCGGTTAGGCCCTAATTGATGAGCATTGGATCCTTTTACGGTAGACCGCAAAGGGTTCGTTCAAAATATGTTCGCATTTTGTTTGGAGATAAGGCCATAGGCTACTGGGGTTTGGCCGGTCTTCTAATCTGTGGGGCCTGCACTCCTGACCTCAACACGCTCGAGCAATGGGAAGTTCTCGAGATAAAAAATGGCCACTTGCAGGTCACTCGCGGAAAAGCATTTGATATCGCTTCGCCTCTTTTTTCTGATTATGCCGGGAANTATCGAACTAGCTATATTCCAGGACCAACGCCGATTCGCGATCGTTGGTTCGAGTATCCAGAGGGCACTATTTTTACAAAAACTTTTTTCTACAACATCGACAGCGGAAATTTTGTAAATACAGGCTCCCGCACCCCGTTAGGGGGGATCGATCTTAATCAGAACTACTTGATCGAAACGCGTGTCCTAGCCAAAAGTAAGGGTTTGTGGACAGCATGGCCCTATGTATGGGACGAAGACCAAANCAAAGCTACTTTACAGCCTCTAGGAGCTGAACTCGATATTGTTGTCAGTGGCACCCAGTTCACTTATTTCGTACCCGACAAAAACCAGTGCGCAGGTTGCCACGCCTGGGATCATACAGGTAATTCAATGCGCCCTCTTGGGGCTCGGCCAGATCAACTNAANAACTTTCCTCGATGGGATGATTCATCGGTCTCTACACAGCTGAGAGCGAGGGCCTATCTCGATGTNAGTTGTGCACACTGCCACAACGCCAGTGGAGCGGCTGACACATCCGGTTTAAGTCTCGAATTTACCACGACAAATCCCACCGCACTCGGCATATGCAAACCTCCTGTAGCGGCGGGTCGAGGAGNCACACATTTTTTCGATATCACTCCGGGTCGTCCTCACCAATCTATTCTGCTAGATCGCATGCGATCACGGGAACTTGGNGTCATGATGCCCGAACTCGGGCGGTCTCTCGTGCACGATGAGGGAGTGACATTAATAGCGGAATGGATCGAATCCCTAACCGGAGAATGTCCCACACCCGGTCTCAACTTAAGACTCCAAGGCTCTAAATTCACATCAGAGGCGGTCGAAGTTGGTCATCTTTGACTTTGTAAATTCTTGCCCTTTACCGCAATACCTGTTTGGCACGCATGGAATTAATGGTGNTCGTATCCATTCCCAATACGTCGGTTAGCACTTCGTCTGTATCGCCACCAAGGCAAGGTGCTGCTTTAGTTACGCCATTAGGGCGATTCTTCATATTCCAGGGGATTCCAGTATGTGCGCGCTTACCAACTTCTGGGTGATTCAAACGCTCTATAAACCCTNGGAAATTGAGATGGGGATCTTCAANAATATCCTGACAAGTAAAACTCGGAAAGGCCGCGATTCCAGCCTCTTGGAGTACACCCGTTATGAACCAACGGTCCAACGTACTAGTCCAAGCAGAAACCAGTTCGTCGAGCTCATCTTCTCGTTCCTTACGTAAGATCAACGTATCAAAACGATGGTCATCCGCACCAGGGATAATTTTTCGAAGCGCTGCCCATTGATTCTCAGTTTCACAGGCGATAGTGACCCAGAGGTCCTCTCCAAGCGCTGGATAACATCCATGTGGAGCCATATGTGGATCTCTATTGCCTATACGTTCCGCCTCTTTGCCACTAAGGGAGTACTCCATCCAAGCTTCGATATTTAACGCGGCTGTCGCCTCCCACAATGTCACATCGAGATGCTCACCTAATCCGGTGTCATCGCGACGTAACAGTGCAGCACAAACACCATATGCGGCAGTAATCCCTGCGGTAGGGTCCGGCATTGCAACCCCTGTTTCTTCGGGGCCTTTACCCGGGTAACCAGATACCGACGATAAACCAGATAGCGGACCCGTTGCAGGACCATAACCCATGTACTCCTGATAGGGCCCTGTTTGCCCATAGCCGCTGATACTGGCCATGATTAATTTTGGATTTATCGCTTTTAGATCATCGTAACCAAGGCCCATTCGCGCCATGACTCCAGTCGCAAAATTCTGAACCAAGACATCTGCTTCTCGAACCAAACGTTTTACAAGGTCTCGCCCGGCATCCGTACGCAGATCAGCTGCGACGCTACGTTTTCCCTGATTCCACTGGTTAAACATTCCAGCGGTATTTAAGGAGGGCTCAATGCCTTCTGGCGCCGCCCCTCCCCTACGATACAAATCGGGTCGAACAGAAGATTCCACTCGTATGACATCAGCACCTAAATGAGCAAGGTTCATGGTGCCAAAAGTGCCTGCCCATACCCACGTCATATCAATGATCCGGACACCTTCCAATGGCCGTTTGGCCGTCTCCACATCGCCTTTTTTNGCGTTATCGCTCCGTTCCACAAGTTCAATAACCTTNTCTGAAGGTATTCTCACCGAAGGACTCATGGACACTCGACTGCCATTAGCGACGACCGCTGAACCAATAACTTTCATCGNNCCCAACTTTGGTTCTTCGACCATCTCAAAGAAATTGCGTTCTGCCAAATGAGGATCGCTGTCCAATTGGGCAAAGGTCATTACTGGAGCAAAGCAGATCCTGCTTTTTTGAGCCGCATGGTAAAGATCAAACGTTTTCCACTCAGCAATAAATTCTTCNACGAAGGTATGAATCACATCTTGATTCTCATTACGTCCCGCCGGGGTATTAAATATATCTAGCATGGCCCATTCTGGTTTACCCATGAAATCCACCAAGCGCTCCCACTGATCCTGTTCGATGCAAGCCAAAAAAATAGCGCCATCTTTCGTATCAAATATGCGCCAGGGAATAAGAGACCTCGGACTAGTACGTTTTATGACATGTCCGTGATAACTGTATATGTGAATGCCGAATTCAAGAACCGACGCGACGTACTCCTGCAAGGAAAAGTCTATGTACTCCCCAACGTTGGAACGGAGCCTATCTCGGTGGGCTGCCAGGGTCACCGCAGCNNCCGCAACCCCCGCCATCAAGCTGCAATGATGACCATGCATCTTCAGTGGTGGGTATTCAGTCTCCCGATGGGTCATCGGACAGAGCCCCGCCCAACCGCCACCATGGGCGATGGTCAGCTCAGTTGCTTTAAAGGCACTGTACGGAGCCGATAAACCGAACGGGGTAACTGCCAGTACCACGACTTCGGGGTGGTTTTCGCGAATGTTGGCGTCGTCAATCCCCANTATCGAAGCCTCGTCGAGCGTNAACGAATGCACGATTATATTTGCCCACTCCACCAAATCAGCGAATTGGTTTTTACCCGTCTTACTCTCCACGTCTACTTCCACTAAACTTTTGTTTAGGTTAAGGGAGATAAATAGTCCACTTCTCGAGTTCCCAGCCGAATCAACATGCAGTGGACTTCTCTTCCTGATCCAATCTGCCTGCGAATCATCTACCTTAATGACTTCAGCACCCTGATCCGCCAGCAAACGTGAGGCATAGGATGCCCCTACCCCTACCCCTACCTCTAAGACGCGCATTGTTTTAATCATGAAACAATTATTGCACTAACAAGCTGATCACCCAAGTATGAAATGCGAATTCATAGCCCAAAACCAAAAAAATTCGAATTTTTTTACTTTTAGTTTTGACTATATTGCCGTTTCAACCACGCTTACGTTAAATTAAAAATCTACTTCATGGTTGAGACTCGATGACTTACGCGTTTTCACGTATCCGTACCACAGGACATTCCTACCAATCCACACTAACGGAATTGAGCACGAACAGCGATCGTGCACTTTCCCCGGCGAAACGTTGGGGTGCCTTTAACGGTCTTTTCGGCGTACATTCCAGTGAATTTTTTCTGGTGACCAGTGGGGATGTGGGCTCCATACACGATTATCTTATTTCGCGCAAAGATGTCTCGGACGTCTCCACACTGTTACTCGAGCCTACAGCCCGACCCATAAATAGTACTCCGCTGACAAAAGAGGGTTTGTATGTGTTTCGTTTTTTCGACATAGCGCAACAAAACGTTGAAGAGATCGCCAGTCTATCCAAGACAGCCTGGGAAACCTTCGAAGATTCAAGTCTTTACAAGGCTCAACCACAAGCTCTTTTTCGCGAATATCAGCCTTCCTCCGATAATGGTCAAATGTTGCTAGTCACCTGGTACGATGGCCTCGAATCATGGCAAAAGTCGCGTGTTCCACACCCCGATGCCACTGCTAACTTTCGCCAACGACAAGCTCTAACGTCAGGTACCATCGCTTACGCTACTCGTTTGATAATCTGAAATTCGATGGACATAGAACAAGCCCTTTTTGCGAACGACACGTTTTACCTAAGTTTTACTCAAAAAGACGCAGAAGCCATGGATAGGCTTTGGGCTCGTTCGCACCCTTTAGTATGTATCCATCCTGATCGCCACGTGTTGACCAAACGCGAAGAAATAATTTCCGTCTGGAAAAGCTTCTTTACCAATCCTTTACAACCAGGCATCGATTTTTACAATCCTGTTGCTAACGACCTAGGAACCACAGTACTTGTCACCTGCTACGAAGAGGTAAGTGGCACGGTATTGGTTGCCACCAATGGATTCGTAGAAGAAGACAACGTTATTAAGATGGTCCATCACCAATCCGCTCGTTGCTTAACTCCACCAAAACCCATCTCCGCTTCGACAAAATAAACGGGGACGATCTCACTTTAAGCATGATTTAGCGTAAATCAACAAAATCCACACTTATCAATTTCGTGCTTTTTAGTCGTACTCCCAAAGCGACGGTTTCGCCCATGTCGTTTTACCACCCAATTTTCGCAAAAAGGCCACGCCTTCCTCCAAATACTGGCCGACATTCATGACCCCGTGCGAGTCATCTCCGAGCGCTATCTTTATCTCTTCTCGAATTGCAACTCGAAGCCATGGTTCCGAAAGATAAGGCTCATTGGCCTCCTTGGTATAGGAACGAACATTTAGATCCAGTACTAAATCCAATTCCTTTATTCTTTTTAGATTACGAAGTGCTCTGTCACGAATCTCTGGTACGGACCAGCGTTCTTCATATTGCGGATCGTGCATACGGATCAAATCGAAGTGTCCGACAACAGCTGGTCGAAATCGGTTAATTAGTTCAAGTTGTTTATCAAAATATGCACAATATAGGCTTTCGATATTGCCGAAGACGTCAAGAGCCTTTTCATACTGGTCTCGAGGTCCATCAATCATAAAGTCTTTTAGGTGGTGCACGGAGCCCACTATCATCTGCGGCTTATGCCGGTCGATAAGACTCTGCACCAAGACCTCGTAGCCAGAAAATGCTTCTGTTTCGAACCCGACATAGATATCGATTTGATGCTCATACTTCTTTTGCAGCAATCTAGCTTCATGAAAATACNCATCGAATCTAGTATGCAATGCGTCACAATCATATCCTTCACTCTTCTCTTCTGGCGGCATCAGAGAAGGGTTTATCGGTGGGATATGTTCCGTTAAACAACACCACTCGAAACCCTGTTCAATATATCTTTGAACNATGTCCTCCAAAGGGTCTTTTGCATGACTGCAATAAGTACCGCTATGGCCACCATGTACAGAAACTTTGGCAAACACCAAAGATCCAGCTCCCTATTAACTNCTATATGTGCAGAAGTCATCCTATCAGTTGTTTCAATAGACTTTCGACAAACAAAATAGATCGGAAAAACTCCCGCAAAATCATTTTAACCTCCATAATGCCGTTATGAATCACCGACTGCTTGAAGCNCCTATTGAATGCCCTTTGACGCGTGTGAACGAGGATTGGATCGACTACAACGGCCATATGAATATGGCCTTTTACTTATTAGTTTTCGACCAGTGTCTAGACTATATCTACGATCAAATAGGCATCGGAGAAGAGTATGTAAGAACCAAAGGCGGGTCGTGCTTCACCCGAGAAGTCCAGGTTAATTATGTGGAGGAATTGGTTGTCGGAGACCCTATCCGAGTCACTTTTCAACTTCTTGATTGGGACTCAAAGAGATTACATTTCATCGAAGAGATGTTTCATGCAGAGCAAGGATATCTAGTCGCNACAGCGGAGCAACTTGCAGTCCACGTGGATATGATCGAACGCAAAGCCTCCCCTTTCCCCGAGGACATCCAGGCGCTGTTAGACCACATGCTCGATGCCCATGCAGCTATCCCTCGACCGCCACAGGTCGGGAGCCCCATAGGTATTCGACGCCACTCCGGTTAACGAGGTTTAGTCCCAAATAGCCGGTATAAGCGAACGTAACGCGGTCATACTTCCTTCAATCCAGCCCCCCGTTGTATTAATAATGTCTAATATTTAATTAGACATTATTAATATTTAGGTTATTTATTTATTATAAATTAATTAATGTCTAATTTATTATTGACATTACTTAGACATTGTTTAATATGGCCGATATCGAATAACTATTGAACTAGAGAATTAATATGAATCGACTTTTTGTTAACTACCCCATCCCATCAGGCATGTTNGCGATCGCTTTTAGCGGTTTTATCGTAACCACCTTGAGTTTTTTGAATTGAGGAACCAATTCATGTTGGGCGAAGTAATGAGTGACGGCTGTCGAGATAATCTTGCGACGATCACTTGTCCGCAGGGCGATAAAAAGATCCTAATCCAGGGCGACAAACCACGGCGATTCCGCAACCTCGCCGACGCTACCAGATATTTGAAGAAGGCTGGTGCTCAAAGAGTGAATTTTAGACAAAGATCATTAGACGACGAAACCATTCCATCTCACGGATTGCCTCACACTACTTTGCTGTTTCAGTGCTGAATATTTTCGTCCCAGCCCCGGCAATTCGATGCGGCCCTCCCCAACCCACTCCCAACCGCATCGNATCGTCGGGGCGACTTGAGTGACACAGCAACCGTATGCAGATAACGTAACCACAATATTCCGAACAAGGTCAGACNTATTTCAGTGAAAAAGAAAGACATTCCCATTGGTGCTGTCACCAAAATGACCGGTATAACTAGTCACACACTGAGAAAATGGGAGAGCAGATACTCATTAGTTACACCGGAACGAACCGACACCGGTCGGAGGATGTACGATTCAGAAGACATCACACGCTTAGTAGCTGTTAGAGAACTCGTCAACCAAGGGTTTCTTCCCAGNCGCCTGTCCAAGATGACGACCGAAGAATTACAGGAAATCATTCGTCGCGAACAACCAAATGCGGGCACTCTTATGCGCAAGGGAGTCATCAATGTGATTGGCCCTGTCCTTTCTTCTCAATTTCGTCAACATCCGACCTCGCCTAACATAATTATAAACGAACACCATGGAACCCCAGAGGACTGGCTGAAAAGCCGACAAAACACTAATGATTCGACGATACTCGAATGCCCATCGGTTTCTACCAAGTTGGTCACTGATATCCTTACACAAAAATTTATAGAACCGGCCCTCATAACGATTGTCTACGGATTCGCTTCTAGACGATCCATAAGGCGCCTTCGAAATGTCGGGATAACGTGCCTACAAGCACCAATCCAAGTGACTGATTTAATTGAAACTGAGCACTTTCAGTCCACACCATCGAAACGCAGCTATACCGACAATCAAATTTCCGAACTCCTGACATTGGTACCTTCCATCGAATGTGAATGTCCAAACCATATCGGCCAATTGCTTATCGGACTTAATGCTTTTGAGAAATACAGCCAGGAGTGTGAAAACGCGACGCCTTCAGACAAGGCACTTCATTCTTCTCTCGTCGAGCTCACCGGGCATGCTCGCGGATTAATGGAAAAAGCTGCTGACCTAGTCGTCGAAGCTGAAGGTATTTCGTTCCAAATGGAATCTTAGTCCCTCAACCGCTTCTTCTATCACTCCGAAGGCACATCCTGGGTCTTTCAGTCACGGCAGGTATTGCAGCAAAAACCAGTGGAACCTGCCCAACATATTTGAGCAGTGTGTTTTTATCGCTCCAATGCTGAACCTCCTTTCCCAAACGCCCATAGCCAACTTATCAACATTCCTATTGCAAAGGGTTTTATTTGTCGAATGTGAAATGAAACTCTCGAACCCTTGCCCCTGAGCATAAAGTGATTTACAACCAGTGGTTGCGAGGATCCTCAAATCTTGGGAGATTAATTACTTTCGAGACGAGACCTCCCAGTGGGAGAATATTTTGAACATTAGGACAATATAAACGTGGCATACGAACAAATAGTGACGGAAACCAAAGGTAGAGTCGGCATCATCCGGTTAAATCGAGCAGAAAAGCTAAACGCCTGGACCCACCAGATGAGCTCAGAAATTACCGATCAGATGACGAAATGGAACGCAGATCCAGCGATTGGTGCCATTTTGATGACCGGAGAGGGACGGGCTTTTTGCGCTGGAGCTGATCTCGGCGATTTTGCAGAGAGGGCCGAAAGCAATCAAAAAGGTAAAGGCGAGCAACTGTCTCGTGGCGGAGTGAACCTCACTACCTTTATTCGAGAATCAAAGCCAACGATTGCAGCAATCAATGGCTATTCGGTCGGCGTTGGGCTCACGATGATCTTACCTTTCGATGTAAGAATCGCATCGACAAAGGCTCTTATGAGTATACGATTTATAAAAATGGGACTCATGCCCGAACTTGGTTCAACGAGACTTTTAGCGGACCTCGTAGGACTCGGAAATGCCACCGATATGTGCCTAACAGGTCGGATGGTTCCGGCTGAAGAGGCTCTAAAAATAGGGCTCGTGAGTCAAGTTACCGATCCAGACGCTCTCTTTGAAACCGCACTTGCGAAAGCAGAGGAAATTGCCAACAATCCTGGCCAAGCGGTGATGATGGTTAAGGAATTATTGCGCAAAAATCCTATGGACCCGGATTTAGAAGCCGTGATGGAACGCGAAAGTTTACGTGATGAAATTGCAAGACGATTACCGGATCATGCAGAGGCTGTTACAGCCTTTTTGGAAAAAAGAGACCCTAAGTTCAATGCAGAGTAAAACATGACCGGAGCACTTTCCGGTTTGCGAGTGTTGGAAATTGCTCGAAATGTCAGTGGACCTTATGCATCGCGCTTACTGGCCGAACAAGGTGCCGACATCATAAAAGTCGAACCACCGGGTGGGGATCCTAGTCGGGCATACGGGCCGTTTCCAGAGGACGGTGGGAACCCGGAAAAGTCCGGGCTGTTCCTTCATCTGAACCGAAACAAACGTTCCATAGTATTAGACCCGAGTAGCGCAGACGGAGCAGGTACCATCCGAGCCCTAGCTAGTGAAGTCGACATTCTCATCGAAGATTATGCTCCTGGCGAGGCTGCCCGTTGGGGCTGGGGATACGAGACCCTTGCGAATCGAAATCCTAGGCTCGTCATGACAAGTATCACAAGTTTCGGGCAAACAGGACCCTACAAAGACTATCGAGGATCTGAGATAACCCTACAAGCTATCGGTGGACCTTTACACGCGAATGGTTTTCATGAACGCGAACCCCTAAAGCTAGGTGGACAATATGCTCACTTCCATACCGGAATTACGGCAGCACTCGCGACACTCATAGCGTCCCGTCGAGCTGAAAGTTCCGGTCAAGGGGATTGGATTGATATCTCCGTATACGAGTGTCAAGCCGGTTGCCGGGACAGGCGCAGTATTCAATTAACCATAGCGGCATACACTGGAATGGCAGGAGGTAGGCTCCGCAACACCACCAGAGGTTTCGGTGTCGGGGTACGCAAATGTGCGGACGGATACGTCAATATAATGGGAGCTGGTGCCAAACGGTTGCCACGATTACTTCAGATGATCGGAGAATCTGAAGTAGCCAAGACAATTGATCCAAATAATTTGCCCGATTCTCAAAAAATACAACTCGAAGAACGCTATCAATTATGGCTCGACAAACGCGGGAAAAAGGAGGTTGTAGAGACAGCCCAAAGCTACGGCTTACTAGCTGGTGCGTTTAACTCAATAGCTGATGTTGTGGATGACCCTCATTATGACCAACGGAAAGCGTGGGACGAAGTCACCCACCCTGTAGCCGGCAAATTAAAATATCCCGGGCGACCGTTTGTCATGTCGGCTTCCGCTCGCCGTCGACCGACAGCCGCGCCTCTTCTTGACGAACACGGTCAAGAAATCCGAAATGAGACGACAGGGCCCACGACAACACCAGCAAAGACCGGCCGCATTAGCCACAAGGATCTACCCCTGTCCGGCTTACGTGTAGCTGAAATAACGGTCGTTTGGGCTGGTCCGCACGTCACTCAGTTGCTCGGGGAATGGGGAGCTGACGTTATTCGAGTAGAGCCTTCAAACAAGATTCAACCATTTACCCGGGGTATGGAACGTGTTCCGAATCAAAAACAAATAAAAGAGCTTGTTGGTAATGGGGCGCCAATCGGATTCCCTAATAACGATCCGGGTTCAGACCCATGGAACCGAACAGCGGCTTTTAACTCGCACGCGCGAAATAAACGATCGATGGCTTGCGATATTATGCATCCGG
>PAMR01000013.1 GCA_002708205.1 Gammaproteobacteria bacterium
TACCCTTTGCGGACTTAAACTTGTCTTCTGAATCAAACAAACGAAACGGCAAACAAACCGTACGTTTCACCTCGTCTGGATTGCGGTCGAAGGTTTCGCAGTGCTGAGCGACGACTTTAGCCTTATGGACAAACACGTCTACCCCCCCTGGATGCCAAAAGTCGAGATTAAAGATGTCCCCATATTTCGCACATGTTTTAAGAGTTCGCTTTTCTCCATTTCCCCCTATCAGAATCGGAATGTGCGGACGTTGAGTTGAGCCGGGAGAGAGAGGTGCGTCTTGTAATTCATAGTAGTGTCCAGAAAAATTGATTAGAGAATTAGCGTTTTTAGTAAATAAAAGACGTATCAGCTCACAAGCTTCCTCCAAGCGATCACACCGTTCTCTCAACGAGGGAAATTGCCACCCATAGGTGCGATGTTCGTGCTCGTACCAGGCCGCGCCGAGACCGAGTTCCATGCGGCCACTCGAAATATGGTCAACAGTCGAGCACATCTTGGCCAATAGCGCTGGATTTCGGTAGGTATTGCCGGTAGCCAAAACGCCTAGCCGTAGGCGTTGCGTTATCGCGGATACCGCTGTTAGTAATGTCCAGCCTTCCAGTGCAGCACCGTTGGCCGCATTGGGATTTCCTGGTGGCATGAAATGATCGGAAAACCAGACACTATTCCAGCGACCATCTTCGAGTGATTCGACAGTTGGTTTAATGTCAGCCCAGTTGGTTCCATAATTACTCAATTGCGCGCCAAATTGCATTTATTCGCTCCAAGCTTGGTTTTTTACGATTTTCCGCAAAATATTGAGACATAAGAATACTTGTCTCTAAGTGTAAAGCACTTTACTTTCTGACTAATGTTCAGTTCCACTTTTGAGTCCACAAGGAAGTATCGAATGGATCCTCACCGAACCAAATGTAAAAAGAAAAGGTTTTCGGTGTTTGGTCCTAGACTGGGAAATCTTTTCTTTAGTTTGGTACTCAGTTTTTGTGTCGTGCCGATAAGTGCTGAGACGGTTACCGTAGCCTTTGCTGCCGAACCCGTTCAGATAGATCCGACAAGGAGCACGGCGGGTGTGGACCANTATTTCACGACACTATTTTACGAACAGTTGTTAATGCGAGACCCCGACTTGAATCAAGTGAANGCATTAGCGGAACACTGGGAAATTATTGAAAACGAAGGAACTACNGAAATACATGTGCGTATACGACAAGACGTAAAGTTTCATAATGGCCAAGAACTTACGACACGGGATTTTGAATATTCGTTCAAACGTCTAAGAGATCCGCTGTCGGGCGCTCGAAACAGTCTACGGTATGTTGATCGATTCGAAATAATTGATGATTACAACTTCAAACTCACTTTGAGCCAGGCTGACGGGGCGATAGTTTCTTTGAATTTGATTCTCACAGCGATCCCNAGAGATTACTTCGAACGTGTTGGCGATGCGGGGGTGCAGTTGCACCCCATTGGTACCGGACCATGGAAATTTGTGTCTCGAAANCCGAGGGAAGAAATTGTAGTAGAGCGATTTGAAGATTACTGGGACAAAGGAGCTCGGTCTGAGGTTCAGCGATTAGTCATAAAGATTATTCCGGAGGATACAACTCGAGTGGCGGCTCTGAAAACGGGAGCCGTAGATTGGATAGATGCTGTCCCTCCGGCACTGGTTGACAACTTAAAAGCAATCCCGGACATAGAGGTGGTGTCGCGACCGGCTCCAAACAATCTNTTTCTACATATCAACGCGATTGATGCCAATAGTCCATTTCGAAAAGTGAAAGTACGACAAGCAATAGCACATGCAATAGATGTGGATGCAATCGTCAAGTACATTTTGCATGGACAGGGTATCCGCACCGTACAACTCGCTCCTGGTACTTTAGGTTACGATCCAGATCTTGAGCCCTATTCTTATGATCCCGATGAAGCGCGCCGTTTGCTGNACGATGCAGGTTACCCGGCGGGAATATCGACGCCCTGCTACAATCTTACAACTCCCAGAGAACCTCACTTCAAAGAAGTTGGTGAAACCATGTTTGCGTATTTGAACGAGGTTNGAATTCGCTGTCGTATTGTCCAGCTCGAGTACGGAGCGTGGATAAACGTAGCACGCCGCAATTCTCGCCCGCACATGGATGGGCTTTTGAATGGCATGTGGGGGCAGGGGCTACCAGGCGATCCGACCGATGCGTTCGGTGGGCACTTGCATTCGGAGGGCGATGGTTGGGGAACGTATTCTTATTTTTCCGACGCGGAATTCGATATGGCAATCGAAGAACTACGGACTGTTATAGACGAACAAAAACGTGCAGATATGATTCGGGGCATAACGAGGCGTAAGCACGAACAGGTCGCTGGTGGATTTCCGACATACAGGCCACTCGTCAGCATTGCTTGGAGGAACNCTTTGACGTTTAAACCATGGCCGCAGGCTTTTTGGAGATCTATGCGTCAGATTTCCATCCNAACNGACTCACAAGCAGAAAACTGATACGCCATGGTTAAATATTTTATTAAGCGAATAGGGCAGGGTTGTATAGCGATTCTTGGCGCTTTGCTAGTGATCTTTGTAGTGCAACGATTGTCGGGTGATCCAGTTGCACTGTTGTTACCTATGGATGCCACAGAGGCAGATTTCGCGGCTATGCGTACTGCTTTGGGNCTNGACCGTCCTCTGCCGNCNCAGTTCGTATTTTTTTTGTTAGATGCAATCAAAGGAGACTTTGGNCATTCCTATCAATGGAATCAACCAGCAATCGATCTAATATTAGATCGATTACCGGCGACNCTGGAGCTCGCTCTAGCTGGTCTCATTGTTGCTATGCTTTTTGCTATNCCACTAGGAGTACTCTCCGCGGTGTATCGAGGAGGATTGGTTGATCGAGGAGCAAAGATTTTTGCCATGTTAGGTCAGGCTGTTCCGAGTTTTTGGGTGGGACTCTTGCTAATAATGTTTTTGGCGGTTGAACTTCAGTGGTTCCCTGCTTTTGGCCGCGGATCTTGGGCCCATCTTGTTTTGCCNGCNATAGCGNTGGGCTGGTATCCAGTGGCAGCGATGACCAGNACGTTACGNTCGTCAATGATCGACATCTTGGATTCTGATTATGTTCGGATGGAAAGAGCGATTGGTTTAAAGGAGCGGTCGATTGTATGGCGCTATGCNTTGCGTAATGCCGCAGTNCCCCTGGCTACCATGGTCGGTGTGTATTTTGCGAATATGTTAAGCGGAGCCTTTGTTGTGGAAGTTGTTTTCGCTTGGCCTGGTATTGGTCGGGCTACAGTGGAAGCNGTATTGGCTCGGGACTTTCCTATTGTTCAGGCAGGGGTGATTTTTGCTTCGATTATATTTGTTAGCGTCAATTTAATTGTAGATCTCAGCTATGGCCTTATAGATCCTCGGATTAGACATGATTGACGTACTACGGAACAAAAGGCTNTTTTCGTTTTTAAGTAATTCATCGAATTCCGGAACGCGTTTCCCTATTTTTGCCGTAGGAGTTTTGATATTAGTCGCGTCGGCTGCCTTACTGGGTCCCTTAATCACTCCTCATGATCCAGGGAAAATCAATCTTCCCGAGGTCTTGAATCCACCTGTCTGGATGGAAGGCGGCACAACTAAATATTTGTTGGGTACCGATAATCTTGGAAGAGACATCTTGAGTCGTATTATAGATGGAGCACGTGTCTCTGTGATGGTGGCTTTTTATGCCATTGTCTTATCAGGCCTTATAGGANCACTTGCTGGNATGACNGCTGGTTTTTTNGGTGGATGGGTGGATTCNGTCATTTCNCGTTTGATTGATGTGCAGATGTCNGTNCCTTCTTTGGCCCTGGCAATGTTACTGGCATCAGTTCTTGGNCCAAGCGAAGGGATAGTCGTTTTGATAATTGTCTTAACNTATTGGACTTGGTACGCGCGGATAGTNAGAGGTGAAGTTCTGAGCCTGAGAGAGCGAGACTATATTTCGTTAGCAAAAATTGCCAATGTGCGGACGCCGATTATTTTTGTTAGGCATCTGATACCCAATCTTTTGAACACTTTGCTGGTGTTGGCCACACTACAGTTTGGGAGTGTCATTGTGTTTGAGGCAGGTTTAAGTTTTTTGGGATTAGGTATTCAGCCTCCTAGTGTTTCGTGGGGTGGAATGCTGGCCGATGGTCGCAATTATATTGAAGTGGCTTGGTGGCTAATTACCATACCGGGTATAGCTATTATGTTGGCTTGCTTGGCCTCCAATATTCTAGGAGATTGGTTGCGGGATACATTTGACCCGCAACGAAGGCAACTATGACTAAATTGCTTGAAGTCAAAGACCTTTCAACCCATTTGCATTTAAAGCGNGGGATATTAAANGCGGTTAANGGCGTAACATTTGATTTGAACGCTNGCGAGACTTTAGGTCTGATCGGTGAGTCAGGTAGTGGAAAAACCATGACTGGCTTATCTCTATTAGGGTTGCTTCCTCGTCCAGCAGGGAGGGTGGTCGGTGGTTCTATTAAATTAGAAGGTCAAGATTTGGTCGGGCTATCGGATGAGACGATGGCACAGAAAATTCGCGGAAAAAAAATCGCGATGATTTCTCAGGATCCAATGACGTCGTTAAACCCTGTGTTCTCGATCGGCTATCAAGTTGCGGCCCCATTGCGTGAGCACGGTATGGCAACCGGTACCGANGCGCATCGTATGGCAATAGNGGAATTGAAACGGGTACATGTCCCGGCGCCTGAAGATAGAGCTCGAGAATATCCACATCAATTTAGNGGCGGTATGCGCCAACGGGCGGTTGCTGCCATGGCGATTTCTTGTCGTCCTCAGGTGCTTATTGCGGATGAACCTACGAGTGCTTTAGATGTAACGATACAGCTGCAATTTATGAGTCTTCTCGAAGAAATTCAGAGAAATACGGGCGCCGCAGTTTTGTTTATTACCCACGACCTGGGTGTTGCCGCGAGCTTATGTGACCGTGTGGCTGTGATGTACGCTGGGCGTGTTGTCGAAACGGCGGACGTTACAAGTCTATACAGTAAGCCCAAGCATCCATATACCCAAGGGTTACTAGAGTCGGTACCGCGCTTAGGAAGTAAGAAGAAACGACTGGTGTCTATAAGTGGTTCACCTCCGGATCCACTAAAACCACCTTCGGGTTGTTCTTTTCATCCTCGATGCAAGAAAGCTACCGTGCAATGCCGTTCAACGATTCCCCCTGAAAAAAATCTGGGTAACGGACATCGGGTTCTTTGTTGGTTACCGGATGACTNATGGCTCTTCTTGAACTCAACGATGTAAAGTGCCATTTCAAGGCAAAAAAATCATTGGTCAGAGCAGTTGACGGNGTATCAATTGCCATAGACAGAGGAGAAACATTAGCGATAGTAGGTGAGTCTGGGTGTGGAAAAAGTACNCTAGCTAAATCGATACTGGGACTTGTTCCTGTCAAAGAAGGCCATATCCGTTTTGCCGGGGAAAGTCTCGNAAATACAAAATCTCAGCAGTATCGAAATGTCCGTCGGCGTATTCAAGCCGTTTTTCAGGATCCATACAGTTCACTCAATCCTCGCTTAAAGATCCGATCGATTCTTATGGAGCCGCTTACCGCTAATGGATTTTCTCGAAAANCCGCGCAACTACGCGCGGATGAAGTGCTTGATTTGGTTGGCCTGCCGTTGAAATCCCAAGATCTTTACCCCCACGAATTTTCTGGTGGACAGAGACAACGTGTGGCGATTGCTCGAGCCTTGACTCTGAAACCGGATCTAATTTTATTGGATGAGCCCATTTCGGCGCTTGATGTTTCGATTCGTGCGCAGATTCTTAACCTCTTGCAAGATTTACAGGNCGAGTTGAAATTGACCTACCTTTTGATAGCTCATGACCTTGCATTAGTGGAGCAGGCTTCGGATAGAGTTGGNGTCATGTATTTGGGCNNAATNGTCGAAATGGGNCTTACTNAGGAAATTTTTTCGAACCCTCTACATCCCTATACGCAAGCTTTGTTAGCAGCGGTACCACAACCAGATCCAACAATACCTCGGAACCCTGGTTTGGTGAAAGGTGACGTCGCTAGTGCGACACGACCGCCCTCAGGTTGCCGTTTTCATCCGAGATGCCACCGTGCTATCGATATGTGTTCACGCAATGTACNAGCATTAGATGAAGTCCAAGTTGATCAAGAAAGTTTGCGACAAGTAGCCTGTGATTTGNTTGAAACTAGGGCAAATTAGTCTCAAGTAAGGGAGGGAAGTCTTTGGCNGTNGTAGGAATACAAATTTATAGTCGAAACGCCTATGCCAACGGTCGGGAGTTTGGAGAGTTTGGGTCNTACGAAATCATCGAAGCATCTTTAAAGTATGAGATCGATCCTAATGATTCGATAAATTCGAGAATTGTCGATATAGCTTTAGCTCCTACGAACAGTGCTGGCAAGGTAGAATTTTCCGGCGATCTGACGCTTATTCTTCCATTAAAAAGCACTCCAAGAGCCATACTCGTGGATGTTCCCAATCGAGGAAACAGGTTGGCTTTCCGTATGCTTCATCGTNCCCATCAAAAAGACTTAGCAGTCGATCCATTCGCTGCTGGTGATGGATTTTTATTTGAAAGGGGTATTGCATACGCTTCAGTGGGTTGGCAGTGGGGACTTTCCGAGGGTGTGGGGCTCGAAGTGCCGAATGCATTGTCTGAGGGAAAAGAAATCTGCGGCCAAGTAATATGTCGGGTACAGCCGAATAAGGATTCGCCATCTATTTCCTATGGACAATTAGGCAATGTGGTCTATGTTCCCGCGGATCCCCACGACACACGTAACCGACTTTACGNGCAGGAAAACGACTTCGGTGAGCGGCATGAATTGCCGATAGAGGCATGGCAATTTGGTCGTTTTCAAGATGGCGTTCTCAGTGAAAGTAACAAGTCGATATACCTTCGTGATGGATTTAAAGCAGGACGGGTTTATACGCTTGTTTTCTGGGCGGAAGGAGCCCCAATCGTTGGGTTGGGGCTACTGGCACTGCGTGATGCTGCACTCTTTTTGAAAAGCGAAGCCTATCCCGGTAAAACCAATTANCCGAGCAAAGTCATTGGATTTGGGGCCTCTCAAACAGGCCGTGTTCTCAGACACTTTCTGTATGAAGGTTTGAATGAAGGTGCTGATGGTAAAGCCATATATGATGGATTATTGCCGCATATCGCCGGAGGCCAACGAGGTGATTTTAATCACAGATTCGCACAACCTTCTAGCTTAGGAGTTCATTCTTTAGGGCAGTGCTTTCCTTTTGCAGGGCGCGAAGNCAAAGATCCATTTACGAAATCGGTAGAAGGTGTCTATAAAGGGCGGATATCGACAATACCTAAAGTTATTTTAACAAATACATCTGTTGAGTATTGGCGAGGTGATGGAGCTTTAACCCATGTAATGCCGGATGGAAAAAATGATATAGAACCGCTTTCAAACGAGCGTATTTATCTATTTTCTGGGACGCACCACGTAAANGGTATTTTTCCAAAAACCAACACTAACTCTCTAACAGGTTTAAAAGCTCGTTACGATTTTAACACTATCGATCATAGTCCTCTCCTGAGAGGGGCCTTGAACAATTTGTTCGAGTGGGTAGTGAGAGGGATAGAGCCCCCGGATTCACGAATTCCGACTATTTCCGAGGGAACGTTGGTAAGTCGCGAANATGTTCTTGATAAATTTATAAACGACGGTCGTTTAGAGTTAGTCCTTGAAGCGAATAAGCTTGGGGGTATGGCGGTGTTGGATTTGGGACCAGAAAGTCAAAGCGGAGTATGCGNNCTCCCGGCAAAATTTGGTAAGCGATACGTNTCATTGGTTTCTGACATCGACGAATGTATGAATGAATGTGCTGGTATCCGATTGCCGGATATCTGTGTTCCGATAGGGTTTCACACTGGATGGAATCCTCGACACCCAGAGGTAGGGGCTGAAAAACAGGCNACTATGCTCATGGGTATGACCTATCATTCNGATCCGGTTAGTCTGTATAGCTGTCGNGATGAATACGAAAGATTGATCTCAAAATCAGCGATGAGTTTAGCTCGCGAAAGATTGATAACTAACCAGGATATTGAACTTGTTATNAAGAATGCGATGAGTCGATATGATAGTGCGTGCGAGGGCCAGTGATGATCTATGGTTCAACAAATATTAAATCGCCAATCCGTCGAAGATCTCTCCAAAACGTGACTCAATTGATTGCTAGATGCTTCGTAAAGAGTAGAGCAATTGATTAGTCTTCAAAACGTCACCATAGTCATACCCGTGTGGCGCGATACAGAAGCGTTGTTGCTTCTGCTAGAGGATCTGGCGTCTTTTTCGCATTTGGACATTATTATTGCCCATACAGCTCACGATGTTCGGCAACTAAAGAGTTCGGTAGCGTCGATTTGGCAGGATCGTCCGAGTAAAAAAATTCGCTTTGTTGAAGGGCCAAAAAGTCGGGCATCTCAAATGAACAGTGCAGCCTGTTTTTCCAATCGGAAGTTCCTATGGTTTTTGCATGCTGATACTCGGGTTGGTAAGCGTGTGATCGAAGCTTTAACGGCTGCTCTTTGTGACTCCGACTGGGGACGGTGTGACATTAGATTATCGGGTCGTGTTTTTGAGTTTCGGATTATTGAGTTTTTTATTAATCAGAGATCAGCACTTACCGGAATATGCACTGGTGACCAGGGGATTTTTGTGCGGAGGGATTTATTTAAAAGAATAGGGTTCTATCCAGAACAGCCGTTGATGGAGGATATTGAGATTTCTAAAGTCCTTCGAATTATTTCGAGACCCAAAAGAATTAGAGCCCGTCTCGTCACCTCCTCTCGGCGTTGGGAAGAGAATGGCATATTTAGAACGGTCCTACTCATGTGGGTATTGCGCCTGCGTTATTTTTTTGGTGAAAGCTCGGCTGAATTAGTCAGACGCTATTATGAGCCTGAAACGGAAATAGAGGAAAATTAAAATGGACCCGCGAGTAGCCATTTTTGCCCGAGCGCCAATAGTAGGCAAAGTAAAAACGAGATTAGCCGAGTCGATCGGGTCGGTAAACGCGCTCGCATGCTATTCATCAATGTTGGCGGGAACGATCGAAGCGGTCGCGGATTTCAATTCCGAACTTTGGATCGAGGGATCGATGGAGGATGATAGTTGGACGATGGGGCTGAACACTCATAGCCAAGTTCCGGGTGACTTAGGTTCAAAAATGCTGGCCGCATTTCATGATGGAGTCACAATAATTATTGGGGCAGATGTACCTTTGTTGTCGAAGAATCACATAGAGGATGCTATTAACAAACTTGAAAAAACTGATCTTGTACTAGGACCAACCGAAGACGGAGGCTACTATTTGATCGCTATGAGAACGCCTCGAACAGCTCTATTTGAAGACATTCATTGGGGTAGTGACAACGTCTTAACGGAGACTTTGAANAGAGCACAGAGTCTTTCAGTCGAACGTACCGAGACGCTTTGGGANGTAGACGATTCTAANGATTACCGACGTTGGTTAAAAACANTAGCAAGCTAACGGAGAGTTGGACTTTCGGTNACGTTCTGGTAGTTGATTAAAGTCANACCTGAGAGTTTCATTGCCTCTGATAACGTGTTCTCTCTTATCGACCACTGGTGAGAGTGATTGAGAAAACGGTTTAAAAATCTATGACGGCCATCCAGTATGGATTTCTCCTTGGTGGGGAGTGGCATGATCTGGTGGTCGCGTCGGTCTAAGAATCCATGTGAGTCAACATTAATACGAAGGGGTTCGACTAATTCACATATTCCATCCCGAAGCGTAAGGAAGAGTAATTTGACTTGCATATTATCGGTGTCAATTTTTTCGTTGAAGCTGGTAATCGGTTGATCACCATTTTCAAACGCAATGAATTGCTTTTGGGAAACGACCTGGAGTGTTCCGTCCGTAGACATGGAAAAAATATGTAGTTCCGAATAAGACATGAATCCATTGTAACTGTATGTATATACAGTTACAATCTAAAGCGTTAGCGTATACTTATCTAGCTGTAGAGATGTTGGTGAGCTGCTTGTTGTATACGGGCAACCATCGCTTTTAATCCATTACCTCGGGTTTGGCTGAGGTGAGATAAGAGATGCAGCTCCTCGAATAATTTTTCTATCGCATACTCTTTAATTTCTTCCACACTCTTTGTGGCGTAGGCAGCTAGTACTATTGCTATCAATCCTCGGACGATGTGGGCATCACTATCAATACGCAATCTTTGATGCGGATCGTCTGAACTAAAATCAGTAACCAGCCAAACTTGGCTTTGACAACCAGGGACTAAATAGTCGGTAGTTTTGTATTTCTCTTCCAATTCAGGGATTTCTTTTCCAAGATCAATAACAAATCGATATTTATCTTCCCAATCATCAAAAAAGGAAAAATTTTCTCGAATTCGTTCAATCGATTCCATTGCTTAGAAAAGGCCAAGTTCTAATTGAGCTTCTTCACTCATCATATCTCGGGACCAAGGGGGATCGAAAACCAACTCAACGTTTACATTTTCGACGTAAGGAACTGCATTCAGACGCTTTTCAACATCCTGTACAAGTACGGGTCCCATCCCACATCCCGGTGCAGTCAGAGTCATGCAAATATTCACGTTTTTTTCGTCAATGCTGTATTTATAGATTAGTCCGAGGTCGACGATATTGACCGGAATCTCTGGATCGTAAACAGAACATAGAGCTTGAGTAATTTGATCGTGCGAAATCTGCCCATTCGCGGGTGGTTTAAATTCAAGTACCTCTGGAATCAATCCAATTGCATCTGCATCCTGACCGTCTATACGAGCCATATTGCCTTCATATATGACGGTGTATGTACCTCCTAAGGTTTGGGTTAGGGTCACGAATACCCCGCTAGGAATCGTAATAGGATCGCCGGTAGGTACAAGCCGTGCTTCAACCTCCCGAGATGTAGGTACAAGACGACGTTCCAAAGTTATTTGGTCCCTCTGCTAGCGCGAGATTAGGTTTCGGTTACGGAGAAGCTCTCACCACAACCACAAAGAGTCTCCGCGTTGGGATTGTTGAACTTTAGTGACGAATTGAGACCTTCCGTTACGTAATCTATCTCGGTGCCTATGACAAGTTTCCAGTTTTCTCTTGAAACGTAAACAGTGAACTCATCAAACGCATACGCTGTTGAATTTTCAGGCTTATCCTGTACATAGGACAGTTCGTACATATATCCATTACAGCCGCTTTCTTTGATGCCAAGGCATAATGCTTTCGAATCTTCCAGTTCGATCTGGCGCCGAATATGAGCCTGTGCCGAAGGAGTCATGGACAATGTGTTGGGGTCGTAAATCTGTGTTGACATTAGATAAAGTCCCGAGCTTTTTGAACCGCTTCTACCAAGCGGTCTATATCTGATGTGGAATTATACAGACTAAATGAGGCGCGTACTGTNCCCGAAATACCTAAGGAGTTCATTAACGGCATTGCGCAGTGGTGCCCAGTTCGTACGGCTACGCCTTGTTGGTCCAANAGTGTTCCCACATCTTGTGGATGAGTTCCTTCTATTATAAAAGAAAGGACTGGGCCTTTCACAGGTGCAGTACCTACGATTTTTAGCCCTTCTATCTGCTGTAATCGTGCAGTAGCTAGGTTCAGTAGCTCGGATTCGTGTTTGAAAATCGTGGACTGATCGAGCTTAGAAAAATAATTCAATGCTGTTTGCAAGCCAAGTGCGCCGGCAATATTAGGGGTGCCTGCTTCAAATTTAAATGGCGGCTTTTGGAAAGTCGAATCTGTAAGCGAAACTGTTTCGATCATTTCGCCTCCACCTTGCCACGGAGGCATTGTTTCTAATAAGTGGGCCTTTCCGAACAGTATGCCGATTCCGGTAGGCGCATAGACTTTATGTCCAGAAAAAGCATAAAAATCGCAACCAATATCCTGTACGTCCACTGGGAAGTGCGCTGCGCCCTGTGCGCCGTCTACTATGGCGATTGCTCCAACTTCGTGGGCGCTTCTGACGATTTCCTTGACAGGGTTAAGGGTTCCGAGCGCGTTTGATACGTGTCCGACGGATACAATTTTCGTATTGTCATCTAGTAGTGAGTGATAGTGCTCGAGGTCGAGTGTGCCGTCATCCAAAACACGAGCAGCTCTGAGGGTTGCGCCAGTCTGCAGACAGACCATTTGCCAAGGAACAATATTCGAATGATGCTCAAGTTCGGTAATGACAACTGCGTCACCAGGCTTCAGGATTGATCGGGCATAAGAATTCGAGATGAGGTTAATGGCTTCTGTAGTACCGCGCGTCCAAACTATCTCTGACGGGTCAGAAGCATTGAGAAATTGTTTCACTGAATTACGTGCTTCTTCGTAGGCTTCGGTTGCTCGTTCACTGATTCGGTGAGCACCTCGATGAACATTCGCATTGGTGGTTTCGTAATATTGCCGCTCACAATCGAGCACAGCCTTTGGCTTTTGGGTCGTTGCTGCGTTATCCAGATAGACCACTTCCTCCGCCTCTATTAGTGGGAAATCTTTGCGTATTTCCGTAAAGTCGGGAGTGTTCATGCTAGACCTAAAAATTCTCTACCTTCTGGATGTTCGATAGCGGCTGATAAGAATCCGCGGACAAGTAATTGTCTTGCTGTTTTTTCTGGAATTCCCCTCGATCGCAAGAAAAAAACGGCGTCCTCATCTATTTCACCAACCGTTGCTCCATGGGAGCAAGTAACATCTTGTGCATATATTTCCAATTCGGGCTTTGTGTAAACCTCCGCACTTGTACTTTCGATTAAATTACGGTTGTTGAGTGTTGCATCGGACCCGTCGGCGCCTTTTGCGATATGAATTTTCCCGCAAAATACTGATTTTGCATTGTCGGTTACGTAACTTCGCATATGCTGGCGGCTCAAACCACCCGGTTTGATGTGTCTAACTGAAACCTGATTGTCAATGTGTTGCGCTTCACTTAAGTGCCACGCTCCGGTTATGTACGCCTCACAAGACTGTCCATTTAGTACGATATCGAATTCGTTCCTGCGAAGCATAGAGCCACGGGAGTATTGTTCTAGATACAACTTTCCACCGGCTTCCACGTGGGCAGCAAAACCATTGTATTCATATCCATTCGATTCGCCTTGCATACGGCGGTAATGGAGACATGCTTGTGTGTTCACCCAACATTCCACTACTCGATTATTGCTAGGCGCCGTTTCAATAATTTCTAAGTCGGCATTCGCGATTACGATCAATCTTTGAAAATTTCCGGGAAGTGAGGATATCTCTACAGTGCCAGCCGATGTCGTTGACTCGATAATGACTCCGTGGTCGAGGAGTGTTGCATTTAATTCTGCAAGCGAAAGTTTGGCAGTTAATTGACCTAATCGATCTTGAACTTGTTTTCGTGCGGCCACATCCTCGAAATTGTATACGTTCACAGCTCCGTTTATGTCTAACTCACTGACTCTGTGAGGTTTTATTTGTGTCTTCAAAAGACTGTCTGGATTTGTGTATTTCCATGATTCGGAGCGATATTTAGGAAGATCAAGTGATTTATCTGCCGTCGGGCGGCGTAACCATGGAGCGTATTCGGGTGAAAAAGAGGATAAGTGGTCGCGCAATTGTATCGCGCTTTTAGATACCTTCATTGATCTCTTTAATCCATGAGTACCCTTTAGATTCGAGCTCTACTGCTAGGTCTTTATCTCCCGACTTAACGATTCTGCCATTGGCCAATACGTGCACAAAGTCGGGAACTATAAGATTGAGCAGCCTTTGGTAATGGGTGATAAGAATGACCGCGTTTTTTTCATTACGAAAGTTATTGACTCCTTGCGAAACGACTTCTAATGCATCGATGTCTAGTCCAGAGTCCGTTTCATCAAGGAGTGCGATCTTGGGGTTTAAGCTCAGTAATTGCAGAATCTCGTTGCGTTTCTTTTCTCCACCGGAAAAGCCTTCATTAACGCCACGCTTTAGAAATTCGGGATTTAAATCGAGCTTCTTAGCAATTGCGCGGGTCGACGTTAAAAATTCTACCGCTGAAAGTGGTTCTTCGCCGCGGGCTTTTGCAAGACTCTCCATTGAGGTTTTGAGAAATTCCATGTTTGATACGCCAGGGATTTCGATCGGGTATTGAAAGGCCAAAAAAAGTCCTTCCCCGGCACGCCCTTCGGGACTCAAACTATCTATGTCTTCCCCTGCTATGCGGATAGTTCCAGAAGTCAGGGTGTAGGTATCGCGACCTGCAACAACGTTTGCAAGTGTACTTTTGCCTGATCCGTTTGGCCCCATGATTGCATGAGTCTCGCCCGCGTGAACGGTAAGATCTAGGTCCTTTAGAATGTGCTCGCCACCTACGCTCGCTCGGAGACCTTTAATTTCGAGGAGCGGATTTCTATCCAACAGATCCCTCCAAACTAACTTCTAACAACTTCCCCGCTTCAACGGCAAATTCCATAGGTAGTTGCCGAAAAACATCTTTACAGAACCCGTTNACTATCATGGATACTGCTTTCTCGGGTTCGATGCCGCGTTGTTGNCANAAAAATAACTGATCATCNCTTACTTTCGATGTTGTTGCCTCATGTTCGATGATGGCNTCAGGGCGTCGNGATTCNATATAGGGGAAAGTATGTGCTCCACAGTCGTCACCNATGAGGAGAGAATCGCACTGGGTGAAGTTTCTAGAATTAGCAGCGCCTGGGTTCATTCGTACTAACCCGCGATATGCGTTTGAACTGTGTCCTGTACTTATACCNTTGGAAATAATCGTACTTTTAGTATTTTTTCCNAGGTGGATCATTTTTGTGCCGGTATCGGCTTGTTGATAATTGTTGGTTAAGGCAACGGANTGAAACTCGCCTACTGAATCGTCGCCTTTTAGGACAACACTNGGATANTTCCATGTGATCGCNGATCCTGTTTCGACTTGGGTCCAACTTATTTTNGAACGTNTCCCNCTGCAAGATCCNCGTTTTGTNACGAAGTTGTAGATACCACCCTTTCCATTTTCATCACCNGGATACCAATTTTGAACCGTTGAATATTTGATTTCTGCGTCTTCATGGGCGACAAGTTCNACAACGGCAGCATGAAGTTGATTCTCATCGCGCATTGGGGCCGTACAACCTTCTAGATAGCTCACATAGGANCCGGCTTCAGCGATAATAAGAGTTCGTTCAAACTGTCCTGTATTTTGGGCGTTGATACGAAAATATGTNGAGAGCTCCATCGGGCACCGCACCCCTTCAGGGACGTATACAAACGATCCATCTGAGAAAACTGCTGAATTTAGNGCGGCATAGTAGTTATCTCTAGGAGGTACTACGGACCCAAGGTATTTTTTTACGATGTCAGGATAATCACGTGCTGCCTCAGCAAAAGAACAGAAGACTACGCCAGCTTCTCGAAGTTTATCTTTGAAAGTGGTTGCAATAGATACGCTGTCAAAGACGGCATCCACCGCGATGGGNGTNCGAGATTTGATTTCAGCACCTTCGACACCCGCTAGCACGGCCTGTTCATGTAATGGAATACCGAGTTTGTCGTATGTTTTCAACAGCTCAGCATCCACTTCCTCCAGAGACTTCGGTTTGTCACCTTTGGGTGCAGAAAAATAGGAAATTGATTGAAAATCGATTGAGGGGATTTTTACATGNGCCCACACNGGTTCATCTAGNCCGAGCCAGTGCTTATANGCNC
Source organism: Gammaproteobacteria bacterium (assembly GCA_002708205.1). Classification (GTDB taxonomy): domain Bacteria; phylum Pseudomonadota; class Gammaproteobacteria; order Pseudomonadales; family Azotimanducaceae; genus UBA11889. The sequence continues at coordinate 15,699 of PAMR01000013.1, forward strand.
TCAATCGCCAATCGAGAAGCCAATCGGGCTCCTCTTTTTTATTCGAGATGAAGCGAATAACGTCCTCATTGAGTCCGGGTGGTAAGGTCTCGGTGTCAATATCAGTAACGAAACCAGCTTCATACTCGGACGAAGCCAGACGACCGATATCATCTTTGGTGTTCATTTTATTCGCCATAACCATTTACAAAGCACAAAATCGATGGAGGTCTAATCAGGATGAAATTTTATCCAATACTTGACTATTTTGCTCAGGTATTTCACCAATATGAATTTTATTTCACTACTGGACTGAGCGCGTTAAGATTGTCTTTCTTTCCCATGGTTTGTGCTCATGCCCGCCGTCATTCCAATGCCTGAGGCTCATATGTATAGCGCGTATGGTGTGTATCTCTTGCAGGGACAACATCCTTTGGTACGGCGTTTAAAACGCATTTATGAGCCGAGTGTGCACGGACANAAGATGTGGAATTCGAGCTTTCTCGTCATGGACTATCTTCAGCATTATCCCCCGTCACCATCTGCNAAAGTGATNGAGATAGGCTGTGGATGGGGNCCAGCTTCCGTNTTTTGTGCNAAAGAGTTTCAAGCTGATGTCACTGGCGTAGACACGGATCGTGATGTCTTTCCATTTCTTGACGTAATTGCGGCTCTNAATGATGTACANGTTCGCCCACTAAGGAAGCGCTTCGAGGATTTGACGACTGCGCAACTGGGTACTCAAGAACTTCTCATAGGAGCTGATATCTGTTTTTGGGATAGTATGATTAAGCCTTTGCGAAACTTGATAGGCAGAGCTTTAAAGGGCGGTACCAAGAGNGTGATTATCGCTGATCCCGGCCGTCCGACGTTCTATGAATTAGCCGACCTTTGTTCCAAACGGTGGCGAGTTAATCTGCAAGCCTGGTATTCGACTGAACCTTCCAAAAGCACTGGAGAAATTCTAGAGGTACGAGCGAAGTAGGGATAATCGAAGACCCTCGACGAATCAGGCCCCAATAAATGTTTTCAGCTGTTCCGATAACGTGTTGCACGCCTGTGCTTGCACCCTGGCTATAAAAGGTAATGGAACTACAACTGCAGGAACGAAAGAGGTACCGGAGGCTTCGGAGTTAACTTTTCCAACGTTAATTCCCTTTGTTATGTCCCATATAGAAGCTTCGTAATTGGATCCAGATTCCCAAGATAAAAATCCAAAGCAAGCTGGTACTCCGCCACTAACAACAGTACATTGAACGCTTCCAGCTTGATCAGATCTCTGTGTTGTACCCTCTATCCAAACAAGGTAACGGACACCAATTTTTTGTATGCGCTCAGCTATTAGAGGTCTCTCGATTATTCCCTCTAGGTCCTCTAAGTTTAAAGGCGCTGTTCTAGGTTCGAACCATGGGAATAGATGATCTACAAATTCTTGTTCCGGCATCACGGCAAGCGATTGTTCTCCAGTACCGGTTTTTTCCGATACACAGTCTGTGAATTTGTTTTCAGTTTCATCTCTGGTTTTATGCTTTCGGCTCAAAATCACAATAGATTGATCTGCTGAAAGGCCTGTGCGTGCTTCTCTAACTTCCTGCACGGTGGTATTGACACATCCGCTTGCTGAGAATCCGAATAGGGTTATGATGCATATAACACGGATGGTAGAAAGGATATCTTGACACGGATTGTTAGCGATTGAGAATCGTACTGTACGTTTGTTATGCATGATTTCTACCTTCACTTGTCAGAGAAACTAGTATTTTTCTAGCCATTCTTTAATTTTTTGTTGGCGATGAAACTCAAAAGAAACATTAGCAGCTGCGTCCCGAAGAGCCCAAGTGGATGCCTCCGTTAATGCGGGGCGCTTTTTGCGTTGCATTGCCCCGTAATTTTTTTGATTTGCTTTTCCATAGGCCATGACATTCCATGTGTGAATTAAGGAACCATCTGTTTCGTAGAAATCCATTCGGTATTTAATCCATACTTCAAAAAAGTCACTGCGTGTCTGTTCTGGGATGGAAAATTGCAGCTGTTCTATCGATGGGGCAAGTACGGCATCTACGTTGAGGTCTTCACTACTTAAAGAATCCATTGGAACAACTGTATCGAACATAGCATCGAACACTCGGTCAAATACTGGTATTTGAGTTGAACCGAGATCGATAGAGTATTCCCCATAGTAATCAAGATCTTCTTCATGTAGATAGTTGAGTAAATTCTCGTCGTAATAAATTCCCATACGAATAGGAACGCTCTGTACTAGAGGATCAGGGATGTTTACGTTGACTTTCACGTTCGCCCCACCTGCACATCCAGTGGCGAACATTAGAGTGACTAATAAGGATACTGGGAGGACATAACGTATAAAAACCGTTCTTCCGATTAGGGTCATTGTTTTTCTATTCATCATCGACATCGATACGACCTTACCTTATATCTGGTAGACCCACAAAAGTTCCATTATTGCGATAAGTTAGCTCTCGCATTAATGCTCCAAAGTTATACACGCTTTGAGGTTGGTTACGGGCTTGAAGTAGTACCGGGAAGCCCACTGCGTGTATTCGAACTCGACGGGTACCTTCTGCATCAGCCACATTGATTCGATCTATAGTGTCTACGACACGCTCTACGGAGCCTCCTTGAAAATCATCACCAAAAACATAGATACTAATTTTCTTATCGGCGGCGTAAAAGGTAGTGATAGCGCGTTCGATACCTTCAACAGGACTGGAGTTTGAAAACGCATTCCAGGTTCTTAATTTTCTCACAATACCTTGTCGACGTGCGGGCGAATCGGGAATCCACCGGTTGGCGTATTGTTGGAACATGTAGTCTCCCATGTCGTTTAAAACCTGTATGCCCTTAACATTGGGGTAGAGATTTAAGGTTTCTTGTAGTTTGGCGACTACGGTTGGCCAAGCATAGTTATACATGCTGCCCGAGGTATCTATAACGAAAATGATGTACTCGCTATCAACAGTAATGCCNCCGACGGCAGTCGTTGGGTTCGAAAAGTTAAGCCCAAGAAGTCGTTCCATTTCTTCTGTTAGGCTTTGTTTGGCTGTACGGAGATTGGCTTCTTGGGATATTTGCTTTTCGGCTATGTCTTTAGTCGACTGATATTCACCGCTAATGTCAGAGATTTGCATACGTAATTTCGCGAGCTCTTCGAGTTCTTTCTCAAGTTCTTGATTGTCGTCGAGAAGCTGACGCTGAAGCACTTGAGTCTGTCCACGGATTTCAAAAACAGAAGCTCGTTTTTCTAGCACTTGGCCTTCGAGGTCTATTTCCGTATTTTCGAGTACATTAGGCTCGACGGTTTTAGTAATCATTAAGAGCAAGATAATGGCACCGAATCCACAACAAATAACATCCAGAAATGAGAGGCCAATTTCTTCGATATCTCTTCTCTTTCTGGCAACCATGAGATTAGGGCCAATCGCTTGAGGGCGACATATAAGTACCGCCAGTTGCTTGTGCAAGGTTCCAATACGCTGTAGCTGCCAGAGGATCACCTTCCATTGGAAATAATATTATATTGAAAGGTATGTTGGCCGGAAGATAGCGTACTGCCTCGTTAAACAGTTTCATTCTCTGTTGCCCTGTTACAGTGGATTTTTTCGGCTCCCTTACTCCCTGTGTAGGTAGACCGTCGACTATGAGAAAAATGTTGTCGGGTAAAGGATCCATTTCGGCGATAGAGGCGAATAGGGGTATTAGTGCCGTTCCTTTGTTAGGCGAAGTTAGGCGCAATTTCTCTATTGCCGACTCAATTGCTATAGAGTCTGTTGTATCTACCCAGTTGTCGGTTTTAAAAAACGAGCTTACAGCCGTGTTAAAAGAAAAAATTTGAAATTGACTATCTAGAGGTAGCTGCGCGGTGAGCCACTCNACTGTATTCACTGCACGAGTCCACTTGGGNGCNGCTAGTTTNCTTTCGGCCGACATATGCCGTCTTCGAAGGACGTTTACGATCGTCTTGTCCAGCATGCTGGTAGAGGTATCAAGAGCTATGAGAATATGGTCCCCCCCCATATACAGTCCCGTCAGGTATTGGCGGTTTCCTTGACCTTCGATGTTGACGATAGATCTTCCCTCCTGATCTTTTTCCATTTCTTGGAGTTTTTTTACGTCTTCGTTGCGGGTATCTAAATCAGCTTGAAGCTCTTGGATACTAAGTGTCCTTGCTATAGTAAGAAGTTCTAAATCATCAAGATCTTCTCGTTGTTTACTTGCATCCTCGACGATTGCAACCAGTTGTTTCCGCGCTTCTTCTACTCGTTTCTTCGTGTCTTCTAATAATTTTTCTAAATCGACAAGATCTTTCTGACCTGAATCAATCTCAAAATCTAATTTGCGCACCTCCGATAGTAGGTCACGATTCAATTGTTTAGCATCGTCCTCTGTTGCATGGTTGATTATTAAAAAGATTAGTACCACGGCGCCAAAGCCACAGGACATAACATCCAAAAAAGATAGAGAAAATACGTTAAACCGACGTTTTTTTTGTCTAGACATCGGTGGATACGTGGATTAATTGATAATTTAGACCATCTAACTCAATGATGTCTCCCGTCGACACATTAGTTGTCTTTGTGATCCGCTCGCCATTAACGGATATTTTTTCTCTTATCAACGGAATTAAGGCGCATCGATTAGTTTCTTGAACAATGTCACAAGTTTCCTTGAATTGTTTGTAGTTTGGATCATCTTGGGCGTCTAGTAATTTATTTAAAGGTGTTGCGACGTGGTCTAACAAAAGGTGAGTGGGTTGGTGAATCTTGTCCGCGGAGCATGGCTCAATTACGTCATTTTTAAAGAGCGAGCGAAGGAATTGCACCGAATCATCTTGAAAGTGATCGGCACCAAGATTGTTTATGTAACTTGTTAAGAAGTTTAAATCGACGGGTATCACTTCG
>PAMR01000014.1 GCA_002708205.1 Gammaproteobacteria bacterium
ATTAGGATGTTGTTTCAGCAGACTCGCGAATACGTACGTGCTTTAGAAATATCTGACTATCAACTTATGCTTCTTCCGGAAAATTATGTGATTTACCTGGAGAGGGCTGAAATATGGGGTAATCTTGGTGACTCGGAAATGGTCGTTGGGGAGTTACGTAAGGCGCTAGAGTTCTCTCCGGGACCGGATTTCTCCAAGCGTGTTGAAGAGCGACTTGTTTCATTGGAGGGTTTAAGTCCTCCAGCAGATTTAAACTAGACGTGTGGTAACGTTCCCAAATAGTAAAAATTTGACTAACTAAGTCATGTCTTCGTACGGATTATCTAGTTTTAGTGAAATAGGTTCTTCGAATCCAGGTACCTTTATTTCGTCAGTGGTTAGAGTCAGGTCAGTTCCTTCTAAAACTCCTTCTCCGAAGTGATAGATCGGTGGTACGTTTGCTTTTGATGACTCTTGATCGTAATCGTAAGCTGTCTCGGCAATTTTTTCGTGACGTACATCGTGTGTTTGAAGCTTTTTTGACCCGTGTCGCGCTCTTAGCATTTGGCGTGTTACGGTGGGCGATAGTATTAGGCCCGTCGCGTTATTTCCGCCAAATCCTTTTGAGTTGATAAATGCGACATCTGTCTGCTGAGAATCTATCTCTTTGTGTTCCGGGCTTATGTCGAGGTTGCTGTCGTGAACATCTTCAGCCACATGATCTATAGTACTAATTCCGGGGACGATTCCATATTTCCACGTCCCTAGAGCGCTGGATAACTGGTCTCCTGCGGCCGGAGCGAGAGTATGGCCGAGATAAGATTTTATTGCTGCGACTGTCCATTTTTCTATATGAAAAGTTTTNGCCATCTCGTTCATGATGTGAGATTCCGTGACCCGATTTTGAGGTGTGCCGGTACCGTGTGCATGAATGTAGGATCGATCGCGTACCATGCTATCTCCCCCTATTGATCGTGCGAGAGAAATCGCTTTACCCATAGTTAGATAATTACCAACCCCGGGACTNGGAATGGATTTCTTGAAACCGTCAGCGTTGATAAACACGTCGCCAACTGATCCATAGATTTCTGCGCCAGTCTCTAGGGCAAGTTCGTCATCCATAAGGACTACGTAAACGGCAGCTTCTGACAAAGTGAAACCAGCATTACTTGAAAACGGTCTACAGGCTCGACGATTATCAACATATTCAGCGCTATCTAGTTCTCTTAGAGTTGCATCGTCTGCCAGAGCACCCATGGTTCTGTAACCTTCGATAATTTCCGGCGTTATGGGGGCTTCAGCGCCACCAACCATTGCTACTCTGGTTTGTCCGCTACGAATACCGTCTATTCCCTGCTTTAAGTTGTATAGGAAGGTGGCACATGCACCTATAACTGCCCCAGTGGAGCCGAGGCTTCCTAAGATATATGCATTTATAAAATCGGCTGGCATTTCGCAGAGACCGAGTGCTGCTTGCCGAGCAGTTGCACGCTTACCCATCATGGGTGCTTGCAGCATCCCTCCACTACCGTCTGTGTCGAGTTGTCCCATAGCGCTGCCGGAATAAACAGCAAACTCGTCGGGTCGCACAATCTTCCGTAGACCGTCCCAATCTAATCCCGTCGATCGTGCTGCATCCGAAGCTGCAAATACTGTGAGTTGTAGTCCTCTAGGATGACTCCGCGATTGGTAAAGGGACCCAGGATCAAATCCAGTTGGCACTTGGCCAGCGGAGGTTACTAATGAGGATCGTGTGTTTGGAAATAATAGTTCGCTACTGGATGGAAGAGTTACTTTCACCTCTCCGTCAGCAAGATCCTCGAGTATCCATCCTTGCGGCAAATTTTCGGGGACCTGCCTTTTGGTCAAAATGAATTCTAACGGCTTTCCATTTTTAGTTTTTATGGACGCGTGACTATGACATGCAATGCTCTCAGGGTCGAAAATTTGAATTCGTCGAACCAAAGTATTGTCGTTAATGTATTTCTTTGAGGAATCCAGTGACGAGTCCTCTAAGACACCCATTAGTGCAGCAAGAGAAGCATAAGTTTCATTTGAATCCTTGAGTGGCAATTTATCAATTACCGTTCGACGATATGAGTGATGGAATGACACTCGACCAGCGGGATTAATACCACCTATACCTGTAATCACTGGTAAACGCGCCAAGATTAATGTCCTATTTTTTGTAAGAGGATGAAATTACACGCGTTCTATAGCGATCGCAGTAGCCTCGCCTCCGCCGATACATAAGGCGGCTATTCCCCGTCTTCCGCCAGTTTTATGCAATGCTTGCGTTAGTGTCACTACCAGGCGACTACCAGTTGATCCGATGGGGTGTCCCTGAGCGCAGGCTCCTCCGTAAATGTTGACCTTGTTTGGATCCAAGCGTAGTTCCTGAATAGCAAGCATTGTCACCATGGCGAAGGCCTCATTGATCTCAAAAAGGTCTACTTGATCAGAAGTCCAACCGACTTTCTCCATAAGCTTTTCAATAGCGCCCACAGGAGCGATAGTAAATTTCGACGGGTGTATAGAGTGCGTTGCATGTCCAACTATGCGAGCGAGGGGTTCTAGTCCTTGACTTTCTACCACTGATTCATTGGCCAGAGCTAACGCGGAGGCACCATCCGATATCGAGCTTGCGTTCGCTGCTGTTATTGTTCCATCTTTCTTGAATGCCGGCCGGAGGCTTGGAATACGATCAATTTTTGAACGTCGCGGCTGCTCATCTTCAGTAATATCGCCCATAGGAACTATTTCTGTTTCTAGGTTTCCATTATCCATGGCCCCCAACGCTTTCTTAACAGAGCCTATAGCAAATTCGTCCATTGCTTCGCGAGTGAGTTGAAATTCGTCTGCAGTGCCTTGAGCGAAACTACCCATCGAGCCGCCGGTTTCTGCATCTTCGAGCCCGTCTGTAAACATAGAATCAAGTATTTCAGAATGTCCCATCCGAAGCCCACTTCTCGCCTTAGCCATTAGATAAGGGGCGTTGGTCATGCTTTCCATCCCTCCTGCAATAGTGGCATTAGCGGAACCAGCCTTTATAAGATCGTGAGCAATCATGCATGCCTTCATCCCCGATCCACAGACTTTATTAATTGTGGTGGCACCTGATTGATCGGGCAAATTGGCAATCCGCATCGCTTGTCTCGCGGGTGCTTGCCGCACTCCTGCACTTACGACACACCCCATCAAGACTTCATCGATTTGGTTTGTTTCCAATTTGGATTCGCTTAAAGCGCCTGAGATTGCTTGTGCTCCCAATTCAGGGGAAGCTAATTTAGATAGAGAACCCTGAAAACTGCCAATTGGTGTTCTTTTTGCTCCAAGGATGAAAACGTCCATAAATACCTCTATTTGCTGCGTAATTTTGCGGATTGATTCTTATTGAAATGACACATGTTCACGAAATCGAGGGACCAGTTCTGCGAAGTTGCAGGGTCTGTTCGTTGCGTCGAGCTGGTTGCTCAAAATTTTATTCCAGGCGGTTGCGCATGCTTTTGTAGACCCAGGCACTGCNAAAATTAATGTTCCGTTGGCCAGTCCGCCGACAGCCCTAGATTGAATCGTTGAAGTCCCAATCTCTTCGTAAGATATCTGGCGAAATAATTCGCCAAATCCATCGATAGTCTTGTCAAAAAGAGGTTCCAGTGCTTCCGGGGTGCTGTCTCTGCCGGTAAATCCAGTGCCGCCCGAGGTGATTACTACATCGACGGATTCGTTTGCAATCCAGCCTGACACTACAAAGCGTACTTGATATATGTCGTCTTTTACGATTTTTCTTTCGGCTAATTGATGCCCATCCGATTCTAAGCAACTAATTAGCNTCTCACCNGATGTATCTTCCGCTAAGGTACGTGTGTCGGATATGGTTAAGATGGCTATGGATAACGACATGTTTAAATAAGACGATTACTTTATTTGTGGCTGCGATGATACGCTAAAATTTTGTTTTATAGTGGTATGTCACCCCGCTTTGTNCCATGAACCAAAGCNATTTCNTTTATTAGTGCGCNAAAGGCTGAATTTCGAATCAACTTGACACTAATTTACATTCACAGAATTTGCGGACACGACACCAAATACATTACAGTAACGGCTTGTTTTGTGCACTAACGTAAGCACATTAAGAACATTCTAAATTTGCAGTTCAAGTTACCGATTTACACGCTTGAAAGATGGTGTGGAAAAGCCGTCCGCTGTGGGTTGCGCTCGACTAGGCACGACCTGAAAAACAATAAGACATCTTTGGACCTTCATGGACAATAGCGTATTGGAAGGGGATCGCCTGTTCCTCATTGCGGAGAGTCTTGCCCAGGATCACTCGTTGCTTCCGGGCATGCATACTAGCGACGACTATGGAGGGATCGGCGGCCTTCTTAGTCCCGTTCAGATTGCTCGAGAGAACGCTCGGCTAGAACATTTTGATATCGATACCTATATTGAAAAGGTGGTAGCTCCAGCCGAGAAGAAAGATCGGAAGCCCGCGCCCGAGGTCATTCGTGAAATNGGACGAGTTATATCTGAGACCAGTGACGGACCATTCTTTTCTGCTTCAGTATTTATGGAGCATAACGGCGAAGAGCGTTTGGTAGGGTTCTTAGCACAGGATCGAAGGTCTAACAATGGTGCCTGGATGCCCGAACATCACCTGCAAGCGGTTGATTTCATAGAAGAGTGTTCCAAAAGAGCGATGCCAATAGTAAGTCTAATGGACACTCCTGGAGCAGACTCTGGAGAACAAGCCAACAGAAACAATCAAGCGCATGCGATATCACGTTTGATCGCAGAAATGTCCAACGCTGATGTGCCAAATATCGGAGTTATTTACGGATTGGGATATTCCGGAGGGGCAATTCCGCTAGCTGCGAGTAATTTGATTCTGTCGGTTCGAGATGGTCTGTTCAGTACTATACAGCCTAAGGGTTTGGCGAATATTGCACGCCGACTCAATCTATCCTGGCAGGAGTGTGCCAAGCAGGTGGGTGTTTCCCCTTTTCAATTGATGGCTCAAGGAAATATCGATGGGGTTATTGACTACTCGCCCAACGAATCTGAAAAACTAGAAAATTTTCGGTTAGCNATTCAAACTGGAATAGCTGCCATAGAGGCGAGCACGAAGACCTTTGTTGCCCAAAATCCTTATATTATGGATCACTACAGACGGGGCCTTTTGCGTTACTTGGAACCTTCGGAACGTTTGAGAGCAGTAGAGGCGAGTGCATCGTTAAAATTGTCTAAGAATCCGACNGAATANCTTAATGTTTTTGGTGTCGCATTCCGCTACCTCCGCTATNTNAGGGTTAGACGCCGCATCAAGTCAACAACNAGCGCTCAATATGGTCGATTGGCAGAAGTTGAGATCCCTCANGGCGAATTGGGTAGTCGCGTCGACCTCGAACGTCGAAGGACTTTTTTTCGGTGGCTACAAGACCCAGATCGGATCATCTACGACGATAATTTGTCGAAAGCTTGGAAGAATTACGTAGAGAAAAAGAATGCNGTTCATGACGAGCGGGGCCGTTTGAGTCAGTTCTTGTTCGGAGAGCCTAAGAAAAATTATACAGAAGCCCGTGAGCAGCTTCTTACGGCGGTCGGTATGTATTTGTACAACCGGTGGAAAACTGATGCACCNGGCAATTTTTCTATGTTAGGTGATTATCTCANAGAGTATCAGGACACCGCCTACTTATTTAATAGTGAAGAGATTAACAACCCGTTCAGCTTGTGCAAATCAATTGCAGGTGATACGCAAGTCGGGCCTCTGTTGAGAGAGAAATTCACTCATGAGGGGAAAAAGCACCTAGGTCAGGATTTGTCTGGGCGTAGTGAGTCATATTTGCGTGCCCTGTTAACCACTGAGCTAAACTTGGTAATAAGTACTGAATTGATCTCAGATGCAGATAGGGTTGAAGGGNGTGATCCAGGCCTCATCGTAAGCAATAGACGACTTCTTGAATCACGGTTCGATGATCTGCTTGTGTCGGGTGGCATAAGACAACATCCTGTCGCCTTCAGTGAGATGACTGTGCTCGATGTTTTGCTAGAAGAAGAACTACGCCAAGACTTCGCGCTGGAATCGGACAATATTCTACTTTTCGATAAAGCTTACGATCAGATTTTGGAAAATCTCGATTCGATAGCAGAAGAGGCCCAGCGTTCCAGGGAGCTTTCTAAAGGCTCCATAACTCAACTTCTCGAAAAGACTTTTTCCAATGATGTTCTTGATGTCGTAAAGACCCCCCGAGCTATTGAAACTGAATCTCCCCCTTCGAAATCGGAATACGATCGGTTTGTTGATTGGTATTTACGTGTTTCTCGAATTTCGAAAACAAGTACCGGATTTCGAACTATCGAAGAGTGGAAGAAAGGAGCGTTTCCTCACTTTTCAGATACGCTTTTTGTTGTCGTTACGTTCTTTTTTGAACGCTTGCTGAATTCGTTTTTGCAGTCGAGATCGGAGGGCAAACGCTATGATGGCCGTATCGCACCTCGTAACATAGGCAGAAAAAAAGATTTTTGGAATCGATTGAATACGGCATATCGTGACTTGTTGATTTTTAATACCCTCAATAAACATAAGGCTCTGAAAACTACCGGTTATAGGGCGTTTATCGACGAATATTTTGAGGACTTTCAAGAGCTCAATTCGGACTTAATGAGCTCAGATCCTTGCAGCTTTCCAGGATTTAGGCTTTCCCTCGAAAAAGCATTACAGAACAGTTCACCGCCGTGTGGCGTGGTTACAGGCATTGGCACCTTTCTGAATGGCGAAGGCGGGTTAAGAGTGGGTACGGTAATTTCTAATCTTGATTTCAGTGCAGGTGCTTTTGATATGGCAAGTGCTGAAAAATTTTGTAAGTTACTAGTGGAATGTGCCGAGCAACATTTGCCCATTGTTGGGTTTATTTCATCGGGAGGCATGCAGACCAAAGAAGGCGCTGGCGCTCTGTTCTCTATGGCGGCCATAAACGATCGGATAACGCGTTTTGTTAGGGATTATGATTTGCCTGTGATAGTCTTCGGTTGGGGGGATTGTACTGGAGGCGCGCAGGCTAGTTTTGTTACCCATCCGCTTGTGCAAACGTATTATTTTTCTGGTGCTAACATGCCGTTTGCTGGACAGATTGTTACGCCTAGTCATCTGCCGGCCGAATCAATTATTGCAAATTACCTCGCGTCGGTATCGGGTTCTATGCAGGGGCTAGTAAAGCACCCCTTTCTGTTAGACCTTGATAACGACCTTCGTGCTGTTGATCCAGAAATTCCTATCCCGCAAGAAACGGTTCGGGATGTTGTGAATCGTGTGATGGCGGGTACTCTGAATCAAGTGAGACCGATGCTGACGCCTGCTAGATCTCAAGTAACAGAAAGAGATCTATACAGGCCCATAAAGAGAGTCCTCATTCATGGCCGAGGTTGCACTGCAGTAAAGTTGATTCGTATTGCTCAAAGGTTAGATGTGCAAGTGGTTTTGGTTCAGTCCGATCCCGATATGGATTCAATCCCGGTTGATATGTTGGGAAGCAATGACACGGTGGTGTGTATTGGAGGGAATACTCCGGATGAGAGTTATTTAAATGCTATGAGCGTGATAGCTATTGCTGAACACGAACATGTCGACAGCCTGCATCCTGGTATCGGTTTTTTGTCAGAAAGCAGTCCCTTTGCTGAACTTGTTCGTTCACGGAACATCAACTTTATAGGCCCTCCGGTCAGCAGTATGGAGACTATGGGGAATAAATCTAACGCAATTAATACCGCGATGAAATTGGGCGTTCCAGTTGTTCCGGGCAGCCATGGAATAGTTACGGACGTGGATAAGGCAGGGGATCTTGCTGAGCAAATAGGTTATCCGATCTTAATTAAAGCAGTACACGGTGGTGGAGGAAAAGGAATACAAGTAGTCGAGTCTGGAGCAGACTTTCGAGAGACTTTTTCCCGAGTCTCAGCGGAGGCAAAAGCAGCATTTGGAAATGGTGATGTTTATTTGGAGAAATATGTTACTTCTCTTCGTCACATAGAAGCTCAATTACTCAGAGATACCACAGGAAATACGAGAGTACTTGGTATTCGAGATTGTAGTGTTCAACGCGATAAGCAAAAGGTTATCGAAGAGTCTGGTAGTACTGCCTTACCAGCGGAATTGCTTGAATCTGTGTTAAGTCATACGCAAGCAATCGCGGATGAGGTGAACTATGTAGGAGCGGGTACGGTCGAGTTCATTTACGATCTCGCATCTGACGCGGTTTATTTCATGGAGATGAATACGCGTCTGCAAGTTGAACATCCAGTGACAGAGTTTGTTTCCGGAGTTGATATTGTTGCCGAGCAATTTCGAATAGCTGCCGGAGGCAGTATTGCCAATTTAAAAATTCAAGATCATGGGTATTCAATCGAAGCTAGAATTAATGCGGAGCGGATAGTACGACAGGCTGATAATCAACTTGCTTTTAGGCCTAGTGCCGGTTTGATTACACATTGTTCCTTCCCTCAAATTGATGGGATTGATGTGATATCGATGGCGGGTGAACAAAAATTCGTGTCGCCATACTATGACAGTATGATCGCGCAAGTCGTTGTATATGGAAGCGATAGAGAAGACGCAGCCGCTAAACTTGAGAAGTATTTAGAGAGCGTGGAAATATCTGGGATAAGCACGAACATCCCCCTTTTGCGTCGTATTTTGGTGGATGAGGTCTTTCTGGATGGTCGTTACGATACGGGCTATCTGATGGAATTTTTATCTCGGGTAGATGTTGATGCTCTGATATCTGATATCGATAAAAATATGGGGGTACAGAGTTCTGGAATAGAAGCAGACACTATCCGAATAGAAGATAGTAATGAACTACGCGTTTTTTCCCCAGGAACAGGCATTTTCTATTCAACCCCGTCCCCTTCTGAGCCCGAATATGTAATTCCAGGCGATGTAGTTTCGGTGGACCAAACCATCTGCCAGATGGAAGCATTCAAGATTTTTACGCCTTTGCGGCTTGGGGATTTCAATGTCACTGGACAAGTTCTATATAGTCCAGATGATCAATTTGAAATCGTCCGGGTAAACGTCACTTCCGGACAACAGGTTAATACTGGCGATCTTCTATTTGTAGTAAAGCCAAACAGCAAACAAGATTAAGCTTGAATTAGATCACTTCCCCCTTTTGCTATACATAACAAGCCGAGGATAAGAATGATTTTTCGTGTCAATTTAGTAAATTGTTCTTCATTAACATATCGCAAAAAATAGGTACCTATGCGAGCTCCCAAAATTGCCATTACGACGGAAAAGAATAAAATTCCGACGGAAAGATCAGTGTTGCGACTTATTGAAAAATCGGCTGAGGCTACAATCATAATGTAGTAGGCGCATTTTACGATGTGGCCCAGTGTTTGTGTGAAGGCTTTGGTGGCTATGATCTGATATCGGTTTAACGGACTGTTGACGTAGAAGACATCTAAAATAGGTCCTGAAGCACCGGCTAATAACTGTGTTGTAGTTACCGATGCACCGCAGATGAGAGAAGTCGAAGGGCGAGTGATATCGAAACCGCCTAGACGAGGGATGGTCTGAGAAAGGACTGGAAATAAGCCGATTAAGACTAATACCACGCCAGGCTCGGGAATGAAGGTGATGGACATAAAGATAGTGATAGGTACTAAAGCACCGATACAGTAAAGCGGTACTATGGACCAGGACATGTGACTGCGTAGTATCCAGAATCGAGCGCCATTTGACCAAGCCTGTACTAGACCGTGAAGGATCATTGCGCTTTGTATGGGAAGAAGAGTTACTAGTATGGCCATCAGAATAAGACCACCAGCCATTCCGACTATGCCCGATATAATTGCGGTACAAAGAACACTGGTCAGAATAATTAGGATATTCATCGTGGTGTTAACACTGACCTATGATATGAATGGAAGAATCCGCAGAAGTACTGAAAATAAAGATATCGCTTACCAAAGAATTCTTTGAGTCTAATAATAACTGGTAAATATAGGCGTGGATTAGAACATTGATTGAAAATTTAGAGACTTTAGTTCGATTAGCTTCGACAGGAACCATGATGGAAACTGCCACGCAGCTAGAAATATCTCAAAGCGCTGTCAGCAAAAGGATTGCGGCACTTGAGCGATATTACGATAAAACTCTAATCGAAAGAGATGGGCGTCGGGTTACGCTGACACAAAATGGACAACAGTTGGTCGATAAAGTAGCTCCTTTGCTTCTAGAAGTCAGAAGTGCATTTCTGGAAGACAATGCGTTAAGTAAAGGACGAATCATTGTTGGTGTTTCGGAAGCCATTTTGGCTAGTTGGGGNCCACAGTTATTTGCCATAGTGCAAACGGAATTACCGGAGGTAGAGTTTGAATTTCATGCACAACGCTCTCCGGTCGTTCTCGACCGTATACGGGCCGGNGAATACATGGTTGGGGTCTGTACTGGGGTGGCCGANGCCGAAGTAGATTTGCAATCTGAAATAATTCGACTAGAGCCAATGGTAATTATTCCGTCAGNTTTGAGGCACTTTAGATATAGGCCCCAAACACCGTTAAATGTGATAACAATAGAATCTCGGTCCGGCGCGTGGGCCTCAATTGAAGATAATATGCGGCGACTCAAGTTGAATCGCGCGGCGTCAATGGAATCTTTTTTTGCGGTGGCACAAATGGCTGTAGCTGGTTTTGGTCATGGATTGGTTCCTATTGGTGTGGCGCAGACTTTAGGATTAGACAAAAAAAAGTTAATTTCGTTGGATAAGCACGGATTGAGTCGTCCTGTTAGATTTGTCGCGCGAAAAACAATGTTTTCTCGCCCTCTCGTTCGCAGTTTCTTTGAATCTCTCTCGAATAACTCGAAGGGTTTGTGACGGATAAAGCGTTTTTATTTTTCTGACTAAAGCGTTTCGAAATTTTCGACNGGTTGTTTTAGCCAATCTGCAAAGAATGAAANCCAGTGTGGCTCATTATTTAGAGATGGAATAAGTTTTAATTCCGTGCCGCCAGCGTGTATGAAAAGTTCGCGGCCACGAATGCCTATTTCTTCAAGTGTTTCGAGATTATCGACTGCGAAAGCTGGGCAGGCGACGGCAATGTTGTGAATACCTGATTTTGCGAGGCGCTTGATTTCATCATCGGTATAAGGTTTGAGCCAAGGGAGCTTTCCGAGGCGAGATTGAAAACTCAAGCTTGTAGGTAATTGAATTTTTTCTGAGATAAAACGAGCGGTTTCTAGGCATTGATGCCGATAACAAGTATCGTGAGCTTTTGAATGTGTAGAGCAGCAATTATTGGATTGCAGACAGTGGTGTCCGGTTGGATCAGCTTTCGTTAAGTGACGTTCGGGTAACCCGTGAAAACTCAATAGAAGATGCTCTGTGTTAGGAGTTATATGATTTTTTATTTGAGTTGTCATAGCTTCGATGTAGTCGGGGTGACTGTAGTACGGAGCTAGCAGATATAGATTCTTATCACGGGACAGACTTCTAACTTTTTCGATTGTCGTTTTTCGAGTGGAATTTGCGTATTGGGGATAGAGAGGAACTAGGAGTATCTCGTCGCATAATTTGAGTTCATTGAGAGCGTCTGAAAGACTTGGCGACCCGTAGCGCATGCCGACTACAGTTGNGATTCCTGTCAGTTTTTGAATATTTTCTGCGAGATTTTTCGTGTTAGATACTAATGGTGAACCAGTGTCTTCCCATATGGCTTCGTAAGCTAAAGCAGACCGTTTGGGGCGTCGTGGCAGTACGAAGGCGGAAACTATAATTCTTCTCAGTATCCAAGGTAGATCAATTACATGTCGATCCATTAAGAACTCGTTTAAATAGGATCTGATATCTTGGATAGATGGAGATTTGGGGGATCCGAGGTTTGCAATTAAAATGCCTCTCGATTTTGATTGATTATCAAAAAGTGGTTGGTTTACTACTGATGCGCTAGTATCCGCGCTCTTCTTTTTCATCATTTCTATATGGCAGTAATTGTTGATTATGACGCCGGCAATCTGCGTAGTGTGCAACGNGCATGCGCGGAAGTAGGTATAAAAGCTACTATCAGTAATAAGCCGACTNTTTTNCGAAAGGCTGATCGTATAATTTTNCCTGGCGTAGGTGCAGCCGGTCCTGCAATGCGTAGCATACGAGAAACTGGTATTGACGTCGCGTTAAAAGAGGCATTTAGCGCAGGAACTCCTATTCTGGGAATCTGCCTTGGCTTACAGATTTCTCTTGATTACTCAGAAGAAAATGAAGCGCGAACTCTTGGATTCATTCCGGGGCGGGTGGTTCGATTTAGGATGGAAGATCCAGCCTTAAANGTACCTCATATGGGTTGGAATGAAGTTAATTGTGTTAGGCCACATCCGTTATTAGCAAGTGTTGACCAATCNATAGAATTTTATTTTGTGCATAGCTTTTATCCTGAACTAGAAGACGACCGATATATTTTCGCAACTGCAACATACGAGAGAACATTTTGCTGTGCTGTTGGGTATAAAAATTATTTTGGAACACAGTTTCACCCTGAAAAAAGCGGGCAAGCAGGCCTTGACTTGCTANAGCGATTCAAAGATTGGGATGGTTTAGATGTTAAGTAAACGGATTATCGCCTGTCTTGATGTTCGTGATGGNAGGTTGGCAAAGAGCATCAAATTTGTTGACACGAAAGATATTGGTGATCCGGTTGAAAAAGCTCGTAGTTATTACCTCGACGGACTTGATGAACTTGTTTTTTACGACATAACGGCCTCCAGTGACGGTCGAAAAATTATTTTGGAAGTGGTTGAAAAAGTGGCGGAACAAGTTTTTATTCCTTTATCTGTTGGAGGTGGGGTGCGTAGCGTTCAAGATGCCACTGATTTGAGACTTGCTGGAGCGGAGAAAATCAATGTGAATTCGGCGGCAGTTTTGCGACCAGGCCTTATAGANGAGTGTGCCCAAGCTATTGGCAGTCAGAACGTTGTTCTGTCGATGGATATTCTNCGGGTTTCGGCATCTGAGACGATACCAAGTGGATATGAAATCGTCATAAATGGAGGNCGGANGTCAACCGGAATTGATGCTGTAACATGGGCTTTGATGGGAGAGAAACGCGGAGCTGGTGAGTTAGTAGTTAATTCAATTGATGCTGATGGNACTAGGAACGGCTATGACATTACTTTAACCAAAACTTTGTCAGAGTTAGTTCGATTGCCTGTTATCGCTTCTGGAGGTGCTGGTAATCCCAAACATCTTCTAGACGTCCTAACAGAGGGTAAAGCGGATGCCGCTTTAGTGGCATCGATGGTTCATTATGGTGACTATAGTGTTAGTGGACTGAAGACATANCTCCATGAATGTGGGGTTAAGGTAAGNATGTCTTGGTAAAGATGGCATAAATATGAAAGCGATAAATGTAGTAGAGGGTTCACTAGTTTGGGATGAAGCGGTTACGCCAGAAATCGGTCCAGGCTTAATTCGGATTTCCAACAGAGCTACTGCTATAAATCGAGCAGATCTNGCTCAACGAGCTGGGGCATATCCACCTCCNCCAGGGGCTAGCNCCATATTGGGTTTGGAGTGTGCTGGAACCGTTGAGGAAGTCGGCGATGGTGTGACGAGAGTNTCTCCCGGNGATTCCGTCTGTGCTCTTCTGTCAGGCGGTGGTTATGCTGAGCAAGTCGTAGTGCCCGCCGGGCAAGTTCTCCCCATCCCACGAGGTTTAAGCTTTGTCGAGGCGGCTTCACTTCCGGAGGTATATGCGACAGCTTTTCTTAATTTGTATATTGAAGCTCAAGCGAAGCGTAATGAGATNGTGCTAGTTCATGCAGGGGCAAGTGGTGTAGGAACAGCGAGTATTCAAATGTGTAGAAGTTTTGGTAATCCCTGCTTCATTACTGCAGGAAGCGAAGAAAAAATAGAACGATGTATAAAACTAGGGGCTGAAAATGGGGCCAATAGAAAAGCAAAACATTTTTTTGAAATACTAAGAGACTGGAGCAGTGGAAGAGGCATTGATGTCATTTTGGACCCGGTAGGTGCGGAATACTTGGAGTCTAATTTGAGTTTGTTGGCTTTGGAAGGTCGTTTAGTTCTTATNGGACTGATGGGGGNAGCGNNAGCAGAATTGAANCTAGGNNGGATGATGCAAAGAAGGCTACGTATTATAGGTTCTACATTGAGAGCACGAAGTGTTGCAGCAAAATCTTCTGTTATAGACGCNTTAGAATCTCAGGTATGGCCGCTGATAGAGAGNGGCGATATTCAGCCTGTTGTAGAGACGGTGCTTCCGATTCAACAAGCAAATTTGGCACATGAACTCCTTGCAACGAACGATACCTTTGGGAAAGTAGTTTTATCTATTGATTAGTTGGGATTCGGCTTCATTTTTTATGAATCGAATAGTTAATCCGTCATTAAAGTCAGCTGGGCTTCAAGCAAACGTAGCTGTTCTGTCGCTTGGGTCTGTTTACTCTTTTCTTTCGTTACTATTTCGGAGGGNGCTTTCTCGACAAAGTTGCGGTTGGATAATTTTCCGTCTAGTCGTTCTAACTCTTTTTTTATCCGNTTTATCTCTTTAGTCAATCTATCGGTCTCTATTTCGATTTCCTTGGAACCTAAGAANGGTACGATNACTTTTAGTTTTCCCACGATCTGCACCGAACCACGAGGTACGCTTTCAGATTCGTCCGTCCAAGTAACAGATTCGAGTTTGCCAAGGCGTTGGAGTAAATGATGTGTTTGNNCGTAGGTCGAACGATCTANATCATTGCCTCCTTGGAGAANGATTGGNATNTTATTTTTAAGACTAATATTACGTTCTCCACGTATGTTNCGAATAGCGGAGACGACATCTTTTAACCATTCGATGGCCTGGTCGGCTGNGTCGTCCCGTTTTACTGAGCTTAACTCAGGGAATTGGATATTGATGAGGCTTGAGTNGTCNNGGCCNAGACGGGGNGNGATTTTNCGCCAAAGGGCTTCGGTGATGTANGGCATAACAGGATNGGTGACACGAAATAGTATNTCNAGGATACCGAGAAGTGTNCTCGCGGCTCCTCTCGATACTNGTTCGTCTGTATCGGAACTAAAGAATATTGGCTTTGTCAATTCGATATACCAATCGCAAAATTCATGCCAGCCAAACTCGTAGATTGCTTCGGCATACAAGTCAAAACGGTACGTTTCAATGGCCCTTTCGACTCGGCTCAACAGATCGTGAGCTTTCGAAAAGATCCAACGATCCGCTAGGCTCAAAGTAGAATCTTTACCCAGGTCTATATCGTTTGTGTTTTGTAATACAAAATTAGTAGCGTTCCACAGTTTGTTACAAAAAAAGTGATAGCCTTCAAGTCTACTCATGTCGAAATTAATATTGCGCCCGGGAGAGGCGTACGCACAGAAAGTAAAGCGTAAAGCATCGGTTCCGTAGGCTCTGATGCCGTCTGGAAAGTCTTTCCGGGTATTCTTCTCAATTTGGCTCGCCATGCGAGGTTGCGTTAAGTTCTTGGTTCGTTTATCGATCAGAGCGTCAACTGTTATGCCGTCAATTATGTCGAGGGGATCGAGTCCATTTCCCTTGGTTTTGGACATTTTTTGCCCGTCTGCATCTCGCACCAAACCATGCATGTATATCGTTCGGAATGGAACCTCATCCATGAAATGGAGGGTCATCATGATCATTCGTGCGACCCAAAAGAATATAATATCGTGTCCTGTAACTAAGACGTCGGTAGGATGATGAACATCTAGCTCCTTAGTACTTTTGGGCCATCCCAGCGTTGCAAAAGTCCACAATGCGCTTGAAAACCACGTTTCGAGTACATCGGGGTCTTGGCTAAGCTTTACATTAGTATCCAAACCAGCTTTGGTTCTAGCTTCCTCTTCATTTCGACCAACATACACAGTCCCGGTTTCATCGTACCAAGCCGGTATTCTATGTCCCCACCATTGCTGTCTACTTATGCACCAGTCCTTTAGATCGTTCATCCACGCGTNATAAAGATTCGTGTAAGAAGTTGGNACGAATTTGATACGTCCATCGTTGACGGCCTCAATAGCCGGTTNGGCGAGTGGTTTAATGTCCACGAACCACTGATCTGTCATCCACGGTTCTACAATTTCACCCGACCTTTCCCCGCGAGGTATCTTCAGTTTGTACTCTTTAATATCTTCAACTAAACCGACCTCGTTGAGATCTGTAACTATTTTTTTTCTGGCAGCAAATCTATCCAATCCTCTATAGGCTTTTGGNGCGTTATCGTTAATCGTAGCGTCGGAATTAAAAATATTTATAGTCGCGAGTCCATGCCGTTTTCCGACTTCGTGATCGTTAAAGTCGTGGGCAGGGGTTATTTTTACACATCCAGAACCAAACTCAGGATCGACATAGCTGTCAGCTATTATTGGTAGACGTCGTTCAGTGATAGGTAGGATTACCTCACTCCCTATTAGCGCGTTATAGCGAGTGTCATCAGGATGAACCGCTACGGCGGTGTCTCCGAGCAACGTTTCCGGCCGTGTCGTCGCGACAGTGAGATGATCCTTGCCGTCTTTTGTTTTGTTGCCATCAGATAACGGATATTTGAAGTACCACAAATGTCCCTCCTCGTCCTCACTGATTACTTCTAAGTCGGAGAGCGCAGTACCTATTGCTGGATCCCAATTCACCAGCCTTTTCCCACGATAGATTAAACCTTCTTCGTAAAGCCTAACAAATACTTCAAGAACCGCTTCGGAAAAACCGTCGTCCATAGTGAATCGCTCTCGACTCCAATCGATAGAGCTGCCTAGGCGGCGCATTTGCCTGGTGATGGTTCCCCCCGATTTTTTCCTCCATTGCCATACACGCTCTATGAAATTTTCTCGACCAAGTTCGGCCGCAGATAGACCTTGCGCTGTCAGCTGCTCAGTGACGACCATTTGAGTGGCGATACCGGCATGGTCGGTACCCATTTGCCAAAGAGCACTCTTTCCTTTCATGCGTTTATACCGTATGAGGGCATCCATGAGGGTTTGCTGAAAGGCATGGCCGATGTGCAGCGTGCCTGTCACATTAGGAGGGGGTATCGCGATAGTGTAAGGATCTCCACCCTCGGAGGGCTGGAAGTGTCCGGCCTTTTCCCAGGTTTCATATATCTCTTTTTCGATATTTTCNGGGTTGAAGTGAGTATTTTCGGTCACCGAGATCTTCCTTCAGCTATTGGNTGCATAATTTTTTATTTTTCTTCCCAATTATCTAGCTCGTGGTGAAACAGTGGATAGCCACGGTCTCGGTAATATTTGTAGCGCAGTCTGCCGGCCTCTTTCTCATTAGCACTCACTATTTCGGTTACGCGTTCAAACCTACCGAAAAAATCTGGAACCGTCTCGCCCAAATTTATCAGTACATCGTCTCTACCTGGAATAGGCTCCTTCCAGTTTATAAGAACAGGAACAGGACTATCGCTTTCGTTATGTATGACCGCATGAGGTAAGAACATTTCAGGGGGATAGGACCACATGAGCCCATCTAGTTCTATGGACTGTTCTTCAGTTGAGGTCAGAATATGTACTTTATTCCCAGAAACCGCAGCTCGATAAGCTACGCGACAGGCAAACCGCAACTTGGCAGCTGCATCCACATCAGCAATAAGGTAGAAATCGATACGGGTCACGCGAAGNCTAGTAGGCTGTATGTGGGTAACATATNGAGCCTGCCACAGTATTGGTGTAGTTGAATGTAGAGCACGTAATAAATCCAGTCCGGAGCTTAAATGTACATCTTCCAAAGGAGGTGTTTTTTCATGTACTCCATCGATCACTTCCTAACTTTCAATGAGGTATCTATGCGGAACCCGATCCACATGCCAATAGCGCACCAGTGCCCTTACAGTCCCCAAATTATCACTCGTAAGACCGATAGTACGCAACGGGCATAAACTAGAGTTTTATAGGTGGAAGGTTCGGTACTAAGAAGACGGTCTAGTAGAATCAGTAAAGTTTGCAATTTTCAGTTTCTCTTCTCGGTAACGTATATGGAGGAGATGGATACACGATTACGAGCAAAAAATAACTAGCAGTACTATGGGTTAGTTGGGGTCAATGAGGGCCAGTATTTTTTATTGGGTGCTCACATTTGCACNTGATTTGATTTGTGTCTTCNTATGAGGAGAAGCTACAGTCGGCAAATAAAAAAAGAATGGCAACGGTNNCTATATTCACTTTTATTGGTTTGTTGGGAGAANTATGACGACTATTTTTAGATACATCGCACGTGAGGTGATGTCGATCTTTATAGTCGTCTTCATCCTGCTCATACTCATGGGGTTAATTGGACGTTCTGTCGGATTTCTTCAAGACGCTGTCTCAGGTCGCTATGCTTTTGAGATGGTTTGGCTTTTGATCGCTTTCAAAATTCCCGAATTTGTCCAAATAATTGGCCCGTTGGCTCTATTTATTGCGCTTGTGATTACCTATGGAAGATTACACGCTGAAAGCGAGTACATCATATTATCGGTCGGAGGAATCAGCTCTGGAAGGATGACTTGTTGGTTGTTAGCTATCCTCGTGCCATTTGCCATTTGTTTCGCTTACGTCAGCTTTCAAGTTACACCGATGTCAGGAAAGGCGTTTATTGAACTTTCTTTGGCNCAGCGTGTTAATAGCGAATTTGACGCATTGACTGATGGGAGATTTCGCACTTTTTCTNATGGGAATCGTGCTACATATGCGGATCGAGTCGATCGTGANACTAATCATCTTTCGGGTGTTTTCATCGGTGAAATCGTNGAGGACAAAGTCACTTCGTTATGGGCAAAGGAAGCTGATTATTACAGAGATTCGGCAACCGGAAGTCGATTTCTTTTGTTAGAAGATGGGTATCGATATGAAGGAATTCCAGGCCAAAAGTCATATCGGGTGCTTAGCTTTGAAAATTTAGGACAACGAATTGAAGTTGAGTCAATTCCAAAGGTGGGAAATAGCACGGAAATACGATCTACCGGATCACTGAGTTTGCAAGACGGTCGTGAAGCTGCGGAATTGCATTGGCGTATAAGTACTCCACTCCTGATAATAATTTCGGGCCTAATAGCTTTTGGGTTTGCAAAGGTGCCCCCACGCTCTGGTCGATTCGGACGGCTAGTACCCTCGATGGCGATTTTTTTGATTTATTATGTCTTACTCTTATTGTTAAGAAACTTCATACCTAAGAATGAATTCTTCTT
This sequence comes from Gammaproteobacteria bacterium, assembly GCA_002708205.1. Taxonomy (GTDB): domain Bacteria; phylum Pseudomonadota; class Gammaproteobacteria; order Pseudomonadales; family Azotimanducaceae; genus UBA11889. The sequence goes on from PAMR01000014.1 coordinate 19,175, forward strand.
TGTGATTGGTATGTGGCCAGTTCACATTTTGATGCTTGTTGTGGCGATATCTTTAATTCAGCGCCAATCGAAACCTGCATGAGAGCGAAGTAGCTGTGATTCCTAATCATATTGATCGGCATATTGGTCGTACTGTATTCAACTCAATCCTTGNGGTGCTTGCAGGTGTTATCACNGTGTCATTGCTTTTTGGATTGACCGACGAATTGCAGGGTGATCGATCTGACTATTCGTTTATGAATGCGCTTTGGTATGTAATTTTGAGGCAACCAGGTCAACTATATGAAGCATTACCGTTTGTNGCTTTCATCGGAACCATAGTNGGAATGGGNATATTATCATCTCNATCCGAAATTACCGTNTTACGNGCGTCNGGTGTATCCATATTTCGTCTTTTNGNTTCACTGTCNATCCCTGTNACTATCCTAATGATTTTGGGTCAACTCAGTTCTGAATTCGTGAACCCCTTGTTGGAAGCGAGAGCAGAGAGTTTCAAAATCGAGCAGCGGTACGGAGAAGAATCTGAACAACAAGGTAAACGTCGCTGGTATAAAGAAGGCGATCTATTCACAGCAATAGATAGGGTTATAGATAACGAAAATTTGATGGGAATCTGGCATTTNGAGATCAACGATCAGTTAGGATTGTTTGAAACTCGACGAGCCCATAGCGCCACCGCAAGTCCAATGGAGAATCGATGGATTCTTGCTGAAGTTGACGAGACTTTGATTGAGGGAGAGGTTATTACCGTGCACCATCACGAAAAGTGGGATTGGGACACTTCGACTAAACCGACGCTAATATCCACGCAGTTGTTGATCGACCCGAACAAGCTTTCTTTGTCTGACCTTAAGTATCAGATNACTTATTTCGCACGTGAGGGCTTGAATTCCAAACGGTATCAATTGGCCTTCTGGAGTAAGGTACTGCAACCGCTTTCAGTGTTAGGTCTTATTTTGATTGCACTAGCGATGGTGGTGGGACCTTTAAGAGAAGTCGGTATGGGGGTGCGCTTGGTAGCCGCACTCGCCGTGGGGATAGTATTCAAATATGCTCAAGACATGTTAGCACCGATGAGCATAATATTGAGTTTTCCGGCTTGGATAGCTGTTTTTGTTCCAATTGCTTTGGTTTGGTTAGGTGGGTTCTATTTCGTTCGTAGGGTGGCTTGATTTTCCCTAACGATTATTGTGCCTGAAAATATGTCTGACCANGTTNGACGNCGATGGCCTAGAGCCCAAAGNAATCCGATNCCGCANAAAGGNACCAANGAAACNAGACCGCCAATGAATCTCANAAGNACTTGCCAATGGCTTATATGGGTAGGTGACTGGATTTTGAGTCTCCAGGCAAGCATTCCTAGCGTTTGGTTGCGATAGATCCAAAAAAAACTGAAGAAACAGTAACACTCGAGGAAAAGAAGCGACTGGATCCAAGGTCCTAATACCGCGTCGCCCGTCACAGTGACTAGAGTGACAATAGTGAATACCCAAATGGCAACCAGAATGAGACAATCGTAAAGAATNGCAGCAACACGGTATCTAAATCTTGCTGGNCNNTAATCCNACGTTTTTTTTGCGGATGGTGAGNTTGAATTCCCTTTCTGAANANTCATNCAGATATNATAGCGCATAAGCTAGGAACNGAGATCGGTTCNAANCGGTAAATTCATCCGNCGANTCGATTTTGATANGATGTGNNGNTTCGTTAGGGCTANACNCANTAATTTCTTGCGGATGAAAGTCATGTACCCGCTCAAGATTAGTGGAAAACCTTCCCGCTGGCAGGCAGAATCGCTCATCTTTGATCGGTAATCTCCGTCAGACGATGCACAATTTTGTAGGAGCTAATTTAGGTAATGTCGGAACGAATTAATCGTAGCGGTTTGCAGGTTGCTAAGGTTTTAGATGACTTTATTTCATCGGAAGCATTACCTGGAACAGGTGTTGATGAAGATGCTTTTTGGGCTGGTGTTGCCGGTATAGTCCGAGAATTGACATCGGAGAACAGGGAACTTTTAAAGAAGCGGGATACGCTCCAAAAAGAGATTGATCGTTATCATTTAACCCGTAAGGGACAGACAATTGATCCGGATAACTACAAAGCTTTTTTAAAGCAAATCGACTACCTGGTTGATGAGCCTGAGGCATTTGAAATAACTACCAGTAATGTCGATGCAGAAATCGCTTCTGTTTCGGGGCCTCAATTAGTGGTTCCTGTATTGAATGCTCGCTTTGCATTGAATGCTGCTAATGCTCGGTGGGGTAGCCTCTATGACGCATTTTATGGGACGGATATTCTTCCAGAAACACCCGGAAGAGAGAAAGGGACTTCCTACAATCCGGCGCGAGGGGAATTAGTTGTTGCACGCTCGGCAAGCGAATTGGACAAGATTGTTCCATTGAAATCAGGAAGTTACACTGATGTCACCGGGTTTCAAATAAACGAAGATGAAGCCGGTTTTGGGCTCGTTATAATGATAGGCGCTAGTCAAACCAGTCTAGAAGATGATGAATCATTTGTTGGTTTCTTAGGGGATGGGCCCGGAGAACCCAGAAGTGTGCTATTGCGACATAACGGATTACACATAGAAATACAAATTGACCGTAGTCACCATGTGGGCGCTACCCACGCTGCAGGCATCAAGGATGTTGTTTTCGAGTCAGCGATTACTACCATTCAAGATTGTGAAGACTCGGTAGCCGCTGTAGACGCTGACGACAAAACGAACGTATATCGAAACTGGTTGGGCCTAATGAAAGGGGACTTACAGGAATCATTTAACAAGAATGGTGAAACTATAAGTCGCACGTTGAATTCAGATCGTACGTTTGTTGCGAGAGATGGCTCTCATCTCACGTTGCCTGGACGAAGCCTCATGTTGATTCGTAACGTAGGCCACCTAATGACAACTGATTCAATCATTGATGAATCCGGTGATGAGATATTCGAGGGTATGTTAGATGGGTGTGTCACTAGCCTATGTGCGATGCATGATCTGCGTGGTACGGGTGATCACAAAAACTCTAAAACCGGGAGCATATACATAGTTAAGCCTAAAATGCATGGACCGGAGGAGACAGCCTTTACATGCAAGCTTTTTGAACGTATTGAAAACACGTTAAGGCTGGAGTCAAACACCATAAAAGTTGGAATCATGGATGAGGAAAGGCGAACAAGCGTCAACTTACGAGCCTGTATTCATGAAGCTAAAGATAGGGTTGTTTTTATTAATACCGGCTTTTTAGATCGAACAGGTGATGAGATACACACAAGTATGCAGGCTGGTGTAATGGTTCGAAAGGAACCTATGAAGCAGGAAACGTGGATTCTTGCTTATGAAGATGCAAATGTTGACGCAGGTTTGTCGACGGGATTTCAAGGGCGAGCGCAGATCGGCAAGGGTATGTGGCCAAAACCTGATGAAATGAACGAAATGTTGGAGGCAAAGGTAAACCATCCGACATCTGGAGCGACCACGGCCTGGGTACCTTCGCCCACTGCTGCCACACTACATGCGTTGCATTATCACCAGATCGATGTGGTTTCTCGGCAGCAAGAATTACTGAGTCGCAGCCAAGAAAGACTTGATGAAATATTAACTGTGCCTCTGTCGAGAGGAGAGAATTTATCGACGGAGGAGATTCAACGAGAGCTAGATAATAATAGTCAAGGAATTTTGGGATATGTTGTTCGTTGGGTGGATCAGGGTATTGGGTGTTCGAAGGTCCCAGATATCAATGACGTTGGGTTGATGGAAGACAGGGCAACTTGTCGAATATCTAGCCAGCATATTACCAATTGGTTACACCATGGATTAGTAACTCGAGACCAAGTCGAAGAGACTATGCGTCGGATGGCTAGTGTGGTTGACAAACAAAATGCGGATGACGATGAGTATCGAAATATGGCTCCTGATTTTGAAGATAGTGTTGCCTTTCAAGCTGCTTGCGATCTTGTGTTAAAAGGTATGGATCAACCAAACGGATATACGGAACCTGTTTTACACGCCCGTCGGCGAGAGGCAAAGTCGCGATTCGGTAGCTAATTGGAATTTGTTGGTACCGGCCCAATTTGCAACCTACAGAGGAGTAGCCTATAGGTAGGACTGCGTCGTTCATGGCTCGTATGTTTGCTAATCGAAAGGCGCGATTATGGAGTACAGATGATCACTATTTTGGATGGAGGTATGGGAGCTGAGCTTATACGGCGAGGGAGTGCAAGTCGTGGTGAGCTCTGGTCAGCCCAAGCGTTGTTGGACGCACCAAATGACGTAATCCAAACGCATCTCGATTTCATCCAAGCGGGTGCCCGAATTATCACTACAAATAGTTATTCGTGTGTGCCAAGTTATTTGGGTAAAGCTGGTCTAGCCGGAGAGTATCAAAGACTCGCAGCTCTCGCGGGGAAATTGGCTCGGGATGCTGTAAGCCAAACCGCCTTTCCTGTGTTGGTGGCTGGTTCGTTGCCACCCTTACAAGAGAGCTATCGCGCCGATCTTGTGCCGGAAAATAATGAGGCCCGTGGCATCTACGGCAATATCGCTGATGCCCTAGAACCTTATATCGACCTGTTTATTTGTGAAACTATGTCTAGTAGTCGGGAGACTAGAAACGCCGCGATTGAAGCAAAAAAGGCGGCGCAGAGTCGGGAATTGCCAGTGTATGTATCCTGGACTTTAGATGAAAAGCCGGGTTTGGGCCTCAGGAGTGGGGAGTCGATTAAGGAAGCTTTTGTAGCCATTAATGACCTCAAGGTTGACGGATACCTGTGTAATTGTAGTTCTCCTGAAGCTATAGAAG
>PAMR01000015.1 GCA_002708205.1 Gammaproteobacteria bacterium
TCGCGATCAAGCGGGCGCATCGTCACCCGCAAGTCTCCTCTTGATAAGCGCAAAACTGAAATACAGTTTGTTTGGCCGGGCGATCTCGGTGATGTATATCTTGAAGCACACACACGGTGGAATCGTATCTTCAACGAGGGAGGAGTGACCGATATATCCAAACTGTTTGGCCTACCCTCGATGGATCTATCAGGCAACGTCACAGAGTTGTCGAAACTCAAATTCTTCGTCCAGTCATAAAACGGAGAATATCTATGATATTTGCGCTCTATCGATCCAATTTGCGCTACATCGATCAAAATTCCGCTTGATTTGTTGCCAATTTTTTAAGCGCTGTATAGAAAAGCCACAGCCGATAAAACTGTTCACTGAGCGAAACTATAAGTGCAAGCCGAACAATGAATTTTGACCTTACACTCGAGTTTCAAAAACTCTTCGCCGACGCTAATGCGTTCGATAATTTCGATGACATTTTTTTGCCCGGTTGGCATGGATATCGGTACTTCTCACTAGACAATCCACCACCCGAAAAAAAGGTTCAATCGATCGGGAAAAAAAGAATGACTTTAATCGGAAAATCTGGCGAACGAGAGATAATCAAAGCCCAACCGCATTTGTATCGATCTCGCGGGTACGGAGTATTCACTGGCGGCGATCAAACCGTCCTGATGGTCTGCCTCGAAAACAATATTTTTCGTAGAGCGGTCGCCTTTGAACATTCAGCAAAGGCTATCCAGTGGGGAATCCGAGAGAATGTCTATTATAAACCCCGTTTGCTTCCTGTAGACATAAACCTAGAACAGGAATTGCCTCGAGAAGCCGATGTAGAACAATGGGTAAACGAAAAAATCTCGTACGCACGTAATAACAACAACGAAGGGCAACGATTTCTAATTATTTCAGGGTTGCACTTGTACTCCGATATCAAAGGTATCGGTGACTCGCTAAAAGCTTTGCCCGCAAATGCTCTCCAACGGATGCATGAAAAGCGACTCTCCTCGAGCACCTTTATATTCTCACGCGAATTTGGGTATGGTGTTGCTGGAGTGCTTTACCCCCGTTTCGTGGTGAAGCATAAACAAAATGTCTGGCTATTCAGAATCCCCTCCAGGCTGCGCAACGCAATGGTTGAATGGGCAAAGGCAAAAAAAATCTACGATGAGGCTCGAGCAGTCGAACAGATGCTCATGCAGATATCTGCCTAATCACTATACGTCTCCGAACGGTTCACGACTTCATTTCCCCATATGGAAGGAACCAGTTTGCTGAGAACATCTTTTTGTTGACATCTGTCATCATTTAGACAAAGTACACCCAGCTCAAATATTTGGAATGTGTGATGTTGAATTCGGCAATGCCTCAAAACCTAAGATCTATTTCGAAGCAAGTGCCATCGACGAATGAGCCTCTAGTAAACGCGTTTTTGAAATTCGCATTAGATCCAGAATCATGGAACCAATTGATCAGAGAATTAGAAAGTCCTACCGAAAACTTTGACCAATTGGATCACAAGGACCTTCTGGACACCATCTCAAAAATAGAAGCCCTCTCTTGGCACATACAGCAAACTACTACGGCCTATCAGGGACCCTATATTTTGATCGGGGACGCTGACCGTGTACTAGGTAGTCGGGATACGAGCGCGTTAGTTGATTACTTAGAGATAAAAAAAGACCTCACTTTACATTTCAAAAATAAGCAAACGAACCAAGATTGGGAACAGGCTAAATCGAAATTTTCACACGACCCAAATGCTTTACTTGTACCTATCCAAAACATTAACGGTGAAAGAAAAAAATTTCTCTATCTCGTAAAGCCCCAGAATTCCTCAAGTCACGCAACACATCCCGATACAAAATTTATCCTAATGTTTGCAAATACAGCCATTAGCGAACAACTGACTAACAATCTTAGTTCTAATTTCCACTTAACTAACGCTGAGCTTCGCCTAGCAACGAAGATAGCCGAAGGCATGTCGTTAAAGGAGTGTGCTNATGAGGACTCNATCAGTGTCAATACAGCTCGTAATCAACTCCAATCTGTGTTCCAAAAACTAGGGGTAAGCCGTCAGAGCGATCTGGTGCTTGTTCTTAATCAATTATCGTTTATGTTGAATNCCGGCCAAGGCAGCGANTCTGATGTTGAGAAATTCCCCTCTGATTCCGACTATCCACCCTACCAGTTTGTAATCTTGCCAGATGGCAGGCGGTTATCGTACCGAGTCTACGGAAAGAGCGACGAGGACCCGCTACTCTATTTTCACGAGACGTATGGCTCGAGTCGATTACCTCCTAATACCTCCCGATTAGCAGAGCAATTCAATCTCAAAATTATNGCTGTGGAACGTCCTGGAACCGGGCTATCAACCCCGAACAGCAACCTAACNTTCCANAATTTNGCCGAGGACATAAAACNATTTTTGGACATTCTTNGTATCTCGCGTGTNAGACTAGTGGGATTACTTTCAGGNGGGGCTTTTGCTATGCACTGTGCCCAATATCTCGGAAANNAAGTCACCACNATGGATTTANTATCGAGCCGTGTTCCTTCCCTTCGCAANTCTGAACGATTACCCCGTTTGCTCGCTTCTTTTAACCAAAGANTATCTAAATACCCTTGGATACGACATGCGCTCTTAAATATTTTGAGAAATCGGGCATCGCACAAACTGTGCCAAAGACTGATTATGAAGGTTTATGGAGCTCTACCCGAAGACGCAGATTACCTAAAGTCTCATCCCCAAATCTGGAATCATATGGCAGCTTCTGCGATGCAATCGATGACCAATTCCATCCCCGGCAATGAAATAAATTGCTTCGTAAATGAAGNCGAGAAACTAAGCACGTTCGATTGCCAGATAACGGTATGGCACGGGGCTAAAGACCTCATAGCCGATTACCNGTTGCTTCGTGATGAANTGCTAGACCAGANCAACACAACCCACCTTTACTCCTACAAAGGTGCTCTATTGAATTATCAAATATGGCCGCATATTCTGCAAAAAATGGCCCANTCGAGCACTCGAATGCTCGAACTTGAAGACACGGATTAAGCAAAAATCNTTGTATCCNTATTCGATAGCGGATAAAGATNTTCAAGAAGGTCTGTTGCCCCACTAACCTGGCTTGCCCATNCCTTTTAGACATCGGCATCGTTATGAGCCACCTCTGTCCTGTTATACTCGAGGGTCTTCAAAGACAGCTATAGGTTATCGTGAATACGCAATCCCCAGGAATAAAAGCCGCAAGAGAATTTATTGATGCCTTCAATGCGCAAGACCATGAACGACTTGGACGAGCCTTAAACTATCCACATATCAGGCTAGCTTTAGGTGAATTTAAAAGAATCGAATCCCTTAACGATTTCGTCGACAGCAGTAGATCCAATGAATCACGGTTACGTTCCGAAGGGTGGAACCACACCAAGATGCGCTCGATCGAAGTCATTCACCAAGGAACCGATAAGATACACTTATCCATAACGAATGACCGATGCGACGCGGATGGGAAGGTCTACAACTCATTCGATACGATGTGGGTCGCTACCCTTCAGGATGGACATTGGGGTATCCAGTTCAGGTCGAGCTTTCTTCGGTAGAACTCAGCGTTCATCATCATTTCACTTAAACTATCGAAACAAATAAGGGCTCATCAGTCACGTAAGTATCGAATATACTTATCAATGATGACTCTGTATTAGGATTGTATGGAATATTCAAAACAACGTGTTATGAGTATAGCTACTGAAAACTTTGCCGCTCACCTAGGTGTAGAGCTGATCGACGCTACTACCGATAANGTGGTTGCGAAAATGCCTTACAAGAAAGAGTTAGGTGTCGGTCGCATTCACGGTGGGGCTATAAGCGCCTTGATTGACATCGCAGCAACTGCGGCATTTTGGTCGCACCCAAACATCAACGAAGAATCTCGGGGTGCCACCGTTGGATTCACTATCAACTACTTAAAACTTGCGATAGATACTGACCTGACTGCTACTGCCTACGTTCGTCGCCGAGGAGGTACGCTCTGCACTGGAGANGTGGATGTGGTAAACNGTGAAGGTGATGAAGTTGCCATCGCCAGAGTGACCTATAAGCTCAGNNNNTAAAAACATACTTTACTCATAAATTGTTCGGAATCTGATCATGACCATTTCCCGTGAAGTACAGCTCGTCAATCANCCCACAGGGATGCCCAAAACAACTGACTTTGCAGTCATCGAAAGTATTCTGCCAGCCCTTCAGGAAGGCGAAGTAGAAATCAAGAATATATACCTATCCGTCGATCCTGCGATGAGACCTAGACTCTCCAACGGACAACAACCGTTAAACGAAGCGATGAATGGCAGCGCCATCGGCATTGTGAGCGCTTCGCGCGATATTTCTNTANAGGAAGGAGATTTCGTACAACACCCCTTCGGCTTCAGAGAGCATCTGGTCTGTANCNGCAAAAACGTACAAAAACTTATCCCNGGTGATTTACCACTGTCGGTCTATATGCATGCTTTGGGTGGTACGGGATTTACTGCCTGGGGTGGTTTGTTGGTCACCGGGGAATTACGCGATGGAGAAAATGTATTTGTCTCGGCTGCGGCTGGAGCAGTAGGTTCGGTCGCTGCTCAGATAGCAAAAATTAAGAACTGTTATGTGATAGGCAGCGCCGGCACNGACGAAAAATGCGAGTGGCTCAAAGAGGATCTAGGCCTCGACGCAGTCATAAATTATAAGGATGGAATATTACGCAAACATTTAAAGGCGGCAGCACCCAAAGGCATTGATGTGTATTTTGAAAATGTCGGTGGGGAACACTTGGATGCAGCACTGCCCCGGATGAATGTAAACGGCCGAATTCCAGTTTGTGGCATGATTTCAGCCTATAACAATCATGGCGCTCGATCAGAGGGAGTTACAACACTNTCTAACATGATCTACCAACGAATAACTATGAAGGGTTTTGTCGTCACCGACTTCGAAAACCTCCGATCACAATTCCTAGATCAGATGAGCGGTTGGATCAAATCAGGTGCCCTAAAATACCGAGAAACTATTTTCGAAGGAATCGAACGTGCTCCCGAGGCTCTTATCGGACTCATGACAGGAGAAAACATTGGCAAAGCACTGGTTAAAGTCAGTTAATCAACTTCAGGGAAAGGGTCCGTCATCGAATCCAAGATAGGTACTTGGAATGCATTCAAGGAGTACGACACCAACACGTANTACCCAATAACACTGACAAGCTCGATGAGGCCAACTTCACCGAAAGCCGTAATTGCATCTTCGTAAGTGTTCTGCGCAAGACGGCTGGAATCGACGAGTTCCTTCGCGACCTCATACGAAATTAATACTGGTCCGTCTAGAGCAGGAACAGATCCGCAACGAATGGCTTCTACAGATTCGGGGTCAATGCCAGCCTTTATAGCGAGGCGAGCGTGTGCTGCAAATTCGAATTTCGCTCGGTGGTGGGCTCCGACAACGCAAATTGCTATTTCCTTAACCGCTTCACTAATCTTCGTCTCAAATCGTGCTACAGCCCCNAGGTTTTGGATTGCATGTCCAACCTTGGGGGCTCTTACCCACACTCCATAGGGTCCTATCAGACCGACCCCATCGCCCGATCCTCCGCGAGGCCCACTATTGATCGCATCAAGAACTTCTCGTTGTTCATTCGTTAAGTCACTTACGGTCTTGGATTCTAATCTTTGCACGCAATCGTTCCTTGTCTGAAAATTCATTGGGTAGAAATAGTAAAGTCCCGATACCACTTTTCAACCCGAATTTTCCAACNTACCCAAATANGCAGACACCATTTGTAGCGTCGGTAGGGTTCGATAGGCATGATGTATACATGAAGTATTTGTGGATAATCGCGGGTTGGCTCAGTCTCGGGCTCGGAACAGCCGGTATCGTATTGCCGCTGCTACCAACCACCCCTTTTTTACTACTGGCGGCTTTTTGTTTTGCNAGGGGGTCCGCTCGTTTGCATCANTGGCTAACATCTCATCCCAGATTCGGACCGCCAATAAAAGATTGGAATCAATACGGTGCGATCAAACATCGCACCAAAATCTACGCACTCGGAGCAATGGTCATAATCGTGCTTTTNGGNGTGATCNTGCAACTCCCCTGGTATGCAATCGCTCTACAAACGGTAATCCTTTTGATCGTAGGCNTATTTATATGGACCAGGCCTACTCCGCCCGACCCATAACAATAACAGGCTCCTATTCACATACGAACGTTTTTAATTTTTCTTGGCAAGACTCGTATAAATTCGATTGACAAAACCAAGTGACGCCGATTCATCTCCATAAGCGTCCGTATATTCGGCTGTCAGGTTCGCCGCCTCGATCTCCTCCAGGGACTTGCCTTGAGACATCATCTTTGCCACGCGACCCCTAACAGTTCGTAACATNCTGATATAGGCCTTGAGCGCATCTGTATCTGTAATTTCTCCATGACCCGGAATTACTGTCGCGTTCGCTGGAATTTGATCCAGAGTCGACTGACAGAATTCGATCATTCCGTCGATATCTCCACCACTATCGGCATCAATAAACGGATAACCACTATTATTAAAAACATCTCCGAGATGAACGGCATTACTCCCTCGGAAAATAATTGCCGTATCCCCAGTGGTATGTGCCGGACTAAAGTGCATTAAGTCTATCTGCTCATCATTAAAGTACATGTGCATTCCGTCGGCGTACGTAATCACAGGCAAGGCATTACTCGGGTAGGGCTTTTGACCATGCTTGGCTATAACCATATTAATAACACCACCACTTTTCATATCTTCACGGGCATTCTGGTGGGCAACTATATTCACACCATCGGGACCCATTGCCAGATTTCCCTGTGCGTGATCAAAATGCCAGTGCGTGTTCACGGCGTAATCAATGCGATCACCGCCTAGCGCTTGAATGGCCTGCTTTATCTTTCCATACATTTCGGGAAATTGATTATCAACAACGAGGACACCATCGGATCCTATCGAAACCGCAATATTTCCTCCTGCACCAAACAACACATACAAAGAATCAGTGACCTTCTCGGTGCGAATTGCGGTCGACTCAAGATCCCACTGAAACTGCTCTAAAACTTGGTCCAAAGACAACACTGGATTTTCAGCAGCGTGGGTTGCAGGCACCACTATTGTCGCTAATGTAACTAATGTGACAAACATTCCAGTACTTTTCATTTCGTCTCCTCGTTAATCCGCACCAATGAATAGATCTCATGTGGCCAGGTTCATTCAGTGTATATTCCTAGTCCCTCACATTGCTTAATGTAAACTTATTTTTAGCAAACCTCATCTACAGAAAAAATAACCATATGACAAAAAAACACATATTCATAACCGGAGCCGCCAGCGGGATTGGACGAGCGACCGCACATCGATTCGCTGAAGAAGGTTGGTTTATATTAGCCGCCGATAAGAACCAGAAGGGTCTGGAGCAACTTCACCGCAGCCTGAAATCTGATGCCTGTGCAATTTATGATCTCGACGTGACCGACAAAGAAGCATTCGATTTGGTTATGCAAGCCGTTGGCTCTCAAACAAATGGAAAGCTCGACATCATGTTTAACAATGCCGGCATTGGAATTACTGGTTTCTTTGAGGACATACCGTATGAAGAAACCAGGCGGATGATTGACGTCAATGTCGTGGGAGTGGTGAATGGAATTTATGCGGCAATCCCCTTGCTGAAAGCAACACCAAACAGTTTGTGCTTTTCCACGTCGTCGAGCGCTGCTACATACGGGGCCCCTTCACTAGCCGTATATGCGGCCACAAAATATGCAGTAAAAGGCCTCACCGAAGCTTTGGCCGTAGAACTTAATCGCTTTGGAATCCGAGTCGCCGACATGCTACCAGGTCTCATTGATACGCCCATTCTCTACGCTAAACGCTATATCGACGGGAAGCTCCAAGACGATAAAAATCGGACTGTCGGCGTTAACTTACCATCGGACGGTCCTTTTCGATTAATCGATCCCAGCGAAGTCGCTGAAGTTGTATGGCGCGCTTACGAGGATAACCGTGTACATTGGTACGTCCCACCAGAAATTGAAGACATTGATCGTGCAAAGACTTTGGATGTAGAAGGGGAACGGGACCAAAGGATTGAGCAAGAAAACCCATTATTAAATTCGTGAGTGTAGGTGTATCAGAAAATATTTGGACATTGAGCTGGCCCCATTCACTGCTTAGATTAGATTTACCCAATGGATAACACGAAAATTGGATTAATTGCCGACACCCATGTACCAGGTACCACCAGTTCCCTGTGGCCTCAAATAACTGAAGCCTTTAAAGATGTCGACTACATTTTGCATGCGGGAGACCTGTGGACGATCGAAGTTATTGATGAACTCAACGCCATTGCACCCACCTATGTTGCGCGCGGTAACGGCGATATAGAACTAACCGATGATCGCCTAAAGGACACCTGGTTAATCGAATTCGACAACGTTCATGTAGGTATGGTGCATGAATTTCCTACACCCCGAAGGCGAGATAACGATTTTATCCTGCGAAAGCGCGACAAAATTTTTCCCGAAACACGGCCCGACGTAATCGTTTACGGACACACACACTACGACGAGGTGCACCGAGTCGGCGGCCTTCTTTGTGTGAATCCCGGATCTCCGACACTTCCTCGCAATCAGTCTGTGCAATTCGGAACAATAGGTTTCTTGGACATCTCTCGTTCCCATGTGAGCGCCTCACTATTCCAAATTACGGAAACAGGCATCTCGCCAATAGAGTAATAATCTCTTCTCGCAAATTTGGATACTCTATCGTTCAAGCGATACGTTTTTGTTATCTCGGAAACGGACTTGGGTCATTGAACCTATGCGCACTGCATTCTGATTCCACCGCCAAGCTAACGAGCCCATTATTAAGTTCGTTAGTGCTGTCGCAATAAAAATACCGGTGTAGCCGAACCAATAGTCTGCGAGATAAGCAACAGGTATATAAATCACAAAAGTTCGAAGCAGTGCCAGGATTAAAGGTGGTACGGGTTGTCCCAACGCATTAAAACAAGTGCTAGCAACCTGCATGACTCCCATAAAGCCAATCGATAACGGAATGATCAGAAAGAAAGTTTTAGCTACCTCCACTACTGTTGGATCATCATCGATGAGCCGAACAAAGTACTCGCCTCCGACTGCCAGGGCGACAAAGGTTACTACTCCCCAAGCCATACAAAACCGGTTGCTAAGAGACAGTGCTGTCTTGACGCGATCGTAGTTCGCTGCGCCCCAGTTTTGTCCAACGAAGGGTCCAATGGATGAAGACGCTCCCCACAGCACCATGTGCACCATAGTCTCGACTCGCATCGCCACGTTGTAGCCAGCAACGACTTCATGGCCATGATCGGCTAACAATCGAGTGATAATCAGCATCGATACCGGCTGAATTAAACCGCTCGCCGTCGCCGGACCGCCGACATGAAATATCGACCAGCAGGAGCTCATAAAACCGTTCATCGACCAGCGAATCATGCGCGAGCGAATAAGCAGTATGCCGTATATGGAGACACTGAATACGCGCGACACTACATACGCCCAGGCTGCACCGGCAATCCCGAATTCTGGGCTTCCAAACCAGCCAAAGATTAATATCGGTCCGAGTCCCATTTGCACAATCGAGCCAGTTGTCATAACAATTCCAGGACTGGCAGCCTTCCCTGTAGCGCGTAACAGGGTAGACCCAACTATCGACCACATAAATAGTGGGAATCCGATCATGTATACGGCGAGATACTGGGCAGACAGAATCCTGACGTCTCCGGTAGCTCCTAACAGGTTAATGATTGCATCTGCATACCAATAACCTAATCCGCCAATAAAACAGCCCACTAGTAGTGTCAAAACTTGCGTGTGGGTAACTAACCGGGCCGCGTCTTGTTCCGAACCACCACCTACCATGCGAGCAATTACCGACGAAGCTCCGGTACCTATACCTCCAGCAAATGCGAAAAGTGTGATCGTAATTGGGAAGGCAAATCCAAGAGCTGCTAGCGCTTCAGTTCCGAGCCAGCCCAGATACAAAACTTCAGCTAACCGAGCAAGATTCATCGAGAGTGAACCAATCGTAATGAAAGATCCGAGCCTGATTAAATGCCTCGCAACATTTCCTGTCGTAAAAGTTGCATTTTCACTGCGTCCCTTCATAGGCTGGTTGTACCAACTAATTGAATTCTATTTATGTCCAATACAGAACTAGTCAGTCGCATCAACGATCTCGAAAGCCAACTAGCCTTCCAGGAAGACACCATCAACAAACTGAATGAAGTTATCGTCCAATTTCAACNGCGTATGGACAAACTTAATTCAACAGTGAATCTGTTGATCGAACAAGTACAGAGTAGCACCGAAATCAATCCTTCGTCGGTGGAGCCAAAACCACCGCACTATTGATGTAGTCTATCGGCAAATAGTATGCAGCACGAAAGTTACCTCACAACCGGAATCATTAAGGCGATCAATCGTAGCTACGGAGGAAAATAGTATGACCTACGCCGGCGAAATGAAGATACATGATGCAGACAGCCACTTGATGGAGCTTCCAGATTTTCTCACTGCCCACGCATCACAGTCTCTCCGCACACGCCTACCATCCCTAGGTACCAGAACAACTGGCATATTCGATCCTGGAAAACATGTCGGACGAGATTCGCACTCGCCAGAAACAGTCAAAAAGCTAACCGCACTGGGGAACAACCTAACCAAAGGGCCAAAATGGCATGATGCCCTCGGTGCATTCAATGGCAACGAAAGGGGGATCGCTCTCGACCTTCTAGGATTCCAAAAACAGGTCATTTTTTCGACTTTTTGTGCTCGCCTTATATTTGGAGCTAAAGATCTCGAATTGGCTTACGGTACCGCGCAAGCACACAATCGTGCTATGGCAGAGTTTGTTGAGAAAGATGANCGACTGATCGGTGTCGCCATGGTTCCTTTNGACAACCCGAGCATAGCGATAGCTACCATAAACGAGGCGATTCAAATGGGCTTAGGAGCCATCTGGATAAGCGCGGATGCCCCATCCGGACGATCTCCCGGTCACCCCGATCACCACGAAATTTGGCGAACGCTAGAGGACAATAAATTACCTTTTATTCTGCACGTCGGAAGTGCGCCCTTATCGATTGAGGATCCCTGGATGAACGACGGACGTCCCGAACGACGTACTGCGAGAGGTGGTGCNGAAGTGATCGGATCAAAAGATTTAACGGTGATTCATCACGCAAGTGCTCGTTTTATTTCCACCCTCGTTCTCGACGGCGTACTAGAACAATTTCCAAATCTTATGGGAGGAGTAATTGAAATAGGAGCTGGCTGGGTCCCTGACATGATANGGCGACTCGACTATGCTGCTGACATCTGGTCAAAATCGGAACCCCACTTAGCCGAGATGAATCGCAAGCCTTCCGAGCAAATACAAGACCAAATCCGTTTTACCCCGTATCCTTTCGAAAATGTTCAGCAACTCGTTACCGAATCCAATTCAAAACTTTATATGTTTTCGTCGGATTACCCCCATGCCGAGGGCGGTCGAGACCCTATCGGTCGTTTCACTCGGACAACTAAGGAGTTAACGATTGAGGAACAAGAGCAATTTTTCTATCGTAATTTCCTGGATCTCTATCCTTAGCTTGGACGTTTGTTGGTTTAAAAACACAAACACATGAATACTCGACGTGCACCTCGGGTATTGTTTATATCAATTGAATTGGTACATTCCCACGTGTTTGCATAACCCTCGCTCACAGGAAAAACGATACATGACAATCCCAGGTACATGGCAAATAGAACGTCTGGCGGCTTCACTTGGTGCTGAAGTGACGGGCGTCGATCTCAAGACGTCGACCCCAAACGATATCGACGCCATTAAGGCTCTTTTGTTGGACCACATGGTTTTGTTTTTCCCGAATCAGTCGATCAGTCCAGAACAACATGTTGCCTTCGGTCGATATTTCGGTCGTCTAGAGGGCCACCCGAACTTAAAAAACCCCACTCCTTACCCAGAAATTTTTCAGCTAGAGGCAAGCAAAGGCGGTGTTGCAGACGAATGGCATACGGACATAACCTTCGAACCGGAACCCGCCTTAATGTCGATCATGCATGTAATAGTTTGTCCTCCTGTTGGAGGCGACACTATGTGGACCAGTCTATGTGAGGCCTACGACAAATTATCCGGGCCTATGAAAGCGCTTTGCGATGAATTAACAGCACTTCACGATGCCCACCCGCATAATCGCTCGGACAAAATGGCCATACACCCAGTTGTACGAATTCATCCCGAAACTGGAAGACGGGCTCTTTACGTAAATCAGCACTTTACGCGCAGAATTGTTGAGATGAGCTCAGAAGAAAGTAGCGTAGTGCTTAAACATTTAAGTGACTGGGTCACCAATCCCCGCTTTACAGTGAGGTACCGATGGAAGCCNGGAACCATAGCAATCTGGGATAATCGTTGTACACAACACTTCGTTCTGAACGATTTTGAAGGAGAACGGCTGATACAACGAGTGACTGTAATGGGCGACAAACCGATGGGTGTTCAAAAATCAAATTGGCAGCCACAGGTAAACCAAAATGGTCGTTCAGCGATGAGTCGGCACGACCGTCAACTTTACGAATTTTTAAAAAAAAACCAAATAAGGAATTGATAGATGACCGATGAAGTCGCATTGATCGTCGGAGGTGGTCCGGGTATTAGCGCAAGCTGCGCCAGACTGTTTCGTCAAGAAGGTATGCAAGTCGCTATAGCTGCGCGCACTCCAAACAAGCCAGTACTTAAAGCCTTAGAGGATGAGTACGGGGTTCGTTGCTACCAATCGGACGCCAGTGACCCCAATCAAGTGGAAGAACTATTCGCAACCGTACAAGACGAAATTGGCTTNCCCAAGCTCGTCGTACACAATATCGACGGTCGATCACGCGAAATATTTCGCAAAGGGGTAGCAGAAGNAGAACCAAGCCTCGTGCTCGATGTCATAAAGAACTCAGCATTTAGCGCATTTCTAGTCGCCCAACAGGCCACGAAGCTTATGCTAGCGAGTCCCATTCCCGAAAATGGACACCGCGGAACTGTAATATTCACGAATGCGAGCGCAGCGATGAAGGGATACCCAAAGAGTGGCGCGTTCGCTATGGCCTGCCAAGGAAAATCCGGACTCGCTGAAAGCATGGCGCGTGAACTGATGCCAGAAGGCATCCACGTTGCAAACGTGCCCATTGACGCCGCTATCGGTGTTACGCAGGAAGATGGATCACGGGCACACTGGGGCGCAGGAGATACAGTGGATGACAATATGGCCGACCCGGATCATATCGCGGCCATGTATTTGCAGTTACACAAACAACATCGCTCCACCTGGGCTTTCGAAATAGTGCTGAGACCGTGGGTTGAAAATTGGTAGGAGAGTCTACTGTCTAATATTGGCTNGGTCGGTAGTCGGTTTGATTCCATAATAGATCTCACCGGCTCCAGGACCTTCTATCCCGAGCGAACTAAAGTCTTTCGGGCTCGCAACCTCTTCCCTATGGATAACTCGGACGTCAAATCCTGCTCGTGCAAACCGAACCGCAAAATCAGGACCATAGCTGCGTAGATATTCATCCGGCCGTTTGTTGTACTTCGAACGTGTACCATTCCACTTCTTTTTATGATCGATTGTGATATCCGTTGAAAGCGGGACGTTAAGAATCGCCCAACCACCTGGTTTCAAGATACGAAAAAATTCCGCTATCGCCTTTTCGTCATCTGTAACATCCTGCAAGACGTGGCTACAGAAGACCGCTGAAAAGCTCCTATCCGGATAAGGTATAGACATGACATCAAATTGTTCGTCGACATCCTTACGATAAATATCTGCCGATAAGTAACCGCCTTTCGCCAATTCAGTAAACNTGNTCCGTAAGCATGGCTCAGGAGCNACATGCAAAAGCCGCGTGTGCAAATCAAAACCACCATCTTGAAGCGACTGAAGAAAGAGAAAAACCAACCTATCCCGTTCCCTCGATGAACACGCTGGACAAACAGCGTTAGGGCGCTTATTCGGAGCCCGACCTGCCTTTCGAAATTTTCGAAACGANCGATTACAAATCGGACAATACCGCTGTTTACCCGCATAAAGAACCGGAGCTAGTTGATTTCTCACTCCTCGTACTCGCGTCTCTAATCCCTTCAGAAATTGCATACTATTCCGGCAATAAAATTCGTAATCGATAATCAAATTTCGTTATTTTACGCTCTATTTTNCTTCGAGCAGATCGTTTAAACCATGANGAAATTGGGATGAATTCACTATTTCCGATCCCATCAACGATTACTAACTGATAGCTATGGTCTGAATCAGCAACGGCTATAATATTGTGGGGTAACAAATCGCGGGAAAGGAATAGTGTCTCGCGTAACCATCCTTTAAATTCTATAATGGCTTTCTCAAGGGNCNCGCTTATTCCAGACGGTACCAGCTGTTCTAAATTCTTTGGAAAGCCACCGTCATAGTCTCGGAATAACGCAGTCACTATCCCGAGTCCCTGATCGGTTTGAACACACCCAAAATATTCCGGGACATGTCTCCAACTCTGNGTTCCAACCCTCAGCAAGTATTCATAAACCTTGCGCTCTTTCCATTGATCATCAAAATCNCGTAAACGCTTGTATCGTCGCCAGCCCGACGCAATAGCGCGACGAGCTTCAGGCGTTCGATCCGGCCGCAGAACTTTAATACACCGGTTTGCGTCTTCAGGATGCACGAAACATTTACGCGTACCNCCTATCGCGAAAGGCTCCAAATCGCTGAGAAGAATATCTGGCATCGTCATAGCTATCGCAATTCGTAAGAGAAACTAGGCACTCAGACGCAAATTCGTAGACGCTGAGGGAGTTCCACCCGTCCACATAACCGGTTTTTCCCCCTGAGCAGTAACACGGTGTCCACTTCGTTCCTCTGGCCAATAGTCCCAGATCGCATGGTGCTGAACACATCGATTATCCCAAATAGCGATGGCATTCGGTGTCCAAGAAAATCGACACTGAAACGAGACCTGCTCCACATGGTCTAGCAGGAACTCAAATATTGCCTTCGCCTCAAATCGGGGTAAACCGTTAATGCTGTGTGTAAATTCACGATTAACGTAAAGCGCCGGTTTATGTGTTACGGGGTGCTCACGGACTATAGGATGATCAGCTTCCGGCCAGGTCGCGTTCGCGGGATTTTCGAACTGAAAGAGTCGTCGATACGACTCCTCACCAGAATGTCTAGCTGTGAGGCCCTGTAACAAGACCTTCATCGGTTCCGACAATGCTTCATAGGCTGCNTACATACTTGCAAATAAAGTATCACCACCTGCATTGGGAACTNTATGGAGCTGCAACGTAGTGGCTGAAGGTGGCTCAAGATCACAGGAGACATCGGAGTGCCATCGATTACCCGAGGCCACCTTGGTTTCTTTCGTCGTTCGCATTTTCATGAGCCCCGGATACTCCGTTTCTCGGCTACGCGAGGCTGGATGNATATGGATTGGTCCAAAGTGTCGGGCGAAGCTGATCTGTTGTTCCGGAGCCAGCCGCGGCTGATCTCGGAGAAAAATCACACTGTGTTGCGACCATGCCTCGTGAATATCCGCTAGTACTTCGTCGGTGAGAGCAAGTACATTCGACCCCCATACCTCCGCACCTATAGTTGGATTCAAGGGACGGACCTCAATTCCCATGCATAACTCCCGTTTTCCTGAGAAGATATCTTCAATCAAAGATTTACGTGACTAGGGAATACACTATTAGTCATACGCTATTACAGCAAGTCCAAATTATGGAACTCGCTGAAGGTCAAGCAGCAACCGCCGCAGGGGCCATTCTTTCGGACCTGGGCGCCAGTGTGGTTAAAGTTGTTCATCCGGCAACCACCTTTTCAGATCTCGAAATACGTTTAGACCAACGTGGTAAGCAGCTACTGCGTACGGAAGATATGCAATCNGTAACTAAAGCACTGAGCCATACTGACGTGTTGATAACCGACTTTACAAAGAAGCAATTAGAGCGACTAGGTATAGATAGGCAATCCTCAAAACGTTGGTCACAGCTCATTCATGCACACATATCTGCTCTCGGATATGATCATGAAGGTTTACAGATTTCCGATGACGCCGCCTTCTACGTAAAAAGCGGAACTACGGGGCTGATGTCGAGCGGGAAGCCACTCCGCTTTGGAAACGGACAAGCCTCGCGATCTGGGGCTTTTGCCTTGACCTCTGCAGTAATTGCTGAGCTTCTACGGAGAGAACGTACTGGGTTTGCAGGAGCAGTTGAAACCACCTTACTGGCCAGTGGTATGTACTCTATTTCTAACGACGTCACAGTCGTACAAGGCAGTGAGAAGCAACCACCCCAATACGATCGTAGAAAGCCGCTTAATGCACTGGGTAATTCGTACCGCTGTGCAGACGGGCAGTGGCTGTTACTTGGTGTCGCCAGTGCTGCAGACGCCTGGGACAAATTTCGTACCATTGTCGACGATCCAACGTGGATGAGTAATCCGTTATTTGCCACGGAAAAATTGCGACGAATCAATACGACTGAAATCGTAAAATTACTCGATGTCGAATTTTCCCAACACACTCGGCCAGAGTGGAGCAAACGACTAGGGCATATCGGAATTAATTGGAACCCGATTGCTATGCTGCAAGATGTTCTACTCGACCCTCAGTTCGACGCGTGTGAAATAATTAGTCCTCGTCATTTCCTAGCCACTCCTATTGTGGTTCGGAATGTCCCCAAAAAAGAATTCGACTTGACACTGCCTCCATTTGATATTGAGTCCTGGGATCAAAAACAGTTTCCAGTTCCGCAAAAAAATCAGACGTTGCCTCTCTCCGGAGTACGCGTGCTGGATACTTCTCACTATGTAGCCGCACCGGCACTCGGGTCACTCTTGGTAGATTTAGGAGCTGAAGTCATAAAGGTTGAACCTCCTGGAGGAGATCCCAGGAGAGGCGCCTTACCTCACCTGGTTGAGGGTGATCCACCCGGACTCAATCGTTCCTACCATATGGATAATCGCGGAAAAAGTAGCCTTGAAGTTGACTTATCCGATCCTCCAAGTCTCGAAAAATTACACACTCTCATTAAAAGCTGCGATATCTTTATAACTAACATGTTGCCATATCGACAAGTTAAATATGGACTCGATGGTGATAAGCTCACCGCAAATAATCCCAAGTTGATCTATGTTTCGTTGACCGCGCATGGTTCAAAGGGACCGGCCGCAAAGAATGGAGGATTCGATCTGACCGCCTTTTTTGCTCGATCCGGTATTTTGGGAAATTTGACGGCCCAAGTTGGAGTTCCACCACGTTCGCGCAGCGGGCAAGGAGATCACATAGCGACATTGGTTCTCTTAACGGGGTTATTAGCAGCAGTACACAAGCAAAGGAACACCGAACTAGGGAGCATCATTGAGACTTCCTTACTGGGCATCGGTACCTACACCATCGGAGAAGACCTCCTACGCCAAAAAATGGGATTGCCCTCTGGATCAATAAAGCCCTCTGACGACTATTACCAATGCGCTGACGGCAACTGGATCCGTCTTGGTACCACAGGGCACGACATTCCGTTCAATGAAAATGCTGAAACAATCGCAAAAAAAAGTAGTAGCTATTGGTTAGAATACTATCGCGAAAGGAATATTCCCGCCATGGAGATTCCCACGATGACAGAAGTCCTTGCCGATCCTTTGGTCGAGCAAAATGCAATCTTAGGCTCGATTCACGTACCCCCCGTTGGACAGATTGGCACGGTCCGAGCTCCTTATCATTTTCTAGACTGGAATGTACTTCCGTTCACTCGTGGGCCCAATCTTGGGGAGCACAACAACTTGCTAAGTTAGTAGTTTCTCCAGGGACGGAACCACTTCCAACCAGTTGATTTATTTCCAACCACTTCGAGCNTTAGGTCCGTCTGGGAAAGGGCCTGCGGGCCATCGAAATCCTTGGGTCATCGCTGTATTAACATCATCCTTTGTGGCAACCCCCTCTTCGACAATTTTCATTGCTTCTCTACGAACAGCACCCATGATCCGATTACCAACAAAACCCGTATCGCCTGGCACATCCTTGAGAACGATCGGTATTTTTCGCATAGCAGTGCTTAGTGCTACGATCAGTTCGACAACATCATCTCTCGTGTCGTCTGTACGAGTCACTTCGACCAATTTCATAATATTTGCCGGACTAAAAAGGTGCATGCCAATAAATCGGTCTTTTCGTTGTGTCGCGTCCGCTAAATCAGCGATCGTAAACATTGATGTGTTGCTGGCAAACACCGCTTCACTCTTAACCACGGCGTCCATTTCACCCCAAACCTTAATTTTCAGAGGTTTGTTCTCTATAGCTCCATCAAGCCCACCGCCAATTGCTTCGATAATGACATCACATTCAGCTAAATCTTGAACATCCGTCGTAAAACTCAAACATGACATCGCTGCGTCGACTTGATCCTGGCTCATCTTGCCCATCTCTACCGACTTGTTAAACCCAAAACGACTATTCAGAATTACTTCTCTAGAATTTTCACAAATCTCTTCTGACAAATCNCGAATGATCGTTTTTATTCCAGCCTGAATAATACATTGGGCTATACCGCCGCCCATGACACCTGCCCCCAAAACTCCCACACTCTTTACATCTTCTAATTTCACTTGCTTCTCTCTTTCTTTCTAAATACGTAAACCGCAGCTTATAACGCGTACGACTCCCAGTTTAATCAATTGTTCGCATGGAAATCGCCCCCTCCGTATAAGGATTACCTCCTACTCTGGTATGCAGCATTACACGTGGACTNTCTAACGGCCAAGACCTGACACGATGCAGTACACATCGATTATCCCAAATCACAATATCCCCAACCTTCCAATCGTGTGAATAAATTCTCGGACTTTGACACGAAAATTGAGTTAACTCTTCCAGCAATCGTTCTGACTCTGCATTACTAATCCCCTCAATNCCATGCGCGTGNCGCCCGATAAAAAGAGATGGGCGTCCTGTTACTGGATGCACTTTCACCAGAGGTCGCAACGGTACCCGGTTTTCATCAGGTGGCTGATACGCCCCAGTGTCCGTTTTCCCATGCAGTTCCCGCAAGCCAGCTGTGGTTGTGGATTGAGCTCCCCCAACCTTTTTTTGTGAGTGGTAGAGAGAATGACGCGCATTCAGCCTCGATATTTTCAGTCGAGTATTCGGATCAAGCATGTCGAATGCGGAGCGCATATCTGCCCACTGAGTCTGTCCTCCACTTTTCGGTACTTTGACGGAAGAAAGTATCGATACTTTGGCAGAAATTTTTTGGAATGAGCTATCCGTATGCCAGTCTTCGTTTCCTCGATACAATTTCATGACCGGGTCGCTTTCTCCTCGAAGAGTTCCATCATCCTTCTCGCTACTGAAACGTACCGCATCAATAATCAGGTCACCGAAACGCTTTGCAAACCCCTGTTGCGCTGGCTCATCTAAGAATTGCGACGGAAAGACCAGCACAGCGTATTTATGAAAGGCTGCTTCAATGGCATACCAAGTCTCGTCATCAAGGTTATCCAAACGTAGGTTGGTCACTAGCGCTCCGAGCGTTGCTCCGCTAGGCGTTATCGTTAATGGCTTCACCCGTTCTTCAGCTGGTTCACTCATAAAAATCCTCGAGTCTGTCCAATAGATACTACACCTAAGTACGACTACCCCGTAGCATGCATGCTGAANAGGACAAGGAACCATAATGGATTCAAAATCCGCCAATTGGCCTGACAAAATTTACGAGGCATTCTCGCACCACAATATTCGTATCATCGCGAATGTACCGGATGCCGGACATAGCGAATTGATTCGACTTTGCCAAGCGGACACACAAATGCAGGTTGTCACCCTGACCACTGAAGAAGAAGGTGTCGGTCTGTTGTGTGGTGCATGGTCGGGAGGCACCAAGGGAGTCCTTCTCATGCAATCCAGCGGGGTCGGAAATTGTGTGAATGCGTTAGCGCTTCCGATAATTTGCCGGATTCCGTTCTTGACCATCGTTACCATGCGNGGTGAATGGGGTGAGTTCATCCCTTGGCAAGTTCCGATGGGTAAAGCAACCCCTACTATTCTCGAAACTATGGATACACATATTTTCCGTGCCAACGACCCTGGCGAAGTTGATAAATCGGTGGATGCTGCCGCCAGTCTCGCCTACAACACACGACGCTCATGCGCCGTTTTNTTATCCCAAAAGTTAATTGGATCCAAACACTTTGAGGAAGAACAGTAATGCTCAACCGCCGCGAAGTCGTTAAACAGGTGCTGGAAAATCGACCAGCAAACTTATTTGCTGTCTCTGGTCTTGGTTCCCCAACATGGGATGTTGCAGCTGCAGGAAATCACAAAAACGATTTTCAATTCATCGGCGCCATGGGCCAGGCAGGACCATTTGCGCTCGGATTAGCTTTGGTTCAACCCAAAAAACGTATTGTTTTAATTACAGGAGATGGCGAGCTTTTAATGGGATTAGGTACCCTAGCNACTATCGGCAATCAAGCAACAGAAAATCTNATGATTCTGGTACTAGACAACGGAGCGTATCTGGAAACCGGAGGTCAGCCAACGGCCACCGCGGGCAATACTGATTTGAGCCAAGTAGCGAAGGCCTGNGGATTTAAGACNACAACACAATTTTCAGAAGAAAGTGANATGCCTTCGTTAATCGACTATNTACACAACGAGTCAGGACCGGGTCTGGCGGTAGCCAAAATCAACTCCGATAAACCCCCCCTGAAATTTCCTTTTTCTTTTGACGGTGTTACCGCTATAAATAGGTTTCAAGAAAGTATTTTGAATTTTTAAGGTTCNAAAGATGGANGTAAAGAAAGACACCATCGTCGAATTCACATTCTCGCTTGTAGACGATGNGGGNCTTCNGATCGAGTCCACTCCGACCAACTCAACANCCATATTGCATGGCCATGGAAACGTTATTCGGGGNGTGGAGAAAGNATTAGAGGGGAAAACNNCNGGCGAAAAATTTGTCGTCACAGTCGTCCCAGANGATGGCTACGGTGCATACCGACAAGACTTTACGCAACGGGTATCCAAAAANCATTTCGGTAATCCGAAACAGCTCAAGACGGGACAGGTAGCACAATTGCAAACCAATCAAGGGACACGACCCGTCACCATACTGAAAGTAGGTTCGAAAATGGTGGACGTCGACCTGAATCATCCCCATGCAGGCAAAACACTGAATTTCGATATCACTATCACGAACGTGCGGGAAGCAACTAGAGAGGAACTCACGCATCGGCATGCCCACGGNNCNCANGGNNCNCATTAATAATTTTAAACTCCCGATTTCGTTAAGTAGCGATCTAATGCATTCGCAAACCGTTGCACATCCTGTTTACCCAAAGTTTTCGGGCCTCCGCTGAGGGTACCCAAAGTACGTAGTTCATCCATCATATCCCTACGT
The DNA here is from genome assembly GCA_002708205.1 of Gammaproteobacteria bacterium. Classification (GTDB taxonomy): domain Bacteria; phylum Pseudomonadota; class Gammaproteobacteria; order Pseudomonadales; family Azotimanducaceae; genus UBA11889. The sequence continues at coordinate 21,513 of PAMR01000015.1, forward strand.
TGAAGGTGATCCCGGACGTTTTCTTGCGTATATGTGGTCCCACGAGGGTTTAGCGCAACTGCTCCTTTGGTAACGACTTCTGCAGCCAATGGAACATCAGCCGTGATTACCAGATCGCCAGCAGCCAAATAATCGACAATCGCGTTATCTGCCACATCAAACCCCTGTTCCACTTGAACTGAGCGGATCACCGAAGAGGGTGGTGTCCGTATATGTTGATTTGCAACTAGCGTGGTCGTGACTTGACGCCGTTCTGCAGCCCGGAAAATTACCTCTTTAATCGCGTTCGGACATGCATCCGCATCTACCCAAATATTCAATTTCGACCTCAACCAGTGGTGAATTAGGGCCAATAGAGCTTAAGATCCTATAAGGATAACGTTAAGAGGGGACTTACCGTGTTCAAATCTGTCGAATTTCGACCCGAGGTCGAAGCAATGGTTCGTTTTATCGAAGAAACGGATACCAACCTAATCGTTGAAGAGAGCTACAAAAAACTTAAAGAGGGTATTACAGCTAAAGAACTCATTACCGCCAGCGCACTGGCAGTAGTGCGTTCTACGGAGCTGCCTCCCCAACACCATGGAGGCCCTCTACATCCGATCTGCGGAGTCTATCCCGTGTTGAAAACGGCAGAGAGACTGGGAGGAGAGTTGTCTTTCTTGCCCATTATCCAACACACGGCGCTTTGCAATAATCACGTTCACTCACCGCAGATGGGCCCATTCGTGATGCCAGCAATAGAGCCTCTAGAGGGTAAGCCAGGTCATGTCGAGAGCTATCACATCAGTGACGAGGTTCTTACCGAGGGAATTAGTGATGCAGCGCGTATTGGTGAAAATGCGATCGACGCCACCAAAGGCGCTTTTCATAAAAGCCTTCGAGCTTTAGAAGCACCGGCGGCCGAACACCACTTTTTATGGCTACTCAAGCATTTGTCGTCTAACGAAGCCCTGGATCAGCTGCTACCTCTAGCAATCTCAAGAAATGGTCTGGATGATCACAATTTTGTTTATCCCGTGTACACGGCTCGCGCACTAGATTGCCTGGGATGGGAATGGGCTAGTACTTTGATGAGACCAGCCGTTCGCTATCAGGCTCGTCGTCCAACGCCATTGCTACCCAAAGCACTTGCGTTCGAAGAAATAGAATCTCTTTTAGATGAATACAAACTGTTAGACGGAACCGTAAGAATGAAGACGTCTGCAGACGAAGCCGACAGAATCGGCCAACTCGGCATGCGAATGGGACGAGCCAAGAACTATCTGGACAATATTGAACCCATAGCTGAAGCACTGGCTGATGGCTTATCCCTTGAGGGTGCGGGTGAAGCTCTATCTATCGGTGCCGCCGCTGCTTATCTGTCCACGAGCTATGGCAACCCCATGGATTCTCATCTACATACCGGAACCAATAACAGGCGCTACTTGTTAAATCAGCCTGGAGTGTCTCTGAAAAATAAGATATTAGGACTACTCACGGGTTTTACGGGGCCAGAAGTATTGCTCGCTGAACGCCTACTCAACTGGGAGGTAAATCTCGATAGCACCATTACCGAGAGTTTGCCTGAGCAAAGTGAGGACAAACTATTGGACGCCATCCAAGAGAGTGTAGAGGATGTGCCCTGGTTAGATTGGAGAAAAATTGGAGTCGCACAGACGGTCGCGCCGGACGAAGTTAAGAATGCTGTCGCATTAGCGCGGCAGTATGCCGACAGCGGATATGATCCTAAAAAATACTTTGGGCGTCTGGCCGAAATCGCCTGCCGTGACGATTTTACGGAAATGCATTCTCTTAAACACTTCCAAGCCATCGTAGACGAATACCACAATACACGACCCGAATACCGGTGGCTCCACCTAGTGGCTGCTACCAAGAGTGCGGCGATTATCCATCTTGGACGCGAACACAGTATCTACCGTCACGTTAAGGAGCTAATAGCTGCATAGGCGAGACTTCGATGAGACATCATAGTCCCATCCCACCGGGCGATACTGGATTGGAAGGAAAAATCGCTCGAGAAATCGAGGGCGAGGTCCTGTTTGATCCTGCCACCCGGGGACGCTATAGCACCGACGCAAGTATCTACCAAATCGAACCGGTTGGCGTAGTCATACCCAAGAACGTAGACGATATAGTGGCATCCATATCTATCGCTTCGGAGTCCGGGGTACCTGTATTGCCTCGCGGCGGAGGCACCTCCCAATGCGGACAAACTGTCGGTGAAGCTCTCGTCATCGATGTCAGCAAGTACCTAAATCGAATCATCGAAATCGACAAACATAATCGCCGAGCAAAGGTACAGCCTGGTGTAGTACTGGATGATCTAAACGCGGCCTTAAGACCGCAGAACCTATTTTTCCCCGTGGATGTATCCACCGCAAACCGAGCAACTCTGGGTGGAATGGCTGGAAACAATTCCTGTGGCTCACGCTCCATTCGCTATGGAAATATGGTCCACAACGTCAATGCCATAAAAGCACTGTTAAGTGACGGAAGNTCCGTTCACATGGGTCCGATCAAAGCAAACCTTCAAGACTTTCAAGGAAGCGATCGACTGCTCAATATCGTGCAACGACTTCAAGCACTTGGTGCTCGGGAAAAAGAAGAGATAGAAAGACGTTTCCCGAAACTACTACGCCGNGTCGGGGGATATAACATAGACACCATCGATCCAAACGGCAGCAACTTCGCTCACATACTGGTTGGTAGCGAAGGAACCCTAGGCTTCTTTACTGAACTCGAATTGGCGCTNNAACCTACCCCAAACCACACTGTTCTGGGCATCTGCCACTTCGACTCTTTTCATAGTGCCATGGAAGCCCCGCAAAAAATTGTGGATTTAAACCCTACTGCTGTCGAATTGGTCGATCGAACGTTGATGGACTTAGCTTATGAAATTGACATGTTTCGTCCGATTCTGGATCGGTTTATTCAGGGACATCCTCAAGCCTTGTTGTTGGTCGAATTTACCGGAGAAGAACTCACGCAATTGACAAAGCAGTTAGGNGCGTTAGAAGAACTTGTCGGTTCGAATTCACTCGTGAAAGTAACGGACAAACAGTCACAAAACGCAGTATGGAATGTGAGGAAGCAAGGGCTGAACATCGTGATGTCAATGAAAGGGGACGGGAAGCCTATCTCTTTTGTAGAAGATTGCGCGGTCAAATTGAAAGACCTTCCAGAATACACTAGGCGATTGGATGAAATATTTAGGCAACATGGAACCAGCGGCACATGGTATGCACATGCCTCCGTAGGCACGCTGCATGTACGTCCAATACTCAATCTAAAAGATCCTATCGCAGCAAAAACCCTGCGCTCTATTGCTGAAGAATGCTTTCAGATGGTTCGAGATTATCGTGGGTCACATTCCGGTGAACACGGCGACGGCATAACACGCTCCGAATTCCATGAAGCTATGTTTGGAAAACAAATTGTTAGGGCATTTGAAGAAGTAAAGGACATTTTTGATCCGATCCGATTATTCAATCCGGGGAAAATCGTTCATGCAGAAAAACTGGATGATCGAAGTATTTTTCGATTCCATCCGCANTATAAAGTCATTCCCACCAAACAGGTGTTGGACTGGAGTGAATGGGGAGGAATTCATGGCGCAGTGGAAATGTGCAACAACAACGGAGCATGTCGAAAACTCGATGTCGGAGTGATGTGTCCGAGTTACCGAGTCACTCGAGACGAAAAGCATTTGACCCGCGGCCGAGCAAACACCCTAAGACTAGCACTAACAGGACAATTAACAGACCATAATGCGGATCAAGACCCCCTCAACACTCAAGCGGTATCGGAATCATTGAATCTATGTGTCGGCTGTAAAGGATGTAAGCGGGAATGTCCTACCGGAATCGATATGACACGGCTAAAAATCGAACACCTCTCAGCAAAGAATNGGGCCAACGGCGTCAGTTTGCACGATCGCCTGATAGGACATTTGCCCCAATACGCAGCTTTCGCCTCTCNATTTAATNCATTAATTAATCTCCGGAACTCGTCAAAATCGCTACGTTGGCTATCAGAAAAAATNACGGGCTTCAGCAAAGAACGCGAACTACCGACTTGGGTTAATAAGAATTTCGANTTTCCACGTCAACCGCCAGAGGCAGTTGACGTCGTAGTGTTTGTTGATACGTTTAACAAGTGGTTTGAACCCGAGAACGTGNTCTCTGCCAAAAGAGTACTCTCTTCAATGGGGCTTCGTGTTGGGTTCGTTGGCGGAGACCAGAAAGTNTGCTGNGGGCGAACATATTTATCGACAGGAATGATTGATGAAGCGAAAAAGGAAGCCAGTCGTACCCATGCATTACTGGCGCCATACGCTAATTTAGGACTACCCATTGTTGGTTTAGAGCCTTCCTGCCTGTTTACCTTTAAAGACGAGCACCTCTCGTTATTGGGGAATAAATTAGCATCCAAAGTGAGTGCCCATATGATGTTAATCGAGGAGTTTCTGGCGCTTCACGCAGAACAAATTTCCCTAAAAGTCCAGCCCTCACAAGATTGTTTAGTTCACGGACACTGTCATCAGAAAGCCTTTTCAACGTTCGACGCCGTTCTAAAGACACTTCAACTTACCAGCACGCAAACTACCCCTATCGATTCGAGTTGCTGCGGAATGGCGGGTCAATTTGGGTACGCTCCTGAACATCAGCAAATTTCTCGCGATATGGCCGAACTTACACTGCTTCCTTCCATTCGTTCTGCTCCAGACAACACAACAATTGCGGCTAGTGGATTCAGTTGCCGGCAGCAAATCGCACATGGAACCTCGAAAAAAGCAATTCATCCGATTCGCATTATCGATAACGCGCTAATCGATTGAAGAAAAAAACTAGTCAGTCATTGAGACCAAACTCTCCCGCACAGCCGTCACAAACTGTCGTCGCAACCGATGAGCGAACGCAACAATTAGGCCAAGATCTAACAAAAGGATCAGTTGTCTCACACATCGCCCGTTTATCGGGTTTTATGATGATTGGATTTGTTGCAAACAATGCTGCTCAATTGGTTGAAGTCGCTTATCTTGGATTGGTTGGAACAGCCGAACTCGCTGCAATTGCATTCACTTTCCCCGCCACGTTTGCGTTGCATGCGATAGGACGAGGACTCGCAGCTGGTGGATCAAGCCTTATGGCCCGAGCCCATGGTGCTGGAGACAATGAACAAGTACGTCGAATTGCCACCCACTGCCTCTGGCTCGTCGTCCTATTTTCCATAATCTCCGTATGTGTCGGCTCAATGTGGTGCCGCGCTTTTTATAATTTGCTGGGAGCCAACGGGTTAGTTCTTGATCTAGCCGTTTCGTATAGTCAAATCTTTTTAATTGGATTCCCAACCTATGTTCTCGGTACCGTCGCCGGTCTGTTATTGCGAGGTATTGGAAATGGGGCTGTTCCCGGATTAGTAATGACCTTCGGATCCATATTGCAAGTGATACTCGGACCATTTCTGATCTTTGGTTGGATGGGTATTCCAGCAATGGGAATCGAAGGCGCCGCGATCGCTTTTGTACTTTCACGATTCGCTGCATTTTTTATTGCTATGCATTGGATACTGGTACGCGAACACCTCGTTACCAATTCTTTTACTCANCTGATCCAATCGTGGAAAGCCATTGCACACATCGGCCTACCAGCATCAATCAATAATTTAATACCACCTGTATCTGCNGGCATCGTCACTCGATTGCTGGCTGAACATGGCGATTTAGTGGTAGCTGGATTTGGTGTTGCCACTCGTTTTGAACTGATTTTTTGGATGATGATGGCAGCGGTCGCTTCCAGCGTGGGTCCAGTTGTCGGACAAAACTGGGGAGCAAAACATTACACACGGGTTCAAGAAACGATGCGTTCGAGTACGGCTTTTTGCCTTCTTTGGGGGATCTTTACTTTTATCGCTCTCGGTCTTTTCGCGGAGCCCATGATCAGACTAATAAACCAAGATCCTATTGTTGTCGATATAGCTACGACATATCTCGTAATAGTCGCGTTGAGCTTAGGTTTTGTCGGAATTCAAAACGCNGCGAGCTTTTCGTTCAACGCGTTAGGGAAACCCGGACCAGCTTTAGCACTCTCATTGCTTAGGCTAATAGTGCTCTATGTGCCTATCGCTATCTTGGCCAATTCAATTTACGGCTACATAGGTGTATTTTACGCGACTGCCGCCGTTAATGTGATCGCTGGGATATTAAGTTGGACTTGGAATACCAGGACTATTAGGCACCACCCNTAATAGTCAACTCACATATTTACCAGTCAGCTGCAGAGCAGGACCGTCTTCATTCAAAGCCCTTTTGTCGGCTCGTGTTTTTTGTTCCCAGGTTCTTTCTAATTCATCAGTGATATGAATTGTCAATCGACCCAAGCCATCAATCTCTTGTTCAACTACATCCTTGTCCTGGAAAGGGTGAAGACCTTGGTGATTCGTCCCGAGAGCTATGACATCTCCCGGCTCTAAAGTCGTATTCGCGGTAATGAACGAGAGAGATTCNGCAATATTATGGGCCATATCATCCGTGTTGTAGTCATGTGTCAATTTTCCATTAACCCACTGNCNAACCTGCAGATGCTGAGGATTTTCAAGATCGTCTTTAGTAGTAATCCAAGGTCCTAAAGGGGCAAAATCGTCCTGACACTTCATAAAGTACGACAATCCCATACCAGCGGAAAGTCCCCTCGCAGAACCATCAATAAAATTCATATACCCAAAAATATAATCGTGAGCTGCGTCCACGGGGACCTTGGTTGCCTTCTTTCCAATCACCAAAGCAAGCTCAGCTTCACCCTCAAAAATAGAAGCAGGAACGTCGGGTAAATGCATGGTGTCACCATCACCGATCACACTATGGGAATTCTTGAAAAAAGCTTGTTGCGGTGGTTTTTCCTTTAATGTGCCATTCTCCATGTAATTCACAGCCATACATACAACGGCAAACGGCTTAGGGGTCGGGGCCCGAAATCGAACATCATCGGCGCCCTGAACCGAAGCGGATTCAACGAACTCTTCGAATTCGACGCGTCGTTGGTCCCACTGTTCAATCACAGTATTCATTATCAACTGTGGGGGTAAAACAGATAAGTCCGTGATCACAGGCGAAAGATCAACAACACCTGATTCCGTTACCGCCCCCATCAAATAATCATTAAAAAAACAAAGTTTCATTAGTTTTCCTCAATCAAAGTTCACCACTCGGTGGGTCTACGACATGCGTGGTAAAGTCAGCCGGGGAGACGATTTCCAACACTTCAAAATCTTCCGACACCTCTATTTCCCTGTGCTTTATACGTGGAGGCTGCAACACTACATCGCCCTGCTTTAGAATATGTATGCCGTGTCCTTCGTACTCAAATTTCGCGGTCCCTGCCAATACCTGGACGTACTGAAAATCACATTCGTGTATATGCCATTGTTGAACGTCATCGGGATCTTTATTGCCGTTGCAACGAATAATATGCGCCACATAATCCCCACCAGTAGCCGCATTAATCCCTAGATCACGATAGTCGAAAATTTTCCGAAGTCCCTCGTTCCATGANTTNGTGTCAGCTGNTGTATGCGTAAAACACCATTTTTTGCTCATGCTAGCCACTCCATTACGGCCAAACTGGCCAGAAAACAGCCAAAGTACATTCACAGTGTACCTTGAAGCTTAATTCATGGTTAATTCATGCTTTCAATTGTGAAAGATCAGGAGCACATAATGGGAAAACTGGATGGTCGTAGTGCACTAATTACCGGCGGCAGTAGAGGCATCGGAAGAGCCATAGCNTTGCGGTTTGCTGCCGAGGGTGCGCAGGTAGGTATCAACTACACTAGCAACGAGAAAGCAGCGGCTGAGGTCGTTAATGAGATAAACGATTTAGGGATGACTGCACATGCCTACCAAGCTGATGTNGCAGACGAGACAGCAACAACCCAGATGATAGAGANTGCCATTAAGGATTTTGGCCAAGTCGATATATTGATAAATAATGCGGGACTGGGGTCGGCGGCTATCGATCGACCAAACATAGCCGATGCGACTAACAATCAGTGGTCACGACTCCTCGATGTGAATCTTTGGGGTCCCATCTATCTTTGCCGCGGGCTCGTTCCACACATGAGATCGGCCCCTAGGAGTGACATCGTCATGATTTCCTCCATAGCTGCACAATCCTTAAACCCTGGTTTCGGCGTTTATTCCGTAAGCAAAGCTGCTTTGGAAGCCATGGCTCACACCCTAGCACGCGAAGAGAAAACACACGGCATGCGTGTGAATATGATTGCACCGGGCCTAGTAGATACCGACATGGGACGTAAAATCGTACAGGCTACTGGTGGTCCAAACGATATTCGAGATGTTGATTCTAGGTCGCCTTTTGGATTTGTATGCACGGCCGAAGACATTGCCGCAACCGTAGCGCACCTCTGTTCCGAAGATGGACGTTATATAACAAATCAACGCATCACAATTGCCGGTGACTAACTCATGAAGACCGAAATACGAACACAAAAGGAAGGCTGGATTCCCACTCAAATCGCTCAAATTGACATTGAGTGTACAAATCTCACCTTAGCTGAAAATTTTTACTGCCAAACGCTGGGCCTCCCGATGGTTTCCAGACTGCCACAAATCGGCACGCTTCTGGTTAAATGTGGACCGACTCATCTACTCATTAGAGAAAGCATCGCCCCAAACAAGAGCTCACCAATATATTTGAACGCCGACAACCATATCTTCGACGCCACCAAAGCGCTAAACGAGGCAGGTATCAGCTTCACAGAGGAACCACATCGCGTCGCAAAAAATCGTAACGGCTTTGATATTTGGTTAGGCTTCTTTGAAGATCCGTGGGGCAACTCTTTAGGTTTGATTGCAAACATGCCTTTGGATAGGGTTCAGTAGTAAGTGACAAAACAAATTGAAAGGAGAGCAGGATGATCGTTCGTCTAGACCACATCGGTGTAGTCGCGCATTCAATCGATGAAGCGCTAGAGACATTGGAGGGGAAAATGGGGTTTGCGGTTTCTTCTGGCACCCCGTTGCCAGATGGAGCTTATTTTCCCCCGGAAGGGACACACAACTACATGATCCAGGTAGGAGAGGGGGCGACCATGATCGAAGTATTAGTCCCTGTCGTTCCTGAAGCAGGCACATATAAATACTTGGAACGCTTTGGGGCCGGACTGCACCACTGGGGATATGCCTGTGACGATGTATTGGTTGAAGCTGAGCGTCTGAGATCAAAGGGACTACAACAGATTGATTTAGGACCCAATCATGATGGCGCAGGAGCAGCTTTCTTCCACCCAAAATCCACCGGAGGGATATTAACGGAGCTTGTGCCTGTCCGCGATCGTTCGTAACGCAACCGGTCCATGTGTACTAAATTCTCAAGGAATCGATCATATTGTCCCTAGAAACTCTAATCAGAAGGTAAAAATACGTGTTAAAAATGAAGCGACTCTTTCGTCTTTCTATAGTCCCTTTATTCTTCGTCGCGTTTTCGTGTGCAGCCGATTCAGAAATTTTTGACGCCCGAGTGGCTTCGGTCGAAACTGAATACACGAATATCGACACAAATCTGAGTATAGCCAAACTGAAGGAAAACGGGATGCAGCTCGGTGATCAAATCCAATTCGAACACCAAAGCCGAGTTATGTACGCAACCTATGGGGCCGAGTACACGGATGTTAAGCGTGGCGGTTGGATCGCCACAGAAAATGAAGATGGAACTTTAGAGCTGGCTATTAGCTTCGGTGGGGCATGTGAAGAAATCAACTGTAAGGTAGGTGACCCTCTGCTTATACAACTCATAACCAAAGAATAATATTTTTATTTTGGCTCCACACAACGAATCCAAAGTCCATAAGGCAGGCCCCAAAAAATAAAAGACCCTGGGGCCTGCAGTTCACGGATGTACCAACTTCGCTATCTTTATTTCAAACTATTTGAACGCGGAAAGAATCTCTTCTTCAAACTGTGACAAACGGTCGACGTCCCCGGAAGGAATACCGCCAAACATCACCTCTGCGATTCCAGCCTCTTCGAATTCGCCAATACGATCAATAATGTACTGCCTAGAGCCAGCTACAGTGCCTGGTCCTAGGCCTTTAACAACACGATCGATCATTTCTTGATCATCAGTCAAATAACAAGGCATTAGTAAGGTACGTCGGATCTCACCGGGATCCCGACCAACGTCCTCGCAATGTTTTTCCAAAATATCGGATTTACTCTGGTAGTGCTCCAGCGACATACCACCGCCTGCCCAACCATCCAAGTTCATAACATCTCCATATTTCGCCAGCGTCCGTAGCGTCCTTTTCGGACCTGTTCCTCCAACCATAATCGGTATCGGATTCTTGAAAGAACCCGGCGAAAGAAAAGCTTTCTCTATTTGGTAATACTGTCCGTTAAAGTCAACAGGGTCTCCGGAATGGATCAGGAGTCGAATCAATTCTACAGCTTCTTCAAAACGGTCTTGCCGCTCCTTCATCGGCGGGAATTCCCACCCATACGCTTCGTGCTCACGCTTATACCAGCCAGCACCGATAGCCAGCGTAAAACGCCCCTCGCTCATAGTATCGATCGTACCGGCAATCTTTGCTGCCAGAGCCGGATTGCGATAAGTGTTTCCTAACACCAAGTTACCAAGGCGAAGTTTTTTCGTCATACCGCCTGCAAAGGCGATAGCGGAAAGACCCTCAAAGGCAGTAAGAGCTTCCTGTTCATGATTTGCCCCAGGTGGAATAAAATGATCCGCAAACCATACGCTGTCCCAAGGACCAGCATCCATTTTCTCAACCGACGCTCTAACCGCGTCCCACGAAGTCCTATAAACATTTACCTGTACGCCGAAATCCATATATCCCCCCGAATCTTTATGCTTTAAACCAAAAATACATCCTACCGCAGCTAATCACATTTGCGAGGCTTCTATCGGGAAAAGAATTTCATTCCGAATCGAACGGATGAGCAAATCATCAGAATAGTCAGGTCGTTCGATCATTGTCTTCCATTCCGAATCTTTAACAAACCGGCTCCATGCTGATTCTAGAGCGATCATGTCATCAAACGAGAGCATGTAAGTCAGGTTGGGCAAGCCTGTACCAAATAACGTTTCGGTAAAAAAAACCGGAGCTAACCCCACGCGTCTAAATATTTCAAACTCGCCATCCCGAAACATCTGTATTTTCTTTTGACGCGCAATTTCCGTTGGGTTTTCGTAGGTGCGCAGTTGAAAAACCCGTGTAGGAGTATTAATCGGCATCTCAAATCCGGGCATGAAATCGAGGCTCCGCAGTAGAGAGCTCGACGCAGTCACATAAGTCGAATCTACCCCAAGATGGCTCGCTTCACGGTTTCCAACATTGATTGGACCCCCATCTCGAACCGCGACCGAAGCATCTATCGTTTGATGGGGTAGAACAAGGTAAATCGATCCAATCCGATCCGATTCCTCAAACGCACCGACGTGGACTACGCCCTGTTCATTCAATCGAGGTATGATGGTCGACGCGAGTTGAGAAACAAAACGCTTGCGTTGCGCTAGCGATTCGAACGCATAGTTAATCAAACTAAAAAACACGAAGACCCATTAATCGTTCATCAGCGCCTTGTGTCGAGTCTGCCCATGCGCTCTTCCCAAAGCGCGCTCTGCGTCACCGCCGTCGGTCTCTGGCCGCGGAATATAAGAAAAATGTTGGTACGTATCTTCACCAGCAACAAGGATAGCTCTATCTCCATCCACTTTCGTCTGCCNNACGTCTGTAGCACAGTAACGAAGAACCATNCCTATTCGTCGGTCGTTCGTGAGATTAGGCTCAGATCCNTGNATAATGCGCACGTGATGCAAAGACATTTGACCGNTNGATAACGGAGCCAAACAGGCNTTCNTTTCGTCTATCTGAGTCCGAACTCTCTGGCCACGACTCAGTAAATTNTTCTCTTCGAAGGTGTCGTCCTGGTCATATAATTCACCGCGGTGGCTTCCAGGAATAAATTTCATGGGACCAGTGGAAGCACTGGCATCCGATAGGGCGACCCAAGCNGTGACCACATTGTGTGGTTCGAGTCCCCAATAATTGGCATCCTGATGGTAGGAAACGAATCCCGGGCCCGGTTCCTTAATAAACCAATCCATCGACCAAAATAAAACATTGGGGCCGAGCACATCCATCAAGGGATNGACGATACGTTTATCGTGGACGAGATCCCAGGCCCATTGATACGTTATTGGCAACGCCCCTCGAGCCGCCCGAACATTATCNCCAGCTTTACGTTCTATTTCTTCNAGAAGGTACCGATATTCAGCAGCTTCGGCTGGTTCCAACGCTGGCAAGGGCGAAAGGTATCCATCCTTCTGAAATTTTGCTGTAGCTTCATCACTTAAATGCGACATGGATGTTTTACGATCTAGACTTGAGTCAATAGTCGCGATGTTTTGCTCGTGAAGCAAATCAAATTTGATTAATGGAGGACCCATGTTTGGAAAAATACTAATAAGGAGATCTATTCTTTTCGTCTCCCTTATAGCCACTATCAACAGCCAGGCACAACCGGAGCAAAAAAACAGCGCCGTTTACTGGGAAACTGCCATCAAAGCATTCGAGCAGATTGACTCGATTCTCATGCCGCCAGAAGACGCGGTCTTATTTGTAGGTAGTTCAAGTATCGTGTACTGGAAGACCTTGGCTCGAGATATGGCTCCTTTAACAGTCATCAATCGAGGATTTGGTGGTTCTCAAATGAGCGACCTAAACTATTACCGAGAACGCATCGTTCTGAAGTATAAGCCCCGATTAATCGTCGTCTACGAGGGCGACAATGACATAGGTTTAGGATCTAACGTCGATTCAGTTCTCAACGAGTTCGACGACTTCACAGCCTTTGTCATGAAAAAACTGCCTGAATCCATCGTCTGTTTTATCGCGGTCAAACCGTCNGTACTTCGAAAAAATTATTGGCCAAAAATGCAGCGTGTGAACGCCGGTCTCGCAGAACGGGCACGAAAGAATACAAGAATATGTTATATCGATATCGCNACCCCCATGTTGCTAAATGACCAATCNGTTAACCCGGATCTTTTTGTTTCCGATGGACTACATTTAAATGNATTGGGATATAGAGTCTGGGCTGATGTCGTCAAACCAGTATTGATGGCCAATTCACCTGAATAGAAAAGGAACGTTTTGAGAAACGTCAGCTGGAACCTCATATCCTCTCATGCTCGCGATCAGGTCCTTACCGTTGAGTCTTACGTCACAACGAGTATCAAAACTGTGACTCCAAAAAATTAAGAAGTCTCTACGTTATGGTCAAATACNGGCTTGGACATNCTATCTGACAGCCTGACTCATTAGTTCACCAAGTCTCTTGTTAGTTCTTGTTTACGAACGAAAAAACTNGCTCAAACTGGTACGTCTTAACCGCTATTACCAAAACTTTCAGCGTAATTCTTTGCGAAATTATATTGGTTACCATAGGATCGCCAGTTTGTTGAACGAAGCGCACGTGTCCTCGTATATTAAATTGAATCGAATCTTCATCTGTCTGTGCTTAGTAGCCTGTGCTATCACTCACGCTGGAGAGAGCTCCTATACCGGATCCGTTTTAAACCCTGCTGGTCAAGTTCGATTTGCTAGCGATATTCCATTAGTAATACCAAANTTCACTGAAGCAACTGCCGGCATTCGACTAGACGGTGCTTTGGATGAGGACATCTGGTCGCAAGTACCCGCTTACGACCATTTAATTATATCCGTCCCAGATAAAGACAAGCGCCCCCAGTACCAAACCCACTTCTACCTGTTTTACACAGAACGGGGGCTCTACGTTGCCGCATGGAACGAGCAACCCGTCGATACTCTGTTTCCACGCTTGACGAGTCGAGATTCTTTTCGTGATTCAGATGCCTTTCAGTTCGCGATCGACAGTTCAGGAAACGGCCTCTACGGTTATTGGTTTCAAGTCAAATTAGGTGGCTCCCTCTCGGATGGAATCATCCAACCTGAAAGGCGATTCCGAAGAAATTGGGACGGACCATGGAGAGGAAGTTCAAAAGAAGTCGACAATGGGTGGACGGTTGAAATGTTTCTACCTTGGTCGATGATGAGCATGCCAGAGGCTCCTACAGGAAAGCGCCAAATGGGATTCTCGATCAGTCGTGAACTCGGAAAACTTCACGAACGTTGGTCGTGGCCCGCACTACCGTTTACTCAACCAAAGTATCTCTCCGCGTTTCAAGCCTTTGAACTTGAAGATGTCGCTCCAAAGCAAGAATTTTCAATATTCCCATACGCTTCATTCAACCAAGACATTCTTCTCGAGAAGAACGATAAGAATGCCGGTGTAGACATATTTTGGCGTCCGTCTTCAGCATTTCTGTTGTCTGCCGCAGTCAACCCAGATTTCGGACAAGTTGAAGCCGACGACGTAGTCGTAAACTTGACAGCGTTCGAAACGTTCTTCCCAGAAAAAAGGCTATTTTTTCTAGAAAATCAGGAAACATTCGCAACGATCAGTACTAGTAGTTGGAGGGGAGGAGGCACCACGCTATTGCATACTCGACGGATTGGATCCTCTGTTCGTTCACGTCGAGGTCGGCCAGATTTACGGGAGGATCTAAACATTAATAGTCTTGACACCTCTCGACCTGTCGATCTTTTATTGGCAACAAAGGGTGTCGGACAGTGGAATCGTTCCCGATTTGGAGTACTAGCCGCCACCGAAGACGATACTCGTCTTTCGCTAAGCGATGACACCGGTAGTATCTATGCGTCCGGTCGGGACTTTGGTGTTCTACGATGGCTGCATGAAGACACTCGCTTCGGTGGTCGCCGTGCCGTCGGATGGTTGGGCACAGTGACAGAACATCCAAACCGAAGCGCTATTACACACGCGGTAGACGCGCACTATCGGAGTCCCGATAGCCGCTGGATTATTGATGGTCAAGTCGTCGGCAGCGATATCGAGGATATGGATAGCTCAGCCCAAGGGATGGGTGTCAAAGTCGATACCTACTTTGCACCGAAAAGAGGACATTCCCACTACTTAAGGGTCGAGGGCTACGACAAAGACATTGATCTTAATGATTTGGGTTATCTGAATCGAAACGGGTTTTCTAGCGTATTTTACGACTACACTTGGCGAGAAAATAACATTGAAGGACTGCGCGAACGCCGCAATTCTTTTCTGGTACGTAGCGACGTTAACCCGAACGGGAAGCTGCTTCGCGGTGAAATTNCCGGTAGTCGACGTTGGTCCTATGAAAACAACACACGTTTTCAANTCGAATTNGAATACCAACCANNCNANTGGGATGACCGGAACAGTCGTGGTAACGGCATCTTCAAACTCGAAGATCGATTTAAGTCCAAATTACGGTGGAACACTGACAGCGCACAACCCATCTATTACGAACTGCGCATGGAAGTAGAGAGCGAGTCCCTTGGTGGACTCAAAAGAAGTTTGCGCGGAGATATCACCTACCGTCCAATAGATCAGATGAGTATGCGTTTGAGCACACGTTACGAAACTCAAGAGTCTTGGTTGCTGTGGCAAGGAGGCACTAATTTTTCTACTTTCGAAACGCGAGAATGGTATCCCCGACTCCAATTCGACGCATTTTTTACGGCAAAGCAGCAACTACAACTCGAGCTGAATTGGGTTGGGATCAAAGCTGAGGAAGCGCAACGCTATGCATTAATCAAAAATGGTGACTTCCTTACACGGATCNANNCCGAAACCGAAAACCANGCAAATAACTTCGCTATCAGTGAGGTCGTNTTGCAACTACGCTATAGATGGCAGATTGCACCCCTTTCAGACCTCTTCATTGTGTATAACCGAGGCGGCCGTTTTCCAGATCCTAATCCTGAAAATGATTTTGGAACCCTTTTCAGTAATACTTTTGCCGAGCCACAAAACGAAGCATTTATTGTCAAACTACGTTACCGTCTGGGGACCTGAAAAAAGAGTAACAAATCGATGCGTGGTGCAGAGAGACTTACCAGAACCATCAGATCCTCCTGCAGATATTCCATTTTTCTCTGTTTAATTTCCGCAACCTATCTAGAAGCCAGACCGGAATATTTTGAAACCGCTACCCGTTATGGAGCGCAAGATTGCAGTTTTTGTCACGGTTCCACTTCAGGTGGCGAGGGACTCAATGAACGCGGCGAATGGCTGCTTCAATATCGCGATCGCCGGGCAACCACAAGCATCGATATTAATTGGTTAGCACGGAGAGACACGTTAGTGGCCGTCAAGAATCAACTCGAATCCGAAGTAAAGACACTTCCGATTTTGACGGCAGATCCCAAAGATAAAGAGCGCTTGTTTGATTATACAACGACTCACGGTGACTGGCCCGCTTATGGCGGCAATGTTGGCGCAACAAAATATTCGCCCATTACGGAAATCAACAAAGAAAATATACAAAGCCTGAGTTTAGCTTGGATCTGGACGGGCTCTGAGAATGACGGNCGTATCGCTCCCGACAGTTTTAAAGGNACTCCCCTTATGGTCCAAGGAAAGCTTTTTCTTCGGACGCGCTATTCCGAAGTAGTAGCTATCGATTCCCTAACAGGAGACACACTGTGGACATTTGATCCTGGAAACGACAAGACCATACGACCCCCTATGTTTGGCTTTACCACCCGAGGGCTCGCGTATCACGAAGGAGTGGACGGTGGACGNNTCCTATTGTCAACTACAGACGGTTGGTTGATCGCGTTGGACTCAAACAACGGAAGACCTATTCCAGCTTTTGGACAGGATGGTCGAGTCGACCTTACTAAAGGATTACGCCGGGAAATTCCACGCGACAGAACTACTTGGAGTTATGCGCCCAATGTTTGCGGCGATACTGTGGTTATCGGAAACCAACCCACCGACGGTTCTCACATTTCCCGTTCAGGTAATTGGAAAGAGAATGTTCCACTGGGCGACGTTCGTGGGTTTGATGTCCTGACTGGAAAGCAAAGGTGGANCTTTAAAACAGTTCCACAGCCNGGTGAATTTGGCAACAACACATGGAAAAACAAATCGTGGGAATGGATGGGTAATACCAATGTATGGTCAATGACGAGCTGTGACCAAGACCTANGCATCGCTTACCTTCCGGTGACGGCCCCTACAAATCATTTCTACGGGGGTTTACGCCATGGAGATAATCTTTTCGCGAATTCTGTAGTCGCTGTTGACGCTTCNACTGGAAAAAGAGTCTGGCATTACCAAACTGTTCATCACGATATATGGGATTACGATTTACCCGCCGCACCCATCGTTACCGATATNCATATAAATGGAAAGATCGTCAAAGCCCTTACACAGGTAACTAAAACTGGATTTCTGTTCGTTTTCGATCGTGTTACCGGAGCACCCGTTTGGCCAATTCGTGAAGTGCCNGTAAACCCCAGCAGCTTGGAAGGAGAGAAAGCTTCTGCAACACAGCCTCAGCCCTCTTGGCCACCCCCCTTTGAAATGCAAGGTATCAAGGAAGCTGATCTCCTNAGCCTCACACCAGAACTTGCTCAAAAGGCGCGCGNACTTGCTGGCAAGCATACAATTGGCCCTCTGTTCGAACCAGCCGCTCCCAACGGTACACTCATGCTTCCAGGTATTGGGGGTGGCGCCAACTGGGGTGGCGCAGCTTTCGACCCGAAAACGGAAACCCTCTACGTCGCCTCACGTAGACAAGTCACCCTAATGCTGCCGCGTAAAGTCGAGTCTCAAGATCAAGGTCACCAATGGGTGGTGCGTTCTCGATTTCCGACAATCGATGGACTCCCAATAGTCAATCCGCCATGGTCGTCCATCACCGCTTATGATATGGGTACTGGAATTATCAAATGGCAAGTGCCTAACGGAAAAGGGCCGAAAAATCATCCTCTACTAGCCAGTTCGACCTTCGATGCTGACTTGGGAAACCCCGGAGCTGCACCTGGTTTACTTGCGACACCGGATCTTATTTTTCTAGGACAGAGAATCGATGGTGAATCACACCTCGTAGCATTAGACAGAGAAAACGGTAAAGCACTTTGGAACCATCGCTTAATGGGTAACCACTTCAGTGCGCCGCCCATAACATTTACTTCCGGCGGTAAACAATTTGTAGTACTCGCTACGGGTGCACCCCATGAAACCTCAAAGCTCTTAGCTTTTAGACTGCCTTGAGAAATCACCTAATAGGTATTGGGGAAAATCGCTAGCGCGCGGTAAAACCGGTGTTTTGGATAATTGTATGCATCCGATTTGGTTCCAAATCAACCCAACTCTCCATTTGGCCATTCGGCCACCGAACCTCGATTCGATCTATAGTCTGGAGCGAACCCAAACCAAAAGTTATAGGCAGTTCTACCTGAGACAAATAGCTACGACTTGGCATCACCAATCTTTTTTGGGTGGTACCACCAGCTAACAAAGATACCTCGGTCCCAATGGCACTTCCAACTTCAGTTTCTAATTTAAGTCTCACCCAAGATCGGGGGCCCTCCAAATCATTACGAAATACTGCAGCTGACCCATTGATCTGTGTGACAACAATATCTAAATCGCCATCAGCGTCAAAATCAGAATAAACCAAGCCACGTCCAACGCGCGGTTTATCGAGACCGACGGTCGAAGGTGCAAGAACATAATCTCTCGAACAATCTGCCCCGCAATTCCAAAACAGCTGTATTCTTTGTTCATACTCTTGCGATGATTGAACACGATTAATTTCTGGTTCAACGTGACCGTTCGCTGCAACCAAGTCCAGTCGACCATCGAGATCAAGGTCCGCAAAAAACGTACCAAATGTCAAAGCTCGGCGACTTTTAGCTCCGACACCAGCCACGATAGCGTCGTCGCTAAAAATACTTTTCCCGGGGCGCGCCACATAAAAAGAGCTCATCTCGTTCGCGAAGTTACCGATCGTAATAGCCAATCGATCATCATTTGCATAATAGGCAGCATCAATTCCCATTGCGCCAGTCGAGAGTCCTGCCGAATCGAACGCCACGCCTTGTTCAATACCAACTTCTTCAAATGAACCGTTTTGGTTGTTTAAAAAAAGAAAATTGCGCACTGTGTCATTCGCCACAACGATATCCAACCAGTGGTCATTATTGACATCAGTTGCTAAAACCGCCAAACCCTTGCCCACAGGTAACAGGGAAGTTTCATGCCTGACCTTTATACCTGCTTCCTCCGACACGTCGGTATAAATGCCATTATCGTTCCGATAGAGATACGAATCCGTACCGGCAAAGTCTGTGGGCGGTCCGTATGCTCGACCGATACCTGTCAATCGATAATCTACTTGTCGGTTAATTTCTGGAGACCACTGCACATAGTTACACACGAACAAGTCAAGGTCGCCATCCCGATCGTAGTCAAAAAAAGCCGCACTCGAACTCCAGGCTTTTTCGGAACCTCCCACATTAGCGATAGAAGTCACGTCAACAAATTTCCGGCCTTCAACGTTACGCAGTAAGTAATTCGATCCGACAGCGGAGATAAATAAGTCTACCCATCCGTCGCCATCGTAATCACCGGCTGCTACCCCCATGACATACATCCTGGGTGTTAGTTCCAAAATTCGGGACATGTCATCGAATTGAATTTTTTCGCCAGATGAGATATTTCGATACAATTTTGTACCTGGGTTCGAGTTGGGATTTGATCGCCACCACCACTCGCTCGAATCAATAAAAATCACATCTTGTCGATCGTCGTTGTCTATATCCAACACAGCGACGCCTCCCCCCATCGATTCCGGCAACATGCGCTCTCCATACGCTCCATTGTAGTGCACAAAATCCACGCCCGATGCACTCGTTATATCCACAAAACGAAAAGTAGGAAGTTCAATGTCATCAATCGAAACACTTCTCGGACCGATATTCTCTCTTTCTCGTACAGTTTCTGGAGCGGGTTCTTGGTACAGCCAAAAAGCGATCATACTCCCAACAATTCCCGCAATAACAAGAACGGCAAAGGAGCCCCGAAGCGCTCGCCGGATTCTTGCCTCATCCGACAACTCAGTCATAGATTTTCATTACTCTCTGGGTACACGTACTCATACTCATCAACGAAGTGGCGTTGTAGATCGTAAATCACAATTGCTTCGGACGCGTGATTGGCCGCAGGGTCACGCGCTCGTGCAGCGGTCAAAGCACGATCGCGCGCATTGTCATCTGGCCGATATCGTTCGTGTTGCATTCGATGATGAGCCAATCCCGTATCATCTCCGAGACTCGCTAAAACCTGCATTAGGCCGTAGTGGCTAGTCACATTTTCCGGATCTTCTTTCAATGCTTGAAGGTAATGATCCTTTGAACGTTTCAACCAAACACGCCGGTCATCTTCTGTTCGCGCAAGTTTAGATCGATTAAATAAAGTATCAGCCAGAGTATTTTGTAATCGATAATCCCGAGAAAAATCAAACCCTCGTCCGCGCGCTTCTACGTAATTGGTTGCCACTAACGTTTCGAATGCATCAAGCGCATTGTCAAACTCCCCACGTTGCATATCCACTAGTCCACCAAACCAATCTACAGACCATGGATAGGCATTTCCTTCCGCCGCCGACTTTAAGGCGTCTATAGCCTCCTCTAACCGGCCTTCTCGAATCAACACCCGCGATAAATTCAAATATCCCTCAGGTCTACCTAGTGCAATTACCTGTTTGAAAGCCGCCTCAGCTTGCCGTAATGCTCCATTCTCCGGCTTACGCAATAGGCCGATACCGTAATCGTTCCACCTCTCCCATTCATCCACGTTTGGTGTGTCCACAATCACAGGTACATCTATCGGAAACGTAACTCGATCCGTCGCGATCGTCGTAATGGGTAAATCGTTGCGTGTAAATTCGTCTCCTTGAAACGCCCGAGTATATTTCGTGTCAAATTTCCGAAAGCGGAGGCTCGCTCGAATTTCAATTCCGTTCTCGATGCCTTCAGGCACCCGAAACTTGTAATGCACTGTATCTGCCGCCCCAGGAGGTATTTGGTGGTCATAGAGTTTCGTAAAGATGTCCTCCGCATTTCGTTGATCAATACGATCGCCATTCCGATCCACAACATAGGCATTCACAAAATGGGACCATGGATCCACGGTTCCATCGGCAGGAGATTGGTCTCCGCTACGTCCGATAAGTTTTTTGCCGGATTTAACCTCAACATCTACCCAAACCTCATTTGAATCCGCTGTTCCCTCAGTAAATAAATGTCCTGTCTTTAAGTTTCGAAGAACTATATCGACCACATATTCTTGGCCTACTTTCAAGACAGGTATAGTGGGTTGGACAGGGCCCAAAACCGGCCCAGTGATGTCGTTTCCAAGGCGCACGGCAAAAATATCGACTCGAAGAGAATTCTCTAATAATTTCCTATGAGCTTCGTTGACTGACTCTGGAAAATCTAGAAGGTGAGGTATCGCTGTATTCGCTCCAGGGAAATGATGACCATGTACCTTTAATTCCCCAGAACTGTCGAACGGCTGTGCTCCAAAATCTTGAGATTTTTTCAATGGCATATGACAGCCATTACACCCGACTTCTGCGACAGAGGGATAATAAAAACTCTGGACTCCGTGACCTGAGACACCGCTCAAAAGAAATGAATCGTAATGGTTTTGTCCGCGAAGCCATCGATAATTATTTAACTCCTCCGGAAGATGTACCTTGTGACACGTTCCACAAAATTCGGAAGTTTTGTGAACAGGTTTCAAGAATGTGCGCTTGTGAAACGACGGTTTGCCTTTGATGAGAACTCCGTTGACCCAAGCAAGAAATTCACTCTCTGAGAATGCAAAAGGGTAATGCTCGGGAGCAGCAATCACATAATCGGAATTGCCTCGATTACTACCCAAACTTTCAATGCCGTGGCAAGAAATACAAGTAATGCCAGCCTGAGCAGTGACATGATGCACATCATCAAAATTCGGGTCGTCGAAAGCACCACTAAATAACGGAACTGGGTCATGACACCCAGCACAAAACCGCGCTCCACGTACGTTCCCATCGCGTTTAAGCAGAGCTTCTCTGGTATTGCGAACCGTAAATAAATAAGCGGGATTATTAAAAGAGGCGAATCGGTGCGCAGAATACGCCCATTGCTCATGTATGTCTGAATGGCACCCTGCACAGTAGTCATCGCGCATTAATTCTTCGGACGGAATCCAATCTCCGGTATTCGTCCTAGCAAGCGACGGGAAAAAATCTCCGCCAACCTTATCTTTTTCCGGTGGTTGTGCAATAAAGGTTAGAACACCAACAAGAACTATACTCACGAAAGCGACGCCACCACCAGCGATCCACCGAATCGGCCGGCCTGCTAATCGATGCAGAATGAACAGCCATACAGCCATCAAGGGGGTGATCACGTGGGCCCAATAGACCCATTCACGAGCAGTAGGATGCTGCAATTCAATGTACGGTATGCCACGAGTTAGTACCAGTCCAGAAACAAGAAGNACAATTACCACCCCNAATAAAGTTAATCCTAGTCGGACCGCCAGTCGATTTGGATAATCTATCGCCCGCCGTAAGTGCAATATGCCATACACAACGGCCGGAACAATGATGAGGAGACCCAAGGACAAATGTATGAGAAATGCCGACTGATACAAATAATCTTCATAATTTTTCCCAGTTAGCCACTGCACAAAAGTCACGCTACCGAGATAGATAGAGTCCACGACCAGCACGGAAAACAAAACAAANACCGCAACCAACAGTTTCCGCAGTCTTGGTGAAACTACCTCATATTTATTTCTTGTATCTGTCACGATATCCAATACGGTAAAAGTTAGGATGAGCTTTCAATANGTAAGTTCCGTCTAGCAGGTCAAAATCCTTCCTGATAACGGACATTATATTTTCCGTGTAGCAAATTGCGACGANCCAACGATTTGTTATTCATATCCGGAGGCATTGGCAGAGGNCCTACCGTATCACCATGTTGTGTATAAAGATCCATATCTTTAGCCCANCCNCTAAATTCAATCACGAAATATCTACGATATCCCTCTGGCGGCTCCGCNACCTCATCAAATTCTAGGTGTATTTCTTCTCCCCCACCAATTATCGCTAAGGCCCCATCTGCAGCCTCAACTAAGGGAAGCGCATTCCCTAGTGAAGTATAGAATCCTTTATGAGTTTTCACGTCCCAATACGGAGAGCGCTTTGAATAATCATAATCAGGAACACGTTGGCCAGAAGTTGTCCGTTTCGAAAAACCGGTCCTCGCTATACGAGCCACGCTCGGCCGGGTAATTTGTGTACGTACATCCGTAGACTGTTCATACACCACCTGTATCCGATCCCAGTATATCTCCATATTGCTACTAAGGCGTATCGCATCAGCACCCTCCGGGAGATCACCTAATGGCAATGCCATCTGCCGAGGCATGCCGGCCGGGTAACCAAATTCTCGTACAATCTCATGCCAAATCCCATGTCTATCGCGGGCTTCGAGGGTAGCCGATCGGTAATTGATGCCGGCTTGCCACGCCGCAAAAACGGTTTGCGAATAGGGATACTCAACCCAGCCGTCGGCAACCAATACAGCTCCCTCTCGGTCAATGCGGTGACCAAATTCAACGGTAATAGTCTNGTCATTTTCTAACAAGCCGATAAATCGTCGATCAAGAACTCCTGGATCAGGNGCTATTTTATCCGCAGTNAGAAGTAGTTCGGTGACATNCTTGCTATTTCGATCNGTTACGCGAATCGGATCAACGGATTCGACGTAAGATATCACTCGNCCTGTGACTTCCGGCCCGTTAATGCCTGTCCGCTCATCCAGAACAAGGTACGAGTCCCGAGGTACGTCTANNGTTACTAGGGTAGCTGCATCNAGATACGCATTCTCTTCCATNGGTTCTGTCAGNTTTACATGATATCGACCGTCGCGAGAANCAAGCTCNTTCGCATTNAAAAGGTANCGTTCGAACGGTCTAGGCGGNGCGTATTGACCGGGNGAAGAAAAAAAACCAAGNCCCCCAACNCCTAGTACATCNGTGACAAAACGATAAGATTCNCCGTCCCATACAAAAACAACNGGACAGCTTGCCAATTGCCGCTGCACTTCACTTATAACATGTAGATTTCCNGGTAATAATTCNCCCTCCGTTTGCCATACACCNTCNGACCACTCTAGNGCNACAAAATCAACTCGATCATANCCNCGAAGCCCGACCGATATAGGACCATGACTCTGACCGCCACCACTGTGTGCNTCCATAACAGNCGCTACAGTCCATTTNCCCGCCACCCGNATNCGCAAGCGCGTTCNTATCCCTGAGATATTGGAACGCATTTGTTCGGCNTCNCTCTTTCCCGTCGGTAAGATATTAANGAAACCAAAACGTCCCGAGCCAGGNGGCAATATCGAAACACTCGTTTCTTGGANTATCGCNAGAGCAGGGCCTTGTGTGTCGTCAAGAAGCACCGGNATCGCNGACACCACAGCCTCGTATTGCNCAGAATAAATTAGGTCNCCATCGAGCGGATCAAGAATCTCTATCCCNTCANCCTTTGTTAGAAGAAGCTCAGGTCGACCATCACCGTCAAAGTCCGTCANACCAAGCTCTTTGACAGTTCCAACGNNNTAATCTTNCCGGTTCCAATTCGCTCCATCAAAGTGCCANNCAACGANACCNCCNTGTTCCANGGCCCCATACAATTCCACGTGACCATCAGCGTNCACATCGCCNACCGTTACAGCGACCANGCTCGATGANCGAAAATCAGANAGTCCAGGAAANTNNGTGTAGATCCANGTTCTATCGTTCTGCCAAACATCGTTCGGTGCACCACGATTCACAACNATNATATCCAANTCCCTATCGTTATCCAGATCGTANACCAGTACCTGGCTACCANGCGNNCCATCNAATCCCATTTCNGCTGCTGCTTCACGNAATGTTCCATTTCGATTATTGATAACCAACTCGTTTCCAGAAGAACCCGTTGAGAACCAATCTAAATCACCATCGTGATCCATATCGAAAAGAGCGCCGCTCCGACATTCCTTACCTATTTCCACCTGTCGCGTCCACTGTTGCTTCGACGACTGCTGCAAATAGATACTGCCGCTTTGTCCACAAAACACGACNTCCATAAACCCGTCGTCGTTTACGTCCCCCCACAACGCCTGCTTTTCGAAACCATACTCCACCAATGGATGTTCCTTGTTCTCTAGAAAATGCCCCTGGCTACCTGAAAAAATCGAGACTTCTTGGCCGCTAACCAACAGATCACTGGTTCCGTCTCCATTAATATCCACGGTGGTAACAGAAGCATTTTTGTAGTTTCCAGACGCTAGCTCTAACGGTTCGTTAAACAGAGGCCCGCTAGGTTTCTCCTCTAGCAAAAAAGATGTTGGGGTCGTCGCGATGGCTTCAGCTTTAGGGCCCATTTTACGATATGAAAAACCAGCAACTCTGGCTGCGGGATTGGGGGCGAATCGCTGGTATTCGTCCAATAAACGCACTGAATCATCCGTACGGCCGACTCTACGAAGGGCCTGAGANCCAGCCCANTANGCGCTCCGTAGGTAGGGGTCAAGATCCACAGCCTTNACCAACCACTCCGCGGCTTGTTCGTATAATCCCTCTTGCAAAAGTGACTGGCCGAGGAAATACGCTGCATAAGCGTCTTTTGGATCGATCTCAGTCACGCGCCGAAAAAATACCGCTGCTTGAGCTGGCTCACCTAGGTATGAATGAATAATCCCACTCGTGTAGAGAGCCCGAGAATCCTCCGGATCGTCCTTCAGAGCAGTTGTCAAAATCTCCAGTGCTCGAAGTTCATCCCCTTCTTCCTGCCGATTCAACGTCGCTATTGCGAGGTTCACCCGTGCGTCAACCCAACCGGGGTTTTCCCTTACAACCTGCGAAAATGTCTCGAAAGCTGCAACGTATTCGTATCTTCCCATCTCGGCAACACCGCGATCATTCAGCAATATGCTGGAAGCGTCAG
>PAMR01000016.1 GCA_002708205.1 Gammaproteobacteria bacterium
ATACGGGCGGCACCACTGGATTACCGAAAGGTGTCATGTATACGCACGGACAGTTTGTGCGAGCTATGTCGTCGGCCGTTCGTGAGTATGGATTATCGCTGCCAAAGAAGGTCGAAGATATATCCGCTATCGTTGATCGTCTCGTAGAGCTTGAGTCCAGACCACGCACGTTATCCGCGTGTCCTTTAATGCATGGCACCGGCATGTGGCTGGGTGCGATGACGCCGCTGGTGCAAGGCGGTTCTTGCGTCACGATTTCGAAACTTGGTTTGGATGCCCATCGATTGTGGGGTGAGGTGGAAAATCATCAGGTATCTCATATCGTTATTGTTGGTGATGCTTTTGCCCGTCCGATGCTAGAAGCTCTGCGGGACGCTAAGGCCTCTGGTCGTATGTACGACCTTTCTAGTTTGAAACAAATTAATTCAAGTGGAGTGATGTGGAGCCACGAAGTAAAAACGGCATTATTGGAATTTCATGACATGCGTTTGGTCGATACGATGGGGTCGACAGAGGGAGGGATGGGGTCGTCGGTGTCGCAGCGGGGCGATACTGCGGTAACTGCAAGGTTCCAACTACAAAAGGGCGTGAAGGTCATTGCAGACGATGGCACGGAAGTCCAGGCGGGTACTGGTGTGGTAGGTAAATTAGCGACCCCCGGACTGGTACCGCTCGGTTACTACAAAGACCCGGTGAAGTCGGCAGAGACATTCGTTGAGATCGAGGGAAAGCGCTTTAGCATTCCAGGAGACTACGCTCGAGTCGAGTCGGACGGATCAATCACATTATTGGGCAGAGGAAGTAACTGTATTAATACCGCTGGAGAAAAAGTCTACCCAGAGGAAGTAGAGGAAGCTATTAAAAAGCATGATGACATCACTGACTGTCTGGTGGTGGGTGTATCTGATAAGCGATTCGGCCAACGTATTGTAGCTGTTGCTGCATCGGTAGAGAGTGTTAGTGAGGATATGTTGATCGATTTTGCACGGCTGCATCTAGCAGGATATAAGGTGCCGAAAAACGTCATGTTTGTAGAAGAGATCAGACGAGCGCCTAACGGAAAAGCGGACTATAAATGGGCCCAGAAAACAGCGGAGACAATTGCATATGAATGAATCGAGTGGGCCTCTTGCTGGCATACGAGTTCTAGATCTAACTAGTATGATTTCGGGCCCTGTGGCGACAATGATGCTCGCGGATCAAGGGGCTGATGTGATCAAAATTGAACCCCCGGGTGGTGATATGGTTCGCCGCATGGGACGAGGCTCGGAGCAGGGACTAACCTCGACTTTTCTATCAGCGAATCGATCAAAAAAATCGTTGGCGCTGGATTTGAAATCAGAAGCAGGGATGGCTGTTATGTACAAGCTCATTCCCACCGCAGACGTTCTAGTTCAGAATTTTCGGCCGGGTGCTATAGAGCGTATGGGACTCGGCGAAGCGGAAGTCAGAACGTTAGCGCCCTCGATCATCTTTGTTTCAATTAGTGGTTTCGGTGAAAAAGGNCCCTATGCTCACAAGCGNGTATACGACCCGGTAATACAGGCATTGTCTGGGTTAGCCGACGTTCAAATGGAACATGAAACNGGCAGACCAAAGATGATACGCACGATCGTTCCAGACAAAACGACATCGGTAACGGCGGCGCAAGCGATCACGGCAGCATTGTTCCATCGAGAACGAACGGGTCAAGGCCAACATGTGAAGNTGGCAATGCTTGATACGATGGTTGCCTACCTCTGGCCAGAAGCGTTTGCGCGCTTCACGTTTGCAGATAGGGATCCCGTACCAATATATGGTGAAAAATCACCAGATATGATTTTCAAAACAAAGGATGGCTATATCACAGCCGGAGCTATTTCCGACAAAGAATGGCAGGGTTTGGCTAGGGCCATGGACAAACCTGAATGGATCGAAGACGAACGATTTGCGACTGCGAATGCCCGAGTTGTNAACGGCGTGGAGCGGCGTCAATTGACCGCTGATATTTTGCAAACAAGAACCAGCANCGAGTGGCTTGAACGATTGGATAAAGAAGAAGTGCCGTCGGCACCTGTGCTTGGGCGCCATGAGGTCCTTTACCATCCACAGATTGAGGCTAATGAATTAATTGAGACTATAGAGCACCCCGTGGCAGGGCCAATACGACAAGCTCGGCCAGCGGCTCGATTTGATAAAACGCCGATCGGGATCCAACGTCATGCTCCNATGTTGGGTTCGGATGGGAGATCAATTTTACGCGAGCTGAATTATGGAGACGAAGAAATTAGCAAATTAGTCGCTGATGGGGTTGTTGTAGAACAGAAATAGCTGCCGGTCACGTCTATTTTTTTGTTAGTAAAAAGTGACCGTGGCCAGATGCGATAGGATAATCGCGAGAATCTTGCCATAAGTTGGCAGTGATATATGCCACGCGCCGCCCGCGCCGAATTACCACAGCCTCTCCATAGGTTTTTTTGGGGCGACCTGATCGAAGATAGGCGGTAGAGAAATCGATATTTTTGGGCAGATAGGATTCCTGCGTCTCAAAATTCAATTGGATCGAGGCCGTTATTTCGAGTAGAGCACTCAATACTCCCCCATGAATGGCGGGAAGTTGCGTGTTACCGATAATGGTGGTGGCAAATGGCATTACGCTTCTAATTTGATTCTTAGTTTTCTCGATCTCAATAGACAAAAACTTGGCAAATGGAACGGCGTCAAGGAGCGATTGCATGTTGCATACAGAGTTGGGGTCACTTTTTAAGTCTTTAATCACTGAATTTTCTTTTACTGGCGCCTAACATAAAAGTGGCTACAGACGTCGCGATAGGATCTTCAATATCTTGGTCATATGCCCATCCTCTAACGAAAGCAATGTTCTGAGATACTCGATAGCAATCCCCTTTTGCGTAAATGTCCATGCTTGGAAGAGGAGGTCTCAAGCGGTCAACCCGAAGATCTAGCGTCGCGATTGAAATGTCTTTTGCCACCAGACAGGAATTTCGCACTACAAAACCAGAAACTGAATCCAAGATGACGGTAATTGCGCCATCGTGCACGATTGTCTCTTTGTGATTTGCGGTTAATTCGTCACTAAATGGTAAGCGCATCAAGTTTTCTTCACACGGCACCGGAGCAAAACTAAAGTATGAAGAAAAAGATCTTGCTCCGCTTTGTTGCTTTCTCATAGGTCGATTATAACGTAAAAGTAGAGCGTGCTGTTAGTTCATAGTGTGACACTGATACACTGAGAACACAGAAAGTATTGACTAGAGTTCTAAAGGAGACCATTCGATGGCCATGCAACACTCACCTCTTTTGATGTCTCGTATTCTTGATCGTGGCGCAACTGTGTCGCCCAATATTGAAATCGTTACAGCTACGGAGAATGGGGTTCGGAGACAAACCTACAGTGAGACTCGGGATCGGGCGCACCAATTGGCACATGCACTGTCACAGTCAGGTATTGGGGTTGGAGACCGTGTTGGGACATTTATGTGGAATGGCTCACAACATCTTGAAGCGTATCACGCAGTAGCAGGAATGGGAGCGGTACTTCATACGTTGAATGTTCGCCTTTCGGATGTGGATTTGGAATACATTATTAACCACGCCGAAGATAGGTTAATCATTGTTGACGCAGANCTTTTACCTAGCTTGGAAAAACTGCAGGACCGAATGCCGAGCGTGGAACGGGTGGTTGTCGCGACGGAAGATCAAAGTGTCAGTTGGTCAACCTCGTTACCAAATGCTGTTGACTATGAAGACTATATCCAAGGCAAGCCGAAACGGTTCGAATGGCCGCAAATAGATGAGAATGCGCCTTTAGGCCTTTGTTACACGAGTGGGACGACGGGCAATCCGAAGGGTGTGGAGTACGAACACCGCTCCCAGTATTTGCATACGATGGCGCAGTGTATGACGGACTCTATGGGCTTGTCGGGAGCCGATAGCATATGCGGTATTGTCCCTATGTTTCATGCGATGGGTTGGGGAATACCGTGGTCGGCGCTCATGCTTGGTTGCAAGCAAGTGATGCCCCATCGGTATATGGATCCCCAGAGATTAGTCCAGTTGATGGCGGAGGAGCAGGTTACCTTATCTGCTGGTGTTCCCACTATCTGGCAGGGTGTTAAATCGCTTGTGGAATCTGATCTGGACCGATATGACTTATCAAACCTATCACGGCTGACTTGTGGCGGTTCCTCTCCACCGGCCTCATTGATACGTTGGTATTGGGATGCATTAGGAGTGGAGATGATCCAAGGATGGGGAATGACGGAAACTAGCCCTTTAGCGACTCTGTCACGACGTATTATGAAGCGCCAACATCTCGACTTGTCAGATGATGAGCGTTTTGAAAATGTGGCAAAAGCGGGTCAGTTGATGCCCGGACTCGAACTAGATATTTTCGATGAAAATTTTCAACGGATGCCTCATGACGGCGAATCAGTCGGAGAAATATTGGTTCGTGGACCGTGGATTTGCTCAGAATATTTCAACAATCCTCAGCCCGATAAATTTCATGACGATTGGCTCATTACGGGCGACGTTGGAAAAATTGATTCAGAGGAGTATCTAATTATTTCAGATCGTTCTAAAGATCTCGTAAAGAGTGGAGGCGAGTGGATATCATCTGTCGACCTAGAGAATCACATTGTTGCTTTAGCGGGAGTGGCACAAGCCTGTGTGGTCGCTCAACCGCATCCTAAGTGGGATGAAAGGCCAGTCGCCCTGGTGGTTTTGGATGAAGGGGCCGAAGTGAGTTTGGATCAGATATTAGATCATTGTGCATTAGCATTTGCTAAATGGCAGCTTCCTGATGAGGTACTTTATATACAAGATATTCCCCTGACATCGACCGGGAAGATGGATAAGAAGACAGTTCGAGCTCAAATGGACAGAGATGGTTATAAATTACCGGATCTACGCTAATCGTTATTTTTTAGGTTAGGAGAGAAATGTATTTGCTGCTGCTAAGATCAAGGAACAAAATTCAGCGTATGGGTCAGTGATCCAAACAGTTTTTTTATTTATGCTAGTCCGTATCCTGTAATGATTTGCATGTACACAGTGGGCGAACGACCGTTCTATGAAGGAGTCTAAGAGTGAATCACGTAACTGCTGAGGTTCGATACCTGAATTCAGAATGGAAAAACCGGAAGGAAAGACCCTTTATTTATTCGAAAAGTACTCGACAAGAAAACACCACTAAACACGAGGTCGAGATAACGGATGCGCGCGAAATAGCAATTGACGGTGATCTCGATCTAGATTCCAACGGGTTTGTATTGGCGGAACACAAGACGAAACTCAGTAATTTCCACGATGAGATGGCAGTAAAGGGAATTTACGACACAGAAATTGCGCCGATGTTGCAGCAATTAACGGGTGCAAGTTTGGTCAAGGTCGTTGGTCACCAAATTCGTACAGAAGATCCGAAGACCTTTCTCGGCGCATACTCCAGATATCTACATTGTGACTATCCGTTGACCCCATCCGAGAATCGAGAAACAAATTTGTTAGGCCATAGTATTGAAGACCGTACTTACGCTTGGTACAACATTTGGGAACCTGTGGATCGTCCTGCCATGCAGAATCAATTGACTGTTCTTGATGCCAGGACCTTAGATCTACAAGAGGATATTTGCGAATACAATTTTACCGATAAGCGAGACGGTGGTTATGCGGCCATTCCTGTATATAACCAGAATCATCGCCTATACTATTTTTCGAATATGCAACCGGGCGAAGCGTTGGTTTTTAAACAATTTGACTCGCGCCCAAACAAGGCTTTTGTCTGTCCCCATACGGCTTTTTACGATCCTAGTGTGACGTTAGATCATGAAGGACGTCGAAGTGTCGAATTTCGAGCTCTGTGTGTTTTTGAATAATTGAATTGGGAACTGCCGTTCGCGGAACGTTATCCATTTTTTTCCAATCTTAAAGTGGAATTGTGGTTCCGGCAGCGTTTCGTTTTACGTAATTCTGGGGTACACCTGGAAATACTTCGCGGAAAAGGCTGAGCATATTCATGGTTGACCTGCGGTCGGTAATCTCATGAAGCCTCCCCGGGGCGCCGAGAGTAGGCGGTAGAGCGAAGCCGTGCGGTGTTCTAGCGTGGTGATGGAAGATCCAGTCTACGCCGGCTTCGTCCATTTCGTTAAAGAAACGTTGTTTACTTTCATCCGGCACCAAAGTGTCGTCCGCCCCATTTTCTATGAGTAGTACGGTATTCGTGTTGTAGGGATTATCACACCGTTTTAGTGGAGGACGTGTAACACCGTAGTGAGCTGGGTTCGGATCCTCGCCTGTTTGAAGTAATCCGTGAAATGACACGCATGCGGAGAGGTCTAGACCGCCACGTACGGCTTCGATAACAGCCATGCCTCCGAAACAATACCCGATAGCAGCGGGTGACAAAGAGGTGTCGACCGTGGAGTGNGCTTTTCCGTGTTGGATCCACTGATCCATAGCGGTTCGGAATCTTTTGTGATTGTGGTCCATGTAAACGAGGCCTTCAAAACATTTCTTTTGGAAAGCCTCTACTTGTTTTGGATCACTTGGAAATTCTCTTTCGTCAGGCGGTACGACATTCCCATACAGATCGATAGCAAGTCCGACGTAACCAATACGTGCAAAATATTCAGCAACATCAANATCGAAAAATTTAAGTCCNTGNTAATTGTGAATAACTAGTATTAGAGGTCTCGGACCGAGAGAAGGTGGTGGGGCTACGAGATGTCCGAGAAATTCATTGTCTTCAAATTCGAATCTAATTTGCTCGCGTTGCAGTTCTGGTGCGGGTTCCCAAAAGTCAGGTGAAGGCATGATGTCGTCCTGTTAATTCTTACGATAATGGTGGATAAATTGGTCTTTTGAGTCAGTGAACAAAAATAGAGCCCTCTATTGTTACCTCGTATATTCTAAAGGCATGCCACAAAGATCGCTGGTGATACGTCCGTCGGCGTAAACTAGATTCCCATTTACAAAAGTATGAGTGATTCTTGACCGAAATTCCGTGTTGCTAAATGGTGACCATCCACATTTTGCATAGATCGGCTCTTCGTTAACTATGGTAGATTGTTTTGTGTCAATGATGGCTAGATCTGCCCAGTAACCTTCTCGAATATAGCCGCGTTCTTGTACTTGAAATAGTTCGGCGGGGGCGTGCGATGTCTTGTGCACTATTTTTTCGATACTGAAAACGTCATCCGTTACGTGTTCCATTAGTGAGAGTAATGCATGCTGAACTAAGGGCAAACCAGCAGCTGTCTGCGTATATGTGCCAGTTTTTTCTTTTTGTGTGTGGGGAGCATGATCCGTAGCTATAACGTCGATGGTATCGTTTTGGATGGCCGCTATTAGAGCAGCTTGATCCTTCGGTGTTTTGATGGCGGGATTACACTTGATATACGCACCTTTTTCTTCGTAACTTTCTTGGTTGAAGTAGAGGTGATGGACACATGCTTCTGCGGTAACCCGTTTGTTCTTGATTGGTCCCGATTCAAAATGAACCATCTCTTTCTCTGTTGTCAGATGCAGGACATGCAATCTTGCATTGTGACGTCGNGCGAGATCGACGGCTAATGACGAAGATATAAAGCAGGCATCTTCGGAACGAATGATCGGATGGTGTGAGATAGGAATGTTTTCGCCAAACTGAACTTCGGCTTTTCTTTGATTACTCTCTATAGTGGGCGTGTCCTCACAGTGCGTCGCAATGAGTAGAGGGGAATTCGCGAATATTGCTTCTAGTGAGTCAGGATTATCAACGAGCATGTTACCGGTAGATGCGCCCATAAATACTTTGACGCCGCAGGCCAGTTTAATATCTACAGATTTGATGTCTTCCAAGTTGTCGTTTGTCGCTCCCAAGTAGAAAGCGTAATTGGCCATTGATTTCTTTGCGGCACGANGATGTTTATCTACCAGATTCTTTGCATTTATTGTCAAAGGATCGCAGTTTGGCATTTCCATATACGAGGTAATCCCGCCTGCTATGGCCGCCCGGCTTTCGGTCGCTATACTGCCCTTGTGTTCCAAACCAGGCTCTCGAAAGTGCACTTGATCATCAATCATTCCTGGAATGAGCCAAGCCCCGTTTGCGTCCACTTCGTTTGTNCCATCGATAACCCCACCAACTTTCTCGATGCGATTAGATGAAATGGAAAGGTCCCCTTCCGTTATGGTTCCTTCGTTGACTATACGGGCATTTTTGATGACAAGTGAGGTGGGCAACAGAGATCCCTTTTAAAGTTGTGCTTAGACGGTGTAAAAACGCTTCTTATTCATTAAATCATGGAAACGGCAGCAGTCGTACTTGGGTCTGAAGTTTGCGCTTGTATATAGTTGCTATGCAAACTTTTGATCAGNGGACATTTGAATAACGTTTTGTAGGGAGGCATTNGTTTTCTTAAAAAAGCGGACGGTAACGTTTTGGTTCATCATTGTGGATGGTTTGAAAGATTCAAGAGTCTAAGTATTTTCCCGGTGAGCTTTTATAGGCGATAGGGACTTAACTCGGTGTGAGCACTATAATTGGTTAATGATGAGGAATTCATAGATGACGACATCGTTAGTGCTGGAATTGTTGAGAGCAAATTTGGCTGAGCAGAACATCATTACCGATTCTGTTGGGGTGCGGCCGTTTGAAACAGATGGTTTAACGGCATATCGCGAAACGCCTTGGTGCGTAGCGTTACCGGAAACTGTAACGCAGGTAAGAGCGGTACTTAGGATTTGTGCGGAGCATACGGTNCCGGTGGTGACGCGAGGAGCTGGAACTGGGCTCTCGGGAGGTGCTAGGCCACTTAATGATGGAGTTTTGCTGGTTTTGTCAAAGATGAACCGGATCTTGGAAGTCGATTTGAATGCGTGCACTGCTACTGTAGAGCCTGGAGTGACTAACCTATCTATAAGCGAAGCGGTCCGCCAGTATGGACTTTACTATGCTCCGGATCCCTCCTCGCAAATTGCGTGCAGCATCGGAGGTAATGTTGCTGAAAATTCTGGCGGCGTTCATTGTCTAAAGTATGGGCTTACTGTTCATAATGTCCTCGGGCTCAAAGTACAAACTATTGAAGGCGAGGAATTGATCCTCGGTGNCAAGGGCTATGANACCTCCACACTTGATCTTTTGGCTGTGATGACGGGGTCGGAAGGAATGCTTGGGGTTGTCACAGAGGTCATCGTAAAGCTGCTTCCTGAACCAGTCGAAAAACAAGTTTTATTAGCGGCGTTTGATGATTTGAAAAAAGCCGGACAGGCGGTTGGTAAGATTATTGCGGATGGGATCATACCTGCGGGCCTTGAAATGATGGACAGATTAGCAATTNAGGCCGCAGAAGATTATGTGCATGCTGGTTATCCGACCGATTCTGCCGCTATTCTATTGTGTGAGTTGGATGGGACTCAAGGTCAGGTCGATGCCGATTCGTCNTCGGTTCAGGACATCATGGAACGGCTTGGTGCAACAGAAGTAAGACGGGCTACTTCGGAGGATGAGCGTGACCGGTTTTGGCTTGGAAGGAAGTCGGCCTTCCCGGCNGTCGGCCGAATCGGCCCAGACTACTATTGTATGGACGGTACTATCCCGAGACGAGAAATTGGTCATGTGCTGGACACCATTTCGGAGTTATCTAAGTCGTATCAACTATCGGTCGCTAACGTATTTCATGCTGGCGATGGNAACTTACACCCGTTAATTCTTTACGATGCAAACAAGCCCGGAGAAGTTGAAAAAGCAGAGGCTTTAGGCGGAAAGATATTGGAGCTTTGTGTGGAAGTTGNAGGCACGATAACCGGAGAACACGGAGTTGGAGTCGAAAAGTTGGATGAAATGTGTGTGCAATTTACAGCACCAGAGATCAGACAATTTCATCGCCTCAAGGCAGCATTCGATCCTGATGGGTTACTAAATCCCGGTAAGGCCATACCGACATTAACCCGCTGTTCTGAACTTGGTGGTATGCATGTGCACGGCACGCAATTGCCTCACCCCGACCTTGAACGCTTTTGAGAGCGTATGATGACAGCGAGCGCCTTATTGATGCCGTCCAAGTGGCCCGGACTCGGGGCGAGGGTATTCGTTTGCAAGGCCATGGCAGCAAGAATTTCCTTTCTACTCCGAATCTCAGACGAACCCAAGGGAATCTACTGTCTACGTTGGACCATACGGGAGTCATCAACTACTCACCAGATGAGCTTGTTATGACTGTTCGGGCTGGTACAACGCTGAGCGAAATAGAAGACCTTTTGAATGAAGAAGAGCAAATATTTCCGGCGGATCCTCCTTGTTACGGAGGCCAAGGGACAATTGGAGGGGCTATAGCGGCGGGGATTTCCGGNCCGGGACGACCCTGGCTTGGTGCTGTTCGAGATGCAATACTCGGTATTGAGATTGTAAATGGTTTGGGTGAGCGCCTTAATTTTGGTGGTCAGGTCATGAAGAATGTAGCGGGTTACGATATATCTCGTCTAATGGTCGGCGCTTACGGAACGATGGGAATTATACTATCTGTTAGTCTGAAGGTGCTGCCGCGTCCACAGTGTGTTCGAACTTTGCGCAAGGAAATGCCGGTTGAAAAATTACAAGAATTCATGGCGCGATTTTTTCGAGAACCCTTACCTTTGTCAGCTACATATTATGAGCCTGATATGCTTTGGGTTAGGTTGTCAGGTAGTGAAGAGAGCGTCAGTGATGCNGTGTCACGGTTGGACATGGATGAGGATATAGATGGCGCCTTTTGGTATCGATTGAGAGATCAAGAGCATTCATTNTTTCTGACTGAGAAACCTCTTTGGAAAGTGTCGTTGCCGAGGGGATTTGATCCAAAAAAAATACCTGAAAGTTGGGACTATGTTAGTGAATGGGGCGGTGCTCAAGTGTGGTGTAGGAATGATGAAGTCCAAGGATTGAGAGAAACGGCCTCCATTAATAGTTTTCGCAATATCGAAAACGGAAGCGAGAAGCAAACCGTCTATAGTGAGAGGCTCAAGAAAGCTTTCGATCCAGATGGAATTTTAAACCCCGGGGTATTCATCTAGTGCAAACCCACTTGCCACTCACTTTGTTGAACACTACGGATGGTCAGCGAGCGGACGAGATATTGCGACGCTGCGTGCACTGCGGNTTCTGCAATGCGACGTGTCCGACATACCAACTACTCGGTGATGAGTTGGATGGTCCAAGAGGGCGAATATACTTAATAAAAGGGATGCTTGAGNCGGAAAAAGTCGATCGAGTGAGTGCCAAGCACTTGGATCGCTGTTTGACCTGTAGAGCTTGTGAAACGACCTGTCCTTCCGGCGTCGAATATGGTGAGTTGATCGAAATTGGACGCACGTATGCGGCTGGCAAACTATCCCCGCCGTGGTTTATTGCCCTTCTTTTAAAGATCATACCGCAACCAAAAACACTCCGACGAATGATGACGTTGGGCCGTTTTTTTCGACTTTTGCTTCCGTCCAAGATTGGGAACTTATTACGGAATAAACCAAAAGCAGAGAATAAAGTAGATGTTTCAGCTGTGAATGATGCATCGATTATATTATTGAAAGGCTGTGTTCAGGGCGTGGTTACGCCAGAGGTGAACGAACACTTGATACANNTACTCGCTGAACGCAATGTGGAAATACGGTTTAGTGATTCNGAACAGTGCTGTGGCGCGCTTGAACTCCATACAGGCTCAATAGAAACGGCAAAAGCCCGAATGCGGTCGAATGTAGAAAAGATTGATTCAATCGAAGTGGAAACCATCGTATCTACCGCAAGCGGCTGCGGTGTGACCTTGAAGGAATATGGTCGTTTGTTAGGGGATGAGGCGTCTAACACATTCGCGAGAAAAGTGGTTGATGTCAGCGAATTCTTATCGGATTACCAATTTAACAAGAGAGATGACGTCGCCACAGTTGCCTGGCATGCACCTTGTTCTCTTCAACATGGCCAAAAAATCACTTCTAATGTCGAGAAAATTCTTTCGGATACAGGATACGAATTAGTAACGATAAAGGAGTCTCATCTTTGTTGTGGCTCAGCCGGAGCTTATTCTCTGACTCAGCCGGGCATTTCTAACGCGTTGAGGGATCGCAAAATTGCTAATCTAACGGAAAAGAGTCCAGACGTGATCGTTACTGCGAATATTGGGTGTCAAATGCATATTGGTGGGGGTACAGATACTCCGGTTCTGCACTGGTTAGAATTGTTACGCTAAATTAAGAATTAAAAGCTACCTCATGAGCTCATTTGTGCAGTTACGAATTCGGTGATCACATGGATGTAAGCTCGGCGATTAATTTGTCCACAACTGCCAATGACTGAGCTCTACCTATACCCGTATTGATAACGTACTTGTTTCCCACTACCAACGCCGGTGTACCTGATAATTGATATTCAGCCCATTCCCGACGGCTTTGCTCAGACAATAGGGTAATTCGGCGACCGTTAAACGCATTTAAGAACGCGGTTCGATTTACGCCATATCCATCTACGAAATCGGCTATCTGGTCGATCGTATTAAATTGTTTATTGCGGTTGTGTATAGCGTTAAATATTCGTGAGTGATTCTGATCAATCGCTTGAAGGTGTTGTAGCGCCAAATGCGCTCGAGAAAGCATGCTTGTTTCAGGGGAAAAGCTCACGTGTTTGCGCGTAAATTGGACTTCCGAAGGAAGCGTGACTTTCCATTCATCAATGGTCGGTTCAAACGTCATGCAATGAATACAGACGTACGAAAAAAATTCAATCACCTCAATAGGATCTGTTTCGGCGGGCCGATCGAGCGTTCGATAATGTTTTCCTTCGACGATGACGTCTGATTCGGTAGCCCCTGTGACATAGACCAGGCCATAACCAAGCACTACGATTACTAAGGCAGCAACGAAAGTGATAATCGAGTTGCGAAGAACTTTGGTTCTGTCACGTTTTGCCATAACGATAGTCTATACTCTCCGAATGTCAGAAAACTACACACTATACCAGTACGAGTCTTGCCCATTCTGTTATCGAGTGCGATTGTTTCTTGATGAAGCAGGCATTACGTTACAGCTTAAAGACACCATGATGGATCAAGGCGCTTTTGTTGAATTGATCCGAGGTGGGGGGAGCCCTACAGTTCCTTGTTTACGTATTGAGGATTCATCGGGAGACGTACGGTGGCTATATGAATCTTTAGATATCATCAAATTCTTGAAAGAACGTAAGAATCAAGGAAACGGATTTGTTGATTGATAGATACAGTCACTCAAACACACCGACAAACCAGAAGTTAGGGGAACTATAACTGGGTCGGTTATTACTTGGTCAAGGGGAAAAATTATGAAGCTAGGACTCATTTCCGGTTATTCGGGACGAAAAATAAATATTCCCATAGACCATGTTAAACATGCGGAAAACCTGGGTTATGAATCCATATGGACTTCCGAGGCGTATGGTTCGGATGCGGTGACGCCGGCTGCTTGGATTTTAGCGCAAACAGAAAAGATAAAAGTCGGGACGGCAATCATGCAAATGCCTGCGCGGTCGCCAGCCATGGCAGCGATGACAGCTATGACTCTTGCTGAGTTATCCGGGGGTAGATTTATCGTCGGTTTAGGGGCATCTGGACCCCAGGTGGTTGAAGGGTGGCATGGCGTCGCTTATGGAAAACCGGTTACTCGATTAAAAGAATATGTCCAGATTATGAAACAAATTATATCGCGAGAGGGGCCAGCGGTATTTGATGGGGACCAATATCAATTGCCTTATACACAAGCTGGATCGACCGGTTTGGGGAAGCCGCTTAAAAGCATACTGACCTGTGATGAGGAGATACCAATATATGCAGCCAGTATTACGCCTCGCGGAGTCGCGGCTGCTGCGGAAGTTTGCGATGGTTTGTTTCCGATCTGGATGGACCCAGAGAAATTCAGCGTATTTAAAAAACCTATCCAAGACGGTTTTTCTAAGGCAGCGGATAAGAGCCTACTGGATTTCGATATTTCTCCCTTTGTGACAGTCGTGATGGGGGATGACGTTGAACAATGTATGGCACCGATCCGTGGAAATATGGCGCTCTACATTGGGGGCATGGGGGCTCGGGATAAGAATTTCTACAATAACTACACTCAGAAGCTTGGCTTTGAGGACGAGGCGCTTAAGATCCAAGATTTATTTCTTAGTGGGCGCAAGGATGAAGCCATGGCGGCAGTACCTTCAGAATTGATTGACGCTTGTCACTTGATTGGACCGCCCGACCGAATTCGAGAGCGATTGCAACGATGGAAGGAGGCAGGTGCTCGAGGCGAAGTCGGGACCATGTTGATTGGAGGCGCACCGGCTGAGGCCCTAGAGTTAATAGCCGAAGAACTGTTGTAGTGAATTGGTGGGCTTTGGATTGAAACCGTATGGGCGATGCGAAGATTTAAGTGCTTCTATAGGTTCGTTGGTATTTCGGAGTATATAAAATATGACATTAGAAAAACGAGTTGCGATCACGTTACCTCTGGGTCAGAACCTTCAAGACTCAATAGATGCGGTGAAGTGGGCGGAGGATAATGGAATCACGGACGCGTGGTTTATGGATCCGGGAGCTCCGGACGGACTTACGGTGGCAGCTGTGATGGCTGCACATACAACGAAAATTCGTATAGGGACAGCAATAGTTCCGGTGTACACGCGATCGCCGACTGTTTTAGCTGCGATGGCAGATGTGGTAGGTCAGGCTTTGCCTGGTCGCTTTGTGCTTGGTTTAGGTTCCTCAAGCCAAACGATTATGCAGAACTTTAATGGAATTAAATTAGAAAAACCGCTTACTCGGGTGAAGGAAACATGTCTGGTGGTACGTAGTATTCTAGCCGGAGAGAAAACGAACTTTACGGATATGGAAACGGTCTACAGTCGAGGTTATAGCCAAGTCGCGTCGAAACCGACGATACCGATCTACCTGGCAGCTTTGCGGCCGAAGATGATTGAAATGGCTTCTGAATATGGGGATGGTGTTATTTTTAATCTTTGGCCCAAGCGGGCATTGCCAAAAATGTTAGAACATGTGCGTATTGGTGCGGAGAGAGCCGGTAAAGATTGGCAAAAAATTGAGATAGTCAACCGCACCATGGCGATGGTGACAGATGACAAAGAAGCTGCAAGAAATGCTTGGCGAGTTCACTACGCACCGTATTTCGCAAATCCTGTCTATAACAACTATTTGCGATGGTGTGGTTTTCCTGAAGTTGCTGACGAAATATCGGCGGGCTGGGCAGCAAAAGATAGGGAAAGAACCACTAATGCGTTTTCCGATGAATTGGTTGATGAAATCGGATGTATTGGTACAGAGGCTGAAGTGCGTGAGCGGTTCAAGGAAATGGCTGAAATGGGTATCACAACAAATATCTGTGCGCCCTTTGGTCCCCCCGACCGGGAGGTTTTTTTCCGAACGTGTAGTGCCATTACGGCAGAGAAATTACGTTTGAATTAAACGAGCTCATAATTTATTCCTGGTCGGTACGTTATGAACAATTATCCAAAAACATCTTCGGAATATGTTGTCCTAGACAGTATTGGAGATCGTCTTGAATACGCGGACCGGTTTCATGCATCTGCCCGGTGACAAGAGATCTATTGAGTATGATGCGGCCGCGCGAAAGGTGACCATGCGCTTTGATGTCGCGCCTGAATTTTGTTACTTCGAAGGGAGGGAAGTACAAAGGGGCTACTCAGCAGCGTGGATCGATGCGGCTATGGCGCAACTTGTTTCACGAGTGACGTCTGGAGAACATGCTGCTGCTACATTAGAGATGAAGTTGAACTATATTCAGCCTGTTGTCGGTAGGTTAGTGAGTGCGGAAGCATCCATTGAAAGGATAGGAAGACGGGTCGCTTTTCTGGACGGATGTTTATTGGACGAAGAGTCGAATCTGTTGATAGCTTCTTCGAGCACTATCTTGTTGGTAAGATCAAAATGACTGACTTTTTTTTAGTGCGTCATGGCGAGACCCTTTGGAATAGCCAGAAACGTTATCAAGGATGGAAAGATTCACCTTTGACCGTAACTGGCCGAAACCAAGGGTTAATTCATGGTCGATTGTTAGCTCAACATAACATATCCGCTATCTTTGCTTCACCGCTAGGCCGGGTACAAGAGACGCTCGATCAAATATCTCAATCGATAAACGCCGCGACATTTTTTGACGCCCGTTTAAAAGAAATCAATATAGGTAATTGGAGTGGTCATACCATCGACTATGTTCGTGAAAACTTCCCGGATGAGTGGGAAGCTCGAAGAGCGAATCCAATCACTTTTCAGGTTCCTGGTGGGGAAAGCCGAAACGATCTTCAAAATAGGGTGGCGCCTGCAGTAGAGGAAATATTAGCTACTGGCTATGGAAAAATAGCTATTGTTAGCCATGGAATCACAACTCGAGTTATTCTTAATCATATGTTAGGCCTAAGCGTTCAAGATCAGCTGGCATTATTAGTGCCGAATGAATGTGTATACCATTGCTCTATAGTGGGAGAAAAGGTGACCGTGTCCCATTATATGAATGGTCATGGACCCATTGACGGATTGTTCTTTGGTTAGTGTCGAAATAGAAAGTGTGTTATTGGTTCAGGTTGCTTCAATAAAAATAACGGTGGAGATAAACAATGAAAGTAGACGGTGGAGTAGGTTGGGATTTGAGCTCAGCGGGTGCGCAAGCACTGGAGCTCGAAGAGATGGGTTATAGTGGAATCTTGTCGGCCGAGACATCCCATGATCCTTTCCTTCCGTTGGCCTTTGCGGCCCAACATACAAAGGAAGTCGATTTGATTACGGGGATTGCAGTAGCATTTGCGAGGACTCCTATGATCTTGGCAAATATCGGACACGATTTAAACGCGACATCCAAGGGTCGATTTGTTTTGGGATTAGGCTCACAAATACGACCACATATCACCAAACGATTTTCTATGCCCTGGTCTAGTCCTGCGGCACGTATGCGCGAATTTATTTTAGCGATGCGAGCAATTTGGGCAAATTGGTATGACGGTGAATCTTTGGAATTCACTGGTAAGTTTTATACCCATACGTTAATGACTCCTTTCTTCACTCCGACTAATAATGATTATGGTGCTCCTCGAGTGTTCTTAGCTGCTGTCGGTCCTCGTATGACAGAAGTCGCAGGGGAAGTTGCAGATGGAATCATCATTCATGCGTTTACGACTGAGAAATATCTCCGGGAAGTGACTATCCCAGCTATTGAAAGGGGATTGGAGAAATCAGGCAGGAGTAGAGACGACTTTGAAATATCCTACCCGTGCTTTGTAATTACAGGTCGTGACGAAAAGGAACTGGCTGAAGCGAAAGTGGCAACGAAACGCCAAATAGCATTCTACGGGTCTACGCCAGCTTATAAACCCGTTCTTGAAAGCATTGGAGCAGGCGATCTTCAGGGGGAGCTAAATACGATGTCAAAGCAAGGCCGNTGGGCGGAAATGGGAACTTTAATCGATGATGAGATGATGTCCGCCTTTGCGGTAGAAGGTGAGCCAGACGCCATAGCGGAAAATATTTTATCTCGTTATGGAGATATAGTAGATCGCACGTCGGCAGCGTACGCTCAATTGCCCAAAACTGATCGTTTGAAGATTATTGAAAAATTAACAGCCGCAAGCTAGTGGCGNTGTCTGTGGTTTAGATCGTTCAAGGAATTTGTCATGGTTATCGGTACTTTGAATTATTTAGCTAGTTCTATTGCTCCATCGCTTTTTCGCAATGGAAGCGTTCTGACTCGTCGAGATGTCAATGGTACCGATGACGGTGGTAAAGGTGTTGTAGTAAANACTTTGCCAATGGAAATAATGGAAGGGCGTCAACTGCGTGGAAGGGAGCG
Source organism: Gammaproteobacteria bacterium (assembly GCA_002708205.1). Lineage (GTDB taxonomy): Bacteria > Pseudomonadota > Gammaproteobacteria > Pseudomonadales > Azotimanducaceae > UBA11889. Next base: position 17,833 of record PAMR01000016.1, read on the forward strand.
TCCCTCAAATGAACATAATGGATTCGAATTACANGAAGCTCCACTTGGCGATCGCGGATTGGATTTTTATGATCATTCTCAAGTTGTTAATCGNTATTACCCATCATGTGTGGACTTGGTTAAACAAGCTACCGGAGCGTCCTTTGTAAGAGCCTTCGATCACAATATTCGTTCAGCTCAAGGCAAAGCGAATAAGAAAAGAATCAAGGGTGGACAGGAAGTACAGGGGCCTGCGCATATGGTGCATGGGGATTATACTCTAACAAGTGCCCCGCAGAGACTGTCCGATCTTGCGGATTCACCCAAAAGCAACGATACTTTAATTAGCATGTTAGGAATTGAACCGCTTGTACCGCGAGATACTGCTCAAGCGGCAATTCAAGGCGAGAAACGTTTTGCAATTATTAACGTGTGGCGAAATATCGGCATCACTCCTGTAGTTCGTGATGCTCTTGCTCTATGCGACGGGCGTTCAGTTAGTCCCGAAGACCTGGTAGTGTTTGAGATACATTATTCGGATCGAGTTGGTGAGAATTATTTTGCCCGGCCAAATAATCGACACCGGTGGTATACGTTTTCCGAAATGACCAGAGATGAGATATTGCTGATAAAGCAGTGGGATTCGGCCGGTACATTGGCACAAACCAATGGGAGTGTCGGAGATGGTAAGGAAGGCCAAAGCGCGCCTAGCACATTTAGTTTCCACTCAGCATTCGTGAATCAATCTGAAGATAGTCAGACCGACGATCGGGAAAGTATTGAAGTGCGCTGTATCGTTGTTTACGAATAGGGCTGCTCGTATCGCTGCTTGAACCGATACAANNCAAATTAATNNATATAAGTAGTCNGNATTANTAGAACGTTTCNATCTAANGGTAGATNTTTTCTACATTAATTATTCATTTTTTCTCCAGATTTGGCATAGTCGCCGGCCGCGCTTCGAATGGTAAGGATCTCCTTGNGAGTCTTTTGATACGAATAGCAGCTGGAAAAGTTATGTCTCTACTGACCAAACATATAAATAGAAANTCGCTAGATTTTGGTATGCGCTGGCGGAACACTGCAATGTTGTTAGTTGTGTTTATTCTGACATTGGGTGCAAGTAGTACGCCGAGTGAACCGGAGGCAGAATTCGACCGAGTGGTTATTCCCATTGCATTACCANCTGAGACAGCTGTATCCGAACATTGGTCCGTAGAGCGAAATCGGTTNGCGTATAAGCTNAATAGAGCGTTCGGTTTGAAGTTGACAGTGGCATCAGAGTTTTCCGATTGGATTATCGAGGCGTCAGAACGNCAAAAGCTNGATCCAAACCTTATTGCTAGCCTGGTATTTACAGAGAGCACATTCAGAAAACACGTGACTTCAGTATGGGGAGCCGTTGGCCCAGCACAGATTCGTATCGATTATTGGCAAAATTTTTGTGGTGCAACNGATCTCAATGATCCTGAGGAGAACGTCTATTGTGGTGCTCAAATACTTGCACATTTCCTAGATGTATGTGGGCATCAAAATTGTGCTCTACGTTCGTATAACCTAGGGTTTCGGAACAGGAATAATAGCTATTTTGCTGGTGCAGGTGATCGGTATTTGGCCAAAATCGAAAGTAATAAAAATGTTCTTGATCAGCTTCCCTTATAGACAAAATACCACCGGGATTAACGGACCCAAAGATAGTCGTTTTAGATAAGGCTCATATTGGTATTGTGTGTGCGGGATTTTTGCTCAATATTAGGTTTGTCCATAGCTTTCAACTTCGCTTCGACTAACTAAGGAAATCTATGCTCTGTCGTCCTGGCTGCGGCGCATGTTGTATTGCGATATCGATTAGNTCCCCCATCCCTGGAATGCCTNNGGGCAAACCTGCTGGCATTCGTTGTCTTAACCTCGATGACGATTTCCGGTGTCGCCTGTATGGAACGCCCGAGCGNCCATCGGTNTGTATNAACTTCAAAGCNGAACCTTTAATTTGTGGGAATTCCAGAGAACAAGCTATGGACATACTNACTGAGTTAGAGGGTTAAGATAATCTTNTCNAGAACTGACGCCGTGATTTGGGGATCATCCACGTGTTGTGCGTGCATACCGGCTCTCTTAGCTCCCATAATGTTTTCGATATTGTCGTCGAAAAAAAAGATATCTTGTTCCGAGTATCCCATATCCTCAGCTACCCATTGAAAAGAGCTTATGTCGGGTTTTCTTTTATGGATCTCTGATGAAACGTAAATTCGCTTAAATGAGGACAATTCTTCAGCGTAGCGAAGTGACCAAACATCGCTATGCTCCCGATTAGTATTCGTATAGGCGTATATCGGCATTTTATGGGCAATTAGGGCGAGACGGTCGACTACATCTTCGAAGACCCCGTCAAAAAGCGCATTCCATCCGGTCAGCCATTGGTCTTGTGTCATCTCGATACCGAGTAAATTAGCCAAGTGGTTGGTCAATTGGATGAAATTAATCTCTCCGATCTCATGCAGTTTATAGGGTTCTCCTATTTGCCATTTCGAAGCGACTTCCGTGAACTCTGCGTCGCCGTAATTTGACCAGATTCGAAGAACTCTTTCCGGGTTTAGCCTTAAGACCACTCCACCTAAATCAAACAAGAGTGCTTGGTATTGCGGCGTTCTACACATGGAAATAATTCTTTTTTTCAATAGTGAACTTACATTAGAAACAAAATGCCACTATTAAAGAATATTTACTAGTGGCCGCTTTTTGAGTCTCGCTTTCGTGTGCTTCACCACTATTAACGCGAAGCAAGTTTTACTATGTGGGATTGAAACAAGAGCAGCTGAAAAATTTACTTATTTACAACTTTCAACCTCTATTGGTGTGGTTAGAATAGCGTAAATACGAATTGATAATTGAATATTAGTAACATTTTATACAGTACTACACGCCTGCTTATCTATTTATCGTCGTGTTTGCCATCCTGGTTAACACGATG
>PAMR01000017.1 GCA_002708205.1 Gammaproteobacteria bacterium
ATTCTTCCCGTTGTCGAGTCTCCGCATCGTGTTTGATTCGAGTGACATCCATGGAATTAATATCTAGAGTACGCTGTTTGTCGAGGTACCCGTATTCGTCTTTCCAACGAAGTTCGTCGTCGATGTATTCGTTCCAGAAAAGACTGACAAAAAAGCGATTGCTATCGCCAATTAACCTATCGAAGTCGTAGGTTACGCCGTAGCGTTCCCGAGTTAAATCGTAATAGCGCATTTCGTAATCGTCGTTCATATAGAACGATCAGTTATCGTTTTGTTCCCAGCCGTAGCCTGTTTCATTGTTGTAGGTAATGATGTCTTTTGTGGAGTAAGTAACGCCAAGAATGTGACCGCTCGTTTCCGAGAGTGGGTTTCCGTAAGTCATCGATACCCTCAGATTATCTTTGGACTTGGCTTGTTCGTTGTACTGGGTATCTAGCTTGACCTTAAACAGTCGCTCTGTGATGTCTGATGGGTTTTTTGTCGCGAAATCGATTCGGCCTCCGATAGAGTCGGCATCTAAATCAGGGGTATTCGTTTTGTGCACTGTAATCGAGTCTAGAAGTTCGGTTGGTACTCCGTCTAACAGTACACTTCGGTCGGTTTCAGGGGACATGACGGAAGTGCCGTTAATCGCTACCGCGTTTAAATCAGAGGACATTCCTCGAATAGTGACGTAACGACCTTCTCCTTGATCATTTTCTATGGATATACCGGACAATCGTCGAATGGCTTCTGCCGCTGTTGTATCGGGAAAGTCACCTAACGCATCGGAATCGACGACAGAAATGAAGGAGTCGGAGGCCTCTTGTTTGTCTACGGCATTCATAAGTGATGCTCTGGTACCAATGACTACGATTTCTTCAATAATCTCGTCTTCTTCGGCAACCGCAACCGCGCTCATGCCTAAAGTTATTGCAAGAGCCATTATGTGAGGAACGTTTGAGTGCATATGGTCTGCCTATTGGTTAGGAATTTTTTAGATGGGCATTTACATATTTAACTCCGCTGTTGTGACGATTTGATGACACTCTGGTATCCAGTAGCGAATTTAGACTAAAAAGAATATTTTCAACAAAGTGTGCTAGGTTCTGATGATGCTTTTTTAGAGGAGAGGACAGTCATGCAATTATCTTTATTTTCGAGCAGGCGCGTTGTCGCCGGGATTATGTTGATACTGTTTTGTTCGCGGATCTGGTCACATGGCGCAGCACCGACGCCCGCGATTGATCCAGACCGAACTATCGTATTCCCTGATACTGAAGACTACGTAACGGTTATTACAGACTTGCATACTCACTCGGTCTTCAGTGATGGACATGTCTGGCCGTCGGTTCGTGTGTCCGAAGCGCTTCTAGACGGCGTTGATGCGCTGGCTATAACCGAGCACCTGGAATACCAGCCCCACCGGTTGGATATTCCGCACCCAGACCGGAATCGTGCATACGACGAAGCGGTGGTTGCGGCTAAAGGCACGGATTTAATAGTGGTTCGTGGATCAGAAATTACCCGAAACTTCCCGGCAGGTCATGTCAATGCGGTATTTCTGACGGACGCGAACGAGTTGATTAAGGTGCCCAACGCTCCCTTAGATCCGGGTGAATTCTATGCGGCGTCTCAGGAATGGCCGGCTCAAGCGGCAATAGATGCGGCGGTGGAACAAGGGGCTTTTTTATTTTGGAATCATCCGTTTTGGACAGAACAAGATCGACAAGCAGGGGTAACAGCGTTTCACGAAGACAATGCTAAAGCCGGGAAGATCCACGGAATCGAGGTGGTTAATGGGAATGGTTATTCTGAGGAAGCGTTTGAAGTGGCTCTCAAAAACGGTCTGGTAGTGATTGGCACCTCGGATGTACATAACCTGATTGATTGGGACTACAAACCCCACGCCGGTGGGCACAGGCCTGTCACTCTCGTCTTAAGTAAATCACGAACAAGTAAAGACGTACGCGAGGCTCTTTTCGCAAAACGCACTATTGCTTGGTTTAAGAATCTATTGATTGGTCGATCTTCAGATGTCGTCCCGTTGATCCGTTCCAGTTTATCTCTGCAGTCAGAGGGGTACCGAGATGGTACGAGTCTGGCCCGTGTCGTCATCGGCAATCGTTCAGATGCAACGTTTGAGTTAGTAAATTTATCTCAATACACCTTTCTCGAGCATGGAAGCCTTATTGTGGTTCCTGCACATGGTGAGATTCACTTCACCGTGAAGACGTCGGAGCCATTGGAAAACATTGATCTCCAATTTTCAGTACGAAATGCGTTAGTCGCCCCGCGAAGCCATCCAGAAATTACATTGAGTACCGCCTTGTGAGCTGTGGTCACGGTTGTCGATTAGCGTTGTTAGGTGAGGTCGTTGGATAGTACTTATGGGACAAGAACTTTACAGGGTGCGTAAATGAATACGAAATATCTACTCGATGCTGAACTAAAACCTATGGCGGATAACCCGAGTATTCCAAGGCTGACCGATGATGTGCTGAAAGAGTTACGAAAAAATATAGGTGCCCAACGAATAGAGTTGGGAGATCCTAATGCATTGGGGATTGGCCGCGAAGAAATTTTTGTGCCAAGTGAAAGTGGGTTGGTGCGGTGCCTTTTATACAAACCTAACAATACAAGTGATGTTTTGAGTCCAGGATATGTGCATGTCCATGGAGGGGGGTACCTCTTGGGATCTCCGGAAGGATCCGATGCCAACAATTTACACCTCTGCGCAAATCTTGGGATTACGATTTTATCGGTTGATTATCGACTCGCGCCTGAGCATCCCATTCCCGCACCACTTGATGATTGTTATGCGGCTTTGGCTTGGATGCACGGTAATGCGTTAGAACTCCGAGTTGATCCGAAGCGCATTGGGGTTGGTGGGGAAAGTGCTGGCGGCGGATTGGCAGCGGCGCTGGCCCTTCGGGCGCGCGATGAGGGAGAATATTCCATATGTTGGCAGCAGTTGACTTATCCAATGTTGGATGATCGGACAGGGGATACTGAGCACCCTGGGGATCCGTTAGTGGGTGAATTTGTGTGGACGAGACACAGTAATCAGTTTGGGTGGGATAGTTACTTGGGGACTGCACCACGAGAAGCTCCCCAAGTCCCTGCGCGAGCCAAGCGCTTAGGAGGATTACCTCCTGCTTGGATATTCACGGCTACTTTGGACTTGTTCCGGGATGAAAACATCAACTATGCGCATCGACTGATGGCGGCTGGTGTTGCGTGTGATTTGGTCGTATACGCGGGCGCATGTCACGGATTTCAGTTAGTTGAAGGGACAGAGATCAGCCGGAGGTATCGAGAGGATTTTGACAAGGCGCTTAGACGTGGGCTAGGTTGCGATTAAGTTAAATGAGACATGTTTTGGTCTTCGTTGTTTTTGATGTCTAATCAAACGATTCTAGAAAGGATTCCCTACAATATTGCAACTCCAGTAGATGCGGCGCTCGAATTTATTCGAGCTAAACGAGGAGACGGTTTTGATATCACAGGAATCGTTGACCCCCTTGATGCTTTTGAGATCGAAAAGACTGAACCGATTGAGTTGGGACTAATTCTGTGTGACGGTGAAATCTGTATTCGAGAGCAGGTCCTTCTTACGAAAGTGGGTGAAAATTGGGCCGTTTCAGAAGCCGATCAGGAAGATAGTTTAATCCCCGCACACCTCGACCCACCAGCCGGTGTCAGGCTAGATTGGCTGCAGCGTCAGATAGATGACTATTCCTTTGTGCTTCTGCTCTATTATCGTGGCTTATGGTGACCTCCATGTCGCTCCGAGTTACGGAGCTTTAAGCAATCGGGAATATTGGAAGCGATACGAGCTGCTGGCGGCGAAATATTCGCGATAACCAGCGAACCACAGAGCTTGGCCAGTGAGGCGGAGGAAAATTGGGGAATCGAGTTTCAGGCCATCGGAGATCCTCATCACGAGATACGTGACGCCTGTCAGCAGCGAGGCTTTGTGAATGTATTCTTTAATCCGGATTTCGGACATCTAGGGTCGCGACCGTGGGCGAGTCATTTGAAGGGGTATTTTCAACCTGCTGTGGTAGCGATCTCGAACAAAAACCAGGTTTTATATCGATGGAGGTGTCAGCCCAATCACAGGAATATGAGCGGAGCTGGGCAACGACCCACTCCAGAATATGTTTGGTCGNAGATTCAAAAAAATTCCGAAGGTTCGACAGATGCACAGCTAGACCAGTCGCCTGAATTTGCNCNTGAGGACGTCAGTTGGCTTCGGTATGTGTCGCTGTTCCTGGCTCATGGATGGTTTCTTCGTCCCAAAGCATTCCCACTCGCGAGAAAAGGGGACAAACGGTCCGCTCGGCCAAGCCGTATGAATCGCCGGATCGGATTTTTCGTTTTGGGTTGGATAATGCTGTTCTCTTTTGTGCCTTTCCAATGGGCTATAGCCGGGTTTGCTTTGTGGTGTGGTGTGGCTTGGCGTGGGATCGCGACGATGAATCGTCAGCAGCAAAACATTACTTCCGGTGAGCCTCCAGCTACTAGTTGATCCTTTCATTTGCTCGGTTAGTGATNAAGTACACTTGCATCGCGACTTTAGGTCGTTTGATACTGGTGAATGAAGTTATTGGAGAAAACGAATGCCTTTTGTCTTGTACGAAAAACATGATCACGTGTCAGTGATTACTTTCAACCGNCCCGAACGAATGAATACCATGGGCANTGAATTGATGGCTGAACTTCGAGANGCCGAAATGGAATTTGCATCGGACGACGATGCCTGGATTGGGATATATACTGGAGCGGGTGATCGGGCATTTTGTGCAGGTCGCGATTTGAAAGAAGCCGCAGAAACAGATAGCTCAGNTTCACAAGACAAAGCTAAACCTGCAGTCGGGCGATTCGAACAAGAAATGTTCCAAGATCACGGGAAGCCGACTATTGCCGCCATCAATGGAGCAGCCTATGGGGGTGGTCTAGAGAAGGCGCTCGCGTGTGATATTCGCCTTTGTTCAGATAACGCGCATATGGCCTTATCCGAAGTAAAAGTTGGCCTGTGCCCTCCGGGAGGCTCGTTTAACTTGCCTAGACTGATTGGTTTGAGCAATGCCATGTGGTTGTTGTTGTCAGGAGAGCGGGTGGAAGCGGAAGAGGCTTATCGGATGGGCATTGTCTCGCGAGTGGTTCCTCTAGATAATTTGTTGGAGACGGCTGTGGAAATGGCTTCCACTATCGCTTCTAACGCACCCGTAGCGGTCCGGGCTACACGAAAGTTGGCACGTTGGGGAATGGAGATGCCAATGGATTATGCCCGTCGTATGGGGGCTTCATTGATAGAGTCGGTCTGGACATCCGAGGATTCTATCGAAGGGGCTCGAGCGTTTGCCGAAAAGCGGGCGCCGGAGTGGAAGCAGCGTTAGCTGGGTTTCGGAGACCAATACAGTTGGTCTTCGAAATCTCACGACGAGCGACCTTCGAATTTACGTTGTAATTTCTGAATGGTGAATTGATCTGATGTGATGTCGCTTANTTCATCAGGGCGAAGCTCTCCGACATGTGTGTAGGTGTTAGTAGCCAGCATGGAACGAACTGGGGCGAGGCATCCGGCTGGATCGCCGGCACGCCCGGATCCTCGATTGCCAAACCCTTCAGAATGTCCAAGGCCACCGGTGGCCTGAAAACCGAGTCTTTGTAAAAGTTTCGGACTAGCCTTGTCTAACACTTCGGGTTTTGTAGAAAGAAAAAAGTTTTCCTGACTACGGATCCAGGGTTTTACGCTGGGTTGCACCATCACGTAACGCCAGTCATCGCCCCGATTTATGCTGGTGCCATGCAACAATCGACCGTCGAACATGAGCACAGTGCCTGCTGGGGCTTCGACATGGATCGTGGGAGGCAGTTCTCCGACTGGTTTACCACTTCCCACTTCGGGGATAAGTCGATGGGAAGTCGGAACTAATAGAGTTCCGTTGCGTTCGTCGACATCTTCAAGAATGTACATGGTGGTGACATCGATAGGCGCTTCCGGAGTTTGAAACGGATTAATCGCTCCTTGATCTTGATGGAGTTGCATGGGAAGACANCCCGGATAGGAGATGTTGGCGGTAAAGCTAAAGACACACCATCCCTTCCTTAAGGTCTCGTCTAGAAGCTGTTCGATCATTGGTCCTGCCTGGACGGCATCGGGGTGATGCTCCAAAAATTGCGGAAAGAGATCCCCTTTATTTATTAGACTGCATATGAGTTGAAATGATTCAGACGTATAGTCGATTCCCAGCTTTCTTTCTGATTCGGCCTGCTCAACGAGCCGGATCCGAGTGTTGGTATATTGATCTNGAGACAGGCCATCCTCTATCAAGCAGTATCCCCACTCGAAAAGATCGTGCCTTAGACGATTCATGTCTTTCGTTGGCGTGGGTAGGTCGAACTGTTTCCAGTAATGGTGCTTTCGTCCCACAGTAGTTTCGTAGTATTGATTGGTTCCCCAAATCACGTCGTCGGAGCCATTGGGTTTTTTCATCCATGGATTAGAGGCAAGTATAGAATCAACAGGCTGCCTGCTTCTCAAGAATTCTTGGTATGGAAGAAAGGCGGTGCTACCTGATACTTTGGCGATAGACTCGGGGGTGAATTCATTTGGGATGGTCACGTCGGTATCTCTGTCATGTTTCTACGCATTATAGTGTGTGGTGGATGAATCTTTCTATGAAGATATAGGTGNCGAAGAAATAGATTTAAAGTAATNATTACAATAATTTGTAAGTNAATNTGAATGTAAAATCTAATAAAATGAGTTGTATATGCGTTTAACGAAACCACCGATTCGAGATCCACAAACCCCGGGTTATGTTCAAGCGACAATGTTGCAAGATGGGACTGTTCCACCAATCGATTCTGTTGGGAATTTTATCGTCGGACCGACACGTCCAAGAGTGGACAAATCCAGACTTGCTCAGCCAAAGATAGAAGGACGAATCTGNGAGTTNTCGATGTCGTCGGACGACAGTCAGATCTATCCAGGGATTGCTCGAAAGAAAGGTACATTCGGNANTCCNGATCCGAANAATTCAGCNTCTNTGNNNGTTACGACNAGCTTTCCAGANNNCTTGGACNCGATTNGTTACCGTGTACNTACCNAAACAGTATCAGGCCNGAACTGTGNNTCCNTTNGTGGTCGGNNCGGATGGNCCGGANCNNCTGCTTTTTGAGGCTCTCGACGNNTTNATCAATNCGGGNAAAATNCCNCCGACNATNGGTATCTCNATNGGCAANGGAGGAGGGGANGCTCAGGGNAGNCAGCGTGGTNTGGAATATGACACATTGAGTGGGTTGTATGCACAGTTCGTTGAGGAAGAAGTGCTACCTCGAGTGGAAGAGATAAGCGATGTCCTACTTACCAAGAATCCCCATGAACGGATAGCGATGGGTTGTAGTTCTGGAGCGGCCTGCGCATTAAGCATGGCTTGGTTTAGAACTGATTTGTATCGGCGAGTTATCAGCTTTTCTGGCACGTACGTCAATCAACAGTGGCCTCACGATCCGGAGATGCCAGGAGGGGCTTGGGAATTTCATAATTCTNTTATTCCNGGNNCNCCNNAAAANCCGNTNTGTATGTGGCTTGCAGTGGCAGACAGGGATCTTTACAACTCCAATGTGATGCGTGACGGAATGCACGATTGGGTTCTGGCCAATCAGCGTATGGCTCATGTGTTATCGGCGAAAGAATATGTTTACCAATTTAACTTNGTTCGNAATGCATGGCACTGTGATCCNNGCATGCGAAGTTACTTATTGCCTCAGGCACTTGAGTGGATTCATCGCAACGATAACAATGTGAACCACGATGGATGAAATCATTCTTTGTTGTGCGAATTACCAGGTGTCTACATAAGGCCTCTTTTTTTCTTTTTGTGTGGATTTGGGTGGTAGGCTTTTTAGGCCGCGAGTTATCCAGTCTCGGGTCTCGGCGGGATCGATAACATACCGAGCACCAGAATTGATTGCTCGAGCCGTCTCGTAACCGTCTGAAACACGCTGATCATAAGCTGCTTTTCGCGCTTCTGGATCTTCTATAGCCATCAGCTCGCGTCGCGCCGATAGTTTGACGGCACCATCTATATTCATGCCTGCAAATTCCGCGGTAGGCCAGGCTACGCTGAAAAATGGAATCATCGCACTTCCGCCGCACATGGCCTGAACACCAAGGCCATATGCTTTTCGAACCATGATTCCAAACATGGCAGTGGTGCAATTTCCTCTGACATTAAACATGCGTACGGCATGTCTCACGAGGGCGGTTCGTTCGTGATCGGGACCAACCATGATTCCGGGACAATCCATTAGTACGACTACGGGAATATCAAAGGCATCGCAAAGTTGTAGGAAACGAGCTCCTTTATCCGCCCCCGGACTATCGACTGCGCCCGCGAGATGAGCAGGATTGTTTGCTACCAGTCCCATGGGTCGACCTTCCACGCGTATGAAGGCTGTAATGACGCCGACACCAAATTCTCGGCGTATTTCTAACACCGAGCCTTCATCTGCTAAGGTGTTCATTATTTCTCGCATGTCATACGTACGTACACGATTTTCTGGAATGATATGTCTCATGCGTCTCTGGTCGGGGGCCTTCCATTCTTTTCGTTGTCCCTGGAAGTAGGATAGATATTGTTGTGCCGTTGATATCGCGGCTTCGTCGTTCTCCACCACTATATCCACATTGCCATTTTCAGCCTGAAAGCTCATCGAGCCGAGATCTTCGGCAGTATGTGTACCCATACCCGCTGCTTCGACGAGCTTTGGTCCTCCGCCCATACCGATGGAAGCGTTTTGAGTCGCGATAATAACGTCGCAGCAGGCAAGAAGAGTTGCATTGGGACCAAAACTCGGTCCTGTACTGATCCCTACAAGGGGTACGAGGCCTGAGAGTTTTGCAAACTCACTGAATAGTTGTCCGTCGAATCCTCCCACTCCCGGCTGAAAGCCACGGGAACCTATGTATGGACGGCCTTCTCCTTCCGAGAAAATAACCAACGGAATGTGAAAATCGTGCACAAGTTCGTGGATCGGTTCCTGGCGATAATGGCCCGCACCATTGGTTGTGGTGGTTATCTCATGGTTGTTGTGTATTACCGCAACGCGGGAATCTTCATCTCCAAAATGTTGAGCATTGACACTTGCGATACCAATAATGGTTCCACCAGATGCCGAACCCGAAGCTGCCGGACCAAATTCTCGAAATGAATCTTCGTCGACCAGATCAAATATATTTTCGCGAGCCGATCGTGCGCCTCGGGAATGGTGAGCATGAACGGCTTCAGTGTGATCTGGGTCAAGATTTCTAGCGACTTCTTGATGAAATTCCTGCATGTCTGTACGCGTGGCATCCAAGTCTTCTTCTTCATTAGTGAGTAACAAGTCTTCGGTGCTGTCGGACTCCTCTACNAATACAATGGGGTANCCTTCTCGTACCACATCACCGACAGCCATAGAGACATCAACAACTTTGCCGCTACGTTCTGCTTTTATGTCATGCTGTAACTTCATCGCTTCGACCACCGCTACGGCTTGTCCTAGTTGGACATCGTCGCCAACAGCGACTCCGATTTCGACTATCGTTCCTTGAATCGGTGAGCCTAATCCTACGGATCCGTCTGGCCCGATAGGATGTTCTTCGGCTCCGAAGTCGTCATTGCCAAGTGTNGATATTCCTCCTGCGGGAGTGACAAACTGCGGTTTAACATTGCGGCTGGTAAAAGCCAAATCCTTGAGGTCTTCTTCGACCCACTGAGTGTGCGTCAATCCCATACCGAACGTCTCATGCTCGAGTATTGCTCGCAAGAATGAAAGGTTGTGCTCTATGCCCTCGAGCCGGAACTCATCGAGGGCNCGTTTAGTCCGCACGATCGCGTCGAAAAAGTCAGTCGATTTTGAATGTCCGATTACTTTTGCTAGTAAGGGTTCAAATAACAGACTGTTTGTGTACCCAACATACCCGAAGCCGTCGGTTCGAATTCCNGGCCCTGTTGGAGTTTCGTATGCAGTGATTGTTCCGTGTGTTGGATGTATGGAGTCATCTAGTCTGATCGATTCTAGNGCTACGTGTGTTTGAATAGCGAAACCGAGCGGCTTNGGNGGATTCGAATTGTCCAGTTCCAGCTCCTTTAGAGTATGTCCTGCTGCTAAACCCAACTGAACTTTTACAATATCNACGCTGTAGACTTCTTCGGTGACGCTATGTCCGCAGGGGAGGTGCGCGTCGACTTCTGAGAAATAAAAGGGTGAGAGTTTGCTTTCCTCTGTTAGAGGAACGAGAAATTCGAAGGTACCNACTCCTTCGAATTTGGTTTTCTCCGCTAGCATCAAAGCGGTATTGATCATTTGTTCTCGGACACTTGGGTCCAGATTAGGAGCAGGTGCTATTTCGACTAATTTTTGAAAGTGATGCTGAATGCTACAATCTCGCTCTCCCAGATGAATAAGATTGCCGGCAGAATCCCCAAGAATTAGCACCTCAATGTGCCGTGCTGCTGGAAGGAATTGTTCGATGTAAAGGTCGTCATTGCCAAAGAGTCCTAAAGCTTCGTTTTTGCAACGAGCGAATAGATCGGTCATTCCTTGCGGATCACTAACTATCTGAATAGCTCTTCCCTTGCTTCCGAANATAGCTTTAATGATGGCAGAGCTACCGGAGTCAAGTTGCGCTAAAAATTCGATGNCNTCGTNGATGGTAATTGCGTGCTCTATCCCAGGTANAACCGGAACTCCTGCTTNAATAGCGACCTCCCGCATCTTCGTTTTATCACTAAAAAGCTGAATTTGTTCCGGTTTGGAGCCTATAAACAAAATTCCCGCTTGAGAGCANCTGCGAGCGAATTCAGAGCTTTCAGATAAAAAGCCATAGCCAGGATGTATGGCGTCGCATTNTGTGTTCTGCGCGGCTTGAATGATTTGATCAATNTTACGGTAGACGTGTGATCCCATNCCNGACAACTTAAATGTCTCGTCGGCTTTTGCTGTGTGTAGAGATACTGCGTCGTCCTGTGAATAGATACCAACCGTTCGGATGTTGAGCTCGGCAGCAGCACGCATGATTCGAATGGCAATTTCGCCCCGGTTTGCAACAAGTAGTTTCATGGTTCTTTCCTAAGTACGCTTGGTTTACCAAGTATCGACATTGGGTCTTTTCTTCTTGGTTCGTTTCGGTTTTGCAGGAACACTTCGAAGTGCTTGTGCTATCCAGTCTCGGGTTTCAATGGGATCGATAACATCGTCAATGCCATAATTTGTTCCCCCGGAATTAACAGCGCGTGCTTGGTCTATGAGTTCCTGAACAAGCCGATCGTAGACGCGTTGTCGTTCCTCTAGATCTTCGATTGAGTCGAGCTCATCTTGAAAGGTAAGTCTTACGCTGGCGTCTATCGTAGCGGGAGCAAACTCGGCGGTTGGCCATGCGACTGTAAAAAAGGGAACCATTGAGCTACCACCACACATCGCTTGCACGCCAAGTCCGTATGCCTTGCGCACCACTACCCCAAGTATGGGTGTGGTCATATTTGCCCCTGTGACAAAGAGNCGTCCGCATTTGCGCAGAAGTGANTGCCTCTCCTGCTCTGGCCCGATGGCAATGCCTGGACAGTCCATCAGCGAAAGTACTGGTACGTCGAACGTATCGCATAACTGAAGGAATCTAGCAGCTTTATCAGAAGCATCACTATCGATTGCTCCGGATAGATGTTCAGGATTGTTTGCAATTAATCCGAGCGGTTTTCCTTCCACTCGTATAAATGCGGTAATGATACCGATGCCGAATTGCTTTCGAATTTCTAAAATAGAATCGATATCTGCGATCGTATTAATGACTTCATACATGTCATACATAACATGTCTGTCTTCAGGAACGATGTCTCTCAGATTTTTCTGTTCGGGGGTTTCCCAGTGTGACACTGCCCCTTGAAAATAGGAAATGTACTTTTTAGCTGTTTCGACGGCTTCATAATCATCTTTTACAAGTATATCAACCACACCGTTAGGTACCTGAAAGGACATTGGGCCGACCTCTTCGGGGGTATATATCCCCAAGCCACCTCCCTCAATCATCGCCGGGCCTCCTAGTCCGATGGTCGAGTTCTCTGCAGCTATTATCACATCACAGCAAGCTAACAATACGGTATTTCCGGCAAAGCANCGTCCCGAGTTGACTCCCACTAAGGGCACCAAACCGGATAGCTCGGGAAGCATGGTGAAAGTGTAACTATCAATGGGTACGCCACCGCCACCTCGACCAGCGATCTCGACGGACGAGGCTAGTTTTGTGTTTGTACCCGCAGCATCCCGCAACCCTGTTATTTCTGCNAAATCACGTGAAGTTTCAGGTTCTCCTCCGCTGACTCCNGGTCTTCCTCCACCGCCCTCGGCAAAAAGAATAACTGGTAACTGAAAACGTTTCGCTAACACGTAAATTCGGTCTTGTTTATAGTGTCCGCGACCCCCTTGGGTTCCGGCAACGACCATGTAGTCGTAGTGTACGGCTATTGCGCGAGAATCATCTTCGTTAAAAAGATCTCCATTAACTTGTCCGATGCCCATCATTAGACCATCTGCTTGTGTTGTCTCGCGTAACCATTGCTGTTTTTGCCANCTGGCAGCGGTGACTAGGGGGCCGTATTCCCGAAATGTTCCGTCGAGGAGATGCTCAAAGTTTTCTCGCGGTGAACGTTGGCTTTTTGNATGTCTCTTAGCNATCTTTTCTGATCGAAAATTATCGGATAGAAAAGAGCGCCTATGAGTTAATTCAAGCAAGTCATTACGTTCCTTGGACGGTGTACTTTGCTCCGCTCTTACGGTGGATCTAATATGATNCCGGGGTTCAATGACGATTAACGGCGTTCCAATATNGACGGTCTCTCCAGCGGCGACCGGTATGGCATGAACGATACCGGCTGTTGTGGATCGCATGACATGGTGTAGCTCTAGTGACTCGATAGTTAGTAGTGGTTGCCCGACCGTAACCTCTTCGCCANGATCAACTCNGATTGTAAGAACCTGTCCCTGCGCGATCGCTTCTATAATGTGGGGATTGGCNTCGGAGTTTTCTTCNTCAACTGTCTCTTGAGATTTCACATTCGCATCATGGCTAAAGAGTGCAAGCGGATCAGCTGCGTCAGAGACCTGGGCTCCCGCAAACCCTTCGTCGTTGGCTGATACGGGTTTGATGAATTGAGGATTCGTCGTTTGTGAAATGCCGAGTAATTGGGAGATCTCTTCGTCGATAAATCTCGTGTGTATCGTACTATTGGCAAAGGCNTCTTGATTTAAGATTGCTTGGAGAAACGATATGTTCGTATCGACACCCTCAATTCGAAATTCACTTAAAGCTCGAGAGATACGAGTGATCGCGTCGCCATAATCGCTTGTCCGAGAATGACCGATGACTTTCGCTAACAATGAATCAAACAGTAAACTTGTTTCATACCCACTATACCCAAATCCATCAGTTCGTATTCCTGGACCGCTTGGGGCTTCATATGCGGTCAATGTTCCGCTGGTCGGATGAAATGTTCCGTCCTCGTTAGCCGATTCCATGCAGACCCGGGCCTGAATAGCGAATCCATTAGCTTCTGNNACANTAGGATCACCGAGTCCAATCTCGGAAAGTGTCGCGCCTTCCGCAATTTTTAATTGTGACTTTACGATATCGATCCCCGTTACCTCTTCTGTCACAGTGTGCTCTACTTGCAATCTTGCGTTGGCTTCGATGAAGGCAAATGGTTGGCTATTTGATTTGCCGGATATATCAACGAGGAATTCGAACGTGCCGGCGCTCGTATATCCAACGTCGGTGGCAAGCATCACTGCTGCTTCGATCATATGGTTGCGTAACCCACTCTCGAGCATCGGTGCGGGAGCGACTTCGATGATTTTCTGAAAATTCCTTTGGACGCTGCACTCCCGTTCACCCAGATGAGCGACATTGCCGTGACGATCCGCCATGATTTGTATTTCGATGTGTCTCGCTCGTTGAATGAACTCCTCTACGTAAACATCGCCATTTCCGAAAGCGGCTAATGCTTCCGTTCGGCAACGTTCGTAGGTCGTTTCGAGATCAGATAGCGATGTAACCACACGAGAGCCTCTTCCACCGCCACCNCCAATCGCTTTGATCATCATGCTGCTACCTTCACCCAGCTCTTGGAAAAAGGTTGTCGCCTCATCTAGTGCGACNGCATGGTCTAGTCCNCGAATAATGGGAACGTTTGATTTGGAGGCGGCTTCGCGCGCGCGAGCCTTATCGCCGAATAGTTCGAGCATTTCGACATGTGGCCCTACCCAGGTTAAGTGGGCATCCTCACATCGTTTCGCGAATTCAGCATTTTCTGCCAGGAACCCATAGCCAGGATGGACAGCATCGCAACCGGCCGCCTGAGCCGCTGATATGATTTGTTCGATATTCAGGTACGCGGCAGTGCCCACTCCTTCAATTAATGCCGTCTCATCGGCTTTAGCGGTATGCAAAGAACTCGCATCGTCCTCTGGATACACTGATACTGTTGGGATGTTTAATTCCGCCGCGGCTCGGATTATTCGAATCGCGATCTCTCCCCGGTTCGCTACCAAGAGCTTCATCAATCTTCCTGTTCCCCTATCGAGCTCTGATGGTAACCGAGGTCGTATGCAGCGTTGAATGGTTCTGTGAAATTAAGTGTTCCTTTTGTTGTATAAATTGACCTGGTTTGATCCTATGAGCAATTACTCATCGCGAAGAACTGCCGTCTGAGAGCGGTTTTCTGCGGTGGGAATTGTTTTCAGATGTTAATCGTGTTGCACATGTAAGGATTGAAAATGTCTTTGGTTAAAACAGAACGATTCGGAGCGACTTTTCTCATACAGCTGAATCGACCCGAGCGAATGAATGCNCTGGGTCTTGAACTTCGCACTCAGATGGCGGAAGCATTTTGTGAACTTCGTGATGATAAGGACCTGGAAGTNGGGATTCTAACGGGATCGGGGAGGGCGTTCTGCGCAGGCGAGGACATGAAAGAATCGCTTGATGCCGGAGGGCCGGGATTTACGGGAAAAGCCCCTGAAGATCCCTACATGAGCGGTACTTTGGATAAACCGGTCATCGCCGCTGTGAACGGCTACGCGATGGGAGGAGGTTTTATGTTGGTTGAGCGTTCTGATTTGCGTATTGCTGTGCCAGGGGCGGTTTTCGAAATGTCGGAAGCAAAGCGATGGCTTNTGGGTGGGTATGGTCATGGGTTCTTGGCGAATCTTCCGCATCCCGTTGCGACTGAGATGGCGTTGGGATACAGGTTTACTTCCGATCGACTTCATGAAGTTGGCTTCTTAAATAGGCTGGCTAACCCTGACGAATTAATTTCAACCGCTATAGAGATGTCGGATCATTTGTTAGGACTGCCTCCAGCTTCACGGGTAAACACCGTTTATATGATGCGACAGATGAGACCAAAGGTATCTTCGCAGTTGGTTAATCTGGCGGGAGCCTTGAATGATCATGGCGATAAGAAAGATCTCATGGAGTCGCGACGTGCTTTCGCTGAGAAGCGCAAACCAGAATTCAATGGTTGGTTGGATCCCGAAGATCGGTATCGCATGCCTACAATCGATAGCGTTGAAGAATAAAGGACTTAGNGGAGTTTGATATGCCAGGACCACTTGACGGTGTAAAAGTAGTTGCTTGTTCTATCGCCCAAGCAGGTACCGTACCGTATTCGTTGATGGCCGANCTCGGAGCCGAGGTCATCAAAGTGGAAGTGCCGGGGACAGGGGATGGCTCTCGTCGCACCGCGGAAACATCGGAATGGCCAAGTTCTTATTTCGAAACGAATAATCGTGGGGTGAAAAGCGTCACCCTTAATTTGAAATCTTCTAAAGGTCGAGAAATTTTGCACCAATTGGTTTCTACGGCAGATGTATTTGGACAGAATTTTCGTCCGGGTGCTGCAGAAAAGAATGGATTTGGGTATGAGGAACTCAAGAAGCACAATCCAAANCTCGTGTACGTATCGGTATCGGGCTACGGTCCTAAAGGACCGCATGCGNGTTTGCCGGCTACTGACGCCATGGCGCAGGGAATCGGTGGAATTACGGAAGTGTTCGCGGGTACGGGTAATCGAGCAACCACTGGAATTGCTTCGGTAGCGGATGAGACCTGCGCTATGGTTACGTTTGGTGCNATAGTCACGGGTCTTTATTGTGCCAAGAGCACAGGCATNGGTCAGCGCATCGATACGTCTCTGCTCGGTGGGCAGATCCGATTAATGGGATGGACATTAACCAATGTCATGTGGCGAGACGAGCCTCCCATCACCGGGCGCGCCNGAATTNCNGGCTCACGACGACAAGCCGGCATTAGTGCGACCTTTGAGGACTCCGANGGTCNACCGTTCGTTTTTCAACTCGGCGGACGGCAATGGGAAGTGGCTATGCGGGCTGTGGGATTTTACGAGGAATTGAAATCGGAAGGACTTGATGACCTTGGANTTATTCACGNATCNGANGAGGAGCGNGCNCGATTTTTCGCTAAGCTAGACGCNCTATTTGCATTAGATAAGAGAGATCGATGGGTAGAGNCTCTGCGTAATGCAGACATTGTCGCAGCGCCGGTGAATACAATGCTCGAGTCCTCAAAAGATCCCGATGTTTTGGCTAACGGTTACATTACTGAGGTTGATTATCCGGACTTTGACAAAAAGTNGAAAGTTCATGGTGCACCGTGGCAATTCTCTGAAACTCCGGCCAAGGCTGGCCGAGCGCCGTCGCTCGGTGAGCACAATGATGAGGTGCTAGGGCGGTTAGGATATGGAGCAGAAGAAATAAGTTCTCTGGAGTCGGAAGGGGTGGTGTGAAACATTCGTAAGCCTTTGCCCTTTTGTTTGTTCAATTAACAGCATCGCCTAGAAATCTATCAACCTGAAGTGCACGTTGCTGGTCGAACCACCATGTATCGATGAAAGCTTGTCGTAACAATGGNACGGTTTCGACCTTTCCAAATCGGTCCCAATACACAAGCCGATAGCCGGGAGGNGAGGATCGGGGGATAAAGTAGAAATTCCATAACAAGACGCGATCAAGAGCTCGAGTCGCCGCGAGAAAAGAGCGTTGGTCCTGAGCGCTGATAATNGTTTCGATCAATTCGTCGACGACGGGGTCGACTATGCCGCTCCAATTACCCCCGTAGGCTTGTTTTGCGCTATCGCTGCCGAAGTAGCTTCTGAGTGCTAACCCAGGCGTGTGCGTAGGAGTATAGACGCGNTGTGCCGCATCAAATTTACCAGTGCGCATTCTATGCAGCCAATTGGCGACTTCCGGAGCAACTATGCTGGTCTTAATGCCGACACGATGTAANGTGTTTTGGTAGGGTAGAAGCGTTCTGACCAGTCCTTTTGAGACAACAACAAAGGCAATTCGGAAGTGTTCCTTTGTTTTTCGATGGAGCATTTTGCCGTCTTGAACTTCCCATCCAGCTTCGGAAAACAGCTCNAGGGCTTTCTTCATATTGTCACGGTTCCATCCGAAGCCTGTGCTGGTGGGAGGTTGGTAACTCGAGCCGAAAACACGCGCAGGAATATTGTTTTTATTCGGTTCTAGAAGCAACCGTTCGGCCTCCGTTGGATAGCCGTGGTGTGCCATTTCTGAATTTTGAAAAACGCTGGTCCCGTGATTATAGAAACCATAATTAAGCGTACGATTTATGTATTCAAAGTCGTAAAGTAGTGTAAGGGCTTCGCGGACTCTCGGATCTTGGAATCTCTCTAATCGCAGATTCCATAACAATGACCACCATAAGCCGCTAGGGCTGGAGATGGGAAGGAGCTGTTTTCGTAACAATCCGTTTTGATACGCGGGTAGTTTGTTGTACTCGGTGACCCAATTTTTGGCGACACCTTCATGTGCGACGTCTACTACTCCGGCTACATGCGCTTCTTTTCGGACGAAGTCATCACGAAAGTAGTCAAATTTCACTTCNTCAAAATTGTAGCGGCCACGGTTTACGGGAAGACTTTTACCCCAGTAATTTGGGACCCGCGCAAAAGTAACAGATCGCCCTAATTTGTAATNCGNTATACGAAAAGGCCCGCTTCCTAAAGGTGGCTGNGTTTGAGTTTTGCTAATGTCGCGAGTTTTCCAGTAGTGTGCGGGAAATACCGCCATGCGACCCAGCAGGAGCGGTATCGAGGGGTCGAGTTCTGATTCGGGGCGCATGTGGTAAACGACGGTATTTCCGTTTAACGATTCAATTCGTTCTACGTTTTGTAGTGAGGTTTTCAGCACGGCGGAACCGTGTTTTTTTATGGTGTTGAAGGTGAATATTAGATCGGTGGCCGTTATTGGTTTCCCATCGTGCCAAAAGGCGTTTTCCCTTAGCTTGAAAGCAACCCATGAATGGTCATCCGCCACAGCCACACCAGATGCGAGTCTTCCGTATTGACTGGTTGGCTCGTCTAAGGCTGGTTCAAGTAATCGGTCGTAAATTAGATTGGCGTGACCGGTAAAAGAAATTCCCTCAGCGGCCTGACCCTTATCCAATATGTCACTAAAACTATCGTAACTACCGTAGGCAGCCACCCTAATAGTGCCCCCTTTGGGTGCGTCAGGATTGACATAACTAAAATTCTTGAAGTCGGGCGGGTAGGCCAGGGGGTAGATATACGAAAGACCGTGTTGATATTCGTTCGATAGGGCGTTTAGTGCGAGCGCAACCGCGATTCCTCTTATGAAGTAATTTCTGTACATGCTCTTCGTCTGTTTTGCCTATCAATTAGCCGCTATGTGAGGATCTGTCCCTGAATGGATGAAACTATCAAAAAAACACCAAGCCGTATTTCAACTGTTGGCACTATACGTTTTCAATTGAATATTGCGTTGTTTGTATAGAAGCGGGTAGGTTACGGTGTTTTGAACACACTTTTTCTGCAGACATGAATTTTATTCGGGAAAGGGTGGAAGCGGACACATAGGAAGATACGAATGGCTGATTACATTCCACCGAGCCTGGATTGGGTACGTGAACAGGTAGAATTATACGAGGGAAGTGGCGGTACTGAAGGGGTTGATTTATTAGATACGGGGATGCCGTGCGTTATTGTTACTCACACCGGTAACCGCACCGGAGGCATACGCAAGATTCCCCTTATGCGAGTTAAAGTGGATGAAAGCTACGTTTTGGTCGGCTCGATGGGAGGGCAGCCGAAGAATCCGGCTTGGGTTTACAATTTGCGGACAAACCCACTAGTTGAAATTCGGGACAGAACTGAAGTCTTTGCTATGCGTGTTCGTGAAATAGTGGATGAAGACGAACGCCAACGGTTATGGCGAGCCAGTGCGGCAGCGTACCCTCCATATGATGATTATCAAGCGAAAACGACTCGAAAAATACCCGTGTTCTTGGCGGAACCCACCTAATCCAGCCTCACTCTTATTTGTTTGAAGTTGAGGATGTCTAGATGAGTCTTGACGCCATTCGGCTGGTCGCCCTGGATATCGATGGCACCTTGCTCGAACCGGGCGTGGATCCTCGCGACATGCCAGGTGACAAGATGACTGCGGCCATTCAACGTATGCAAGAGCGAGGAATTATCGTTGTTCTTGCTTCGGGCCGCATGTATCCAGGGACCGTATCCGTGGCAAAGCATCTTAATATTGACCAACCGCTGATATGTCAACAGGGCGCTTCCCTGCACAACCGCAATGGTAGTCTACGGTACGGCTTTTCGATCGATAAGAAAATTGCAGTAGAACTTGTGGACTATGCCATGCGGGACGGTTGGCCGGTTGCGTGGTTTGATTCGGAAAGATATTTGGTTACTCGAGCTTGTGATGAGGCAGACTTTTTCGCAAAAGCATCTGGAATATCTATGGAAATTCACAGGGAGCCGCATCGATCGGGGGTTGTACCCACTGGTATCGATATCATTAGCAATAAAGAGCGAGCTTCGGCCATACATGCAGAAATTTCGACACGTTATCCGGAACAACTCCATGTCTTAAATTTTCCGTCAGTCACAGCAGTTCACGCGGTAGGGGCGAGCAAAGGTAAGGCTCTGGAAAAGCTGGCCCAAGATTTGGGTATTCGTCGAACGGAAGTTTTGGCTATTGGAGACAGCGTCAATGATGTTTCCATGTTGATGTGGGCTGGACACAGCGCCGCCCCAGAACATTGTGACGAGTTCGCTCGAAATTCAGCTAAAGAGATTTTAAAGGGAGAGGGTGTTGAGGGGGTGGTGGCCAAACTAAACGGAGTTGTCGGGTAATTCGAAATCTGAAAATAACAATTACCTGCAATTAGAAGGTTAGGTAGTCTCTCAAATAAGTAATGCTATTGTTTCTGTCAAAAGGAGATTATCAATGTCCATACGAATCGACCATTTCATGTATGGCGTCCCTGATCTTGACCAAGGAGTTGAGTGGGCAAGTGATGTGTTTGGAATTAAGCCAGCATACGGGGGTGAGCATGTCGGCTTGGGTACACGCAACGCGTTGATGTCATTAGGAAATACCTATCTGGAGATCATAGCGCCAGATCCCGGTCAGAAACTGTCTGGGACGCTTGGGGAGCAGTTTGCGAATTTGCCCTCGGGTGGGATGGTTACCTGGGCGCTGGAAGGAGATCTCTTGAGTCTTTCAACTACTTTGTTGGATTTGGGTGTCCCGACTACTGGCCCGATTCGAACGCAGAGACAAACCGCTGAAGGAGATATGTTGGTCTGGGAGTTATTGTTTCCAAAAGATTCAGAGCACGGTATGCGATTTCCCTTTTTTATTGATTGGTTGGAGTGTGCTAATCCGAAAGATACCAATCCCGTCGGAGGCCAGTTCCAAACTATAGAGGTAACCACTCCTGAAGGTGCGAAGCTGCAGGCTCTTATGCGAGCGATTGATTTGGATATTACGATAAAGTCTGGCGATCCACAGATTGCTGTGGTAGTTGAGTCAGAAAAAGGTGAGGTCGTTCTAACTAGCAGCAAAGAATCCAGTCAACTAATGATCAAGATTTAAGGAGAAAACGTGCCGATTCTTAGTGGAGAAGAACTGCAGGAATATCTAGAAGGATCGCCATACAGTAAGAGTGCGGGGATGCGAATTACAGCAGCGGATGCAGGCGAAGAAACTCTAACAATTGTGATGCCGTTGAAGCCGGAATTTGAGCGCCAGGCAGGTACGGGCCAATTTCATGGAGGCCCGATCGCTGCACTCATTGATACTGCCGGATGTTTTGCATTGATTATGCTACAGGGCCATGGAGTACCTACCGTCAATTTCCGAACGGATTATCTGCGTCCTGCAGTGAACACAAGCTTGACCGCGATAGCAAAAGTGAGACGAGTCGGACGTTTGGTTGGCGTGGTTGATGTTGACGTATTTGACGATGATACTCGTTTAGTGGCTGTCGGTCGCGGTACGTTCGGTAGCCAGGGAGACTAATCGTTTTCGATCTATCTTGTTGGTCCCGGCAAGTGGCATTACTTCTATAAAGTACACCGCTCGTGGATGCATGTAGGCTGGAGCATTCGTAAGAGCTATTTCTTTGACGATGTCTTCTGTCAGGGTATGTCCTACTGCGATCACTACAAAAGCGACGGGCTTTTG
Source organism: Gammaproteobacteria bacterium (assembly GCA_002708205.1). Classification (GTDB taxonomy): domain Bacteria; phylum Pseudomonadota; class Gammaproteobacteria; order Pseudomonadales; family Azotimanducaceae; genus UBA11889. The sequence continues at coordinate 21,577 of PAMR01000017.1, forward strand.
TCCTTTTATTTCGTCGGGCACGGGTACGACGCAGCACTCTGCAATTCGACCGTCCGTTTCCAATATGCGTTCGATGGCACCTGGATAAATATTTTCACCTCCGCAATTGAACATATCGTCATCACGACCGACAAAGTAGTAAAAACCGTTATTGTCACGCCGTAAGATATCACCGGTGTTGATCCAACCTTCGGGATTCATTTTCTCAGCAGTTTTGTCGGGTAAGTTTAGATATTTGCTCATCGCAGACGGAGTACGTACTTCCAGGACTCCTTCGGAGCTATCAGTTCCGCTAACTAGTCGCACCTCTACATGAGATTGCGCGTAACCGAGCGAAAGACTAGGGACCGGAATCCCTTCCGGGTGTCGGCCAAACATACCTGCTCCGGCTTCGGTGGTCCCGTAGCCATTCGTGATTGTAGCGTTAGGAAAAATGTTATGGACCTGTTCAATTAAAGTCTCTGAAAGGGGGGCTGATCCTACTGAGATGGCTGCGACACACGATAGGTCAAGTTCATTGAGTAGTGCTTCTTCTTTGAGTAGGAGGGATAACATTGTGGGTACGCCGGTGAGTACATTCACTCGGTGGTCGTGGATTGCTTGTAGATAAAGACGGGCGTCGAAGCGAGGCATAAGGACAACAGTCCCTCCGCCCGCCAATAGCGTACAAAGAAATAGTAATCCATTCATGTGGTAGAGAGGGGCGGCTACAATTCCGGTAGCGCCAGCCATTACATCTTTTAGGGTGTTGATCATCGCCCACTGGCTGTCGTGAGATAGCAACACGCCCTTAGGAGTTCCCGTAGATCCTGAGGTATAGAGGACCATACTATCTTGGCCATGAGTGGGAGTAACGATGTCGTATTCTTTTTGGATTCTGCGATTTGAAAGTTTTAACTCGTGTCGTGTTGGGACGTCAGGCAATTTTCCTGATAGACCCGGATCGACATAAACTGATTCGATCTCGGCATCCTTTATAATGTAAGCGATAGTCTCGTTGGGAAATTTACTATTCATTGGAACAGCAACCCCACCAGATTGCAGTATCGCTGAAAAGGTTACAAAAAAAGCCGAAGAATTCTCGCCGAGCATCCCTACGCGGGTGCCTTCTTTGATGTTCATCGATTGAGCCGATGCGGAAATACACGCGTCAAGTTCCGCGTATGTATAGGAAGTGCTGGATCCATTTCCCAAATCAATTAAGGCGATGTTGTCTTTATCGCCACGCAGTGTATCGCCAAGATTCTCGAGATTTTTCTTCATCATGGTCTTAATACTATTTTGCCAAATATTTCTCTGTTTTCCATTAAACGTTCTGCAGACTGAACCTCTTCTAAGGGTAAGACTTTATCAATAACAGGTAATAGGGACTGGTCAGCTGCGTAATTGAGCATCGCGACAATATCACTTCTTTCCCATCCGTTTGAACCAAGTAAGGAGTGTTCGTAAGTCCACACATACCGGATATCTATTTGATCTTCGTAGCCGGCTGTAGCTCCACAAGTAACTAGTCGACCCCCCTTACGCAAGCACCGAGTAGAGTCAATCCAAGTGCCTCCACCGGTGCAGTTAACGAGTAGGTCAACACCATCTTCTCCAGTGATACGTGGTTTTCCGGCGATTGCCCATGCTGCTTTACGCATATCCTCTTCCACATAGTTAATTCCGTGGTCGGATCCTAGTTCGCTCAGACGTTCGAGTTTCTGTTGGTTGGAAGCACAACTAATGACGGTGGCTCCCATCTTTTTCGCCAGTAAAACGCAGGCAGTGCCGACACCACCGCTCGCCCCCATGACTAAAACAATATCGTTCTTTTTAAGATTGCCTCGTGTAATCATCATGCGATGAGCGGTTGCATAGGCCAAAGGAATGCATGAGGCGGTATCGAAGTCTACACCGTCCGGTATCGGAACCAATTGACTAGCATCGGCGACACAATATTCAGCTCGACCACCGTTCCATCGCTCTCCGATCATGCCGCGTTGCATATGCAATGGATCTATGAGCACTCGGTCGCCGGTCTTCGTTCCCGTGACGTTCGGAGCAGTCTCTACGACCTCACCGGAAATATCCGAGCCGATGACTAATGGTAAGGGTAAAGATATGCCTGGCATCCCTCTTCGACTGAAGATGTCGTGATAATTTAAGGAAGTGGCTTTCACTGCGATTCGAACCCACCCTGGTTCCAAGTCAGGTTCCGGGAAATCGGTTTCGATCAGAATGTTGTCGATGTCTCCGTGTTCTCTGACGACTGCGGCCCGCATATTTATTCCTTCAGATTATTAGCAAATATCGTGTGTAGTCCCATGTCCGTGTCATGGTTCGATTTGGGAAGGCTCATTGACTATTGATTCTACGTAGGAGTCTTCTCATTCAACCCGCCCATTCGATAGTGAGCATAGAACAACAAGCATCCGATTATCGGTACAGCGGTGTCATTGAACAAAATCCAGCCCGCGTTACCTGGTGAAAAATTGTCGTTCAGTATGATGTCTTCTATGTGGACATAGGCAGCACCAAGCAAAAACACCGTCTGTATTATCACGGGTGCAAGCCAAAACCATCCACGGATCCATATACAAAGGATGCCAACGATCGCCAGACCAAGCGATACAAAACCTAGCTCTACTTGAAAAGGACTGCCGGGTGCCCAACCGATTAATTCCGCTACTTGATCGGAAAATACAATGTGTGGAATTGCGAGGTAGGCGGCTCCGAAACCCCATTGCACACACAATAGATACAGCAAACAAACTTTAACAAAACGAGCCTTTGTAAGTGGATCGGATCGCGTGTTCCAAAGGTGTACGCCGATCGCGCTGAGCGTAGTCACAAAAATGAGAAGGAAGTGCATGGCCTTACAACTAGATTAGGATTGGAATGAAAAGCTTCGCATGAAACATAGGCTTACGTTAAGAGTAAATGTCACAGGAATTCTTGAACTGATATGCTGTTTGACCGCATGTCTCGAATTTTCCGATTACCCTGGTAAGATCGCGCGTTTGGTTAATCCAACGACGATGCGTCTATGTTGGGANATGCACCCATAAATTGGNGTGCAATAGGTGAGATTGATTTTGAAAATAGCGTATTTTGCAAATCTTTTGCTATGTTTTGGTGTGTTTTGTGGTCAGGTCTTATCGGCAGCTGCCGTAAATAGTCCGGCCGAAGAGGGCCCTTCGATAATAGCGGCCCGGATAGATGGCAATGCTCCAAAACTCGACGGTATTCTCGATGATCGTGCGTGGCGAAATGCAGCCGTAGCCACTAATTTTGTTCAGATGAGACCGGTTGAAGGGGCTATGCCCACTGAAACGACGAAAGTTTATGTTCTGTTTGGCGAGGGTGCGTTGTATGTAGGCTTTCGGGCCTACGACTCCGATCCCAATGGCGTAATAGCACAACTCACGCGGCGTGATGAGTATTCCCAATCGGATTGGGTTTATGTTTCGATTGATTCCTTGAACGATGGGCGTACTGCATTTCAATTCGCGGTGAATCCTGTGGGTGTGAAACGAGATTTGTATCGATACGACGATACCGAAGAGGATTCTGATTGGGATGCTGTATGGGATGTCGCTGCAAGGACTGATGATCAAGGATGGAGCGCCGAGTTTCGTATTCCTTATTCCCAACTGCGTTTTAATGTCAACGAAGGTATTTGGGGTATTCAATTCTCTCGCTTTATTGCGAGAAAAAATGAATCTTCTTACTGGTCTCCCACATGGAGTAACGAGAATGCAATTGTGTCGCAATTTGGAGAGCTACGAGGGGTTGATGGCGTCCGTCCAGAACGTCGATTTGAATTTACACCCTATACGTTAGCTCGGGCTGATATGGCCCCGAATGATCAAGCAAACCCCTTCTATCGTTCGTTTGATACTCATTACGCGTCGGGTGTAGATATTAAATACGGCTTGAGTAGCGATCTTACCTTGGACCTCACTATTAACCCGGATTTTGGGCAGGTCGAAGCGGACCCGTCTGAGGTTAATCTAAGTGATTCAGAAACGTTCTACTCAGAGCGACGTCCATTTTTTTTAGAGGGTTCGAACATCTTCCGTTATGACCTTGGTTATGGCGGCACATGGGAACGAGACGCCCTGTTTTATACACGCCGAATAGGTCGGGCTCCCCAACGTTACGCCGATGCATCAGGCGGCTACATCGATCATCCAGAAAATGTGACGATCCAGTCTGCGGCCAAGATATCCGGTAAAACAAATGGTGGTTGGACTATTGGCTTTCTTCATGCGGCGACAGATGAAGAAAGAGCCCGAACCGTAACCACTTCTGGTGATGAGCAATCGCAAGTTATTGAGCCGGCGACGCAATATGGATTTGCTCGTATACAGAAAGACTACCGATCGGGACGTAGTGCCCTCGGAGTGGTAGGAACAGCCGTCTTGAGGGATGCAGATTCTGCGGATTTATTGTTACTTCATCGAGACGCTTATGCCGGCGGTATGGACTTTCGGCATTACTTTGGGGCGGATGAATTCGAAGTGAAAGGACGGATAACTGCTTCTCGCGTTTCTGGGTCGAGCGATACCATTCGGGAAACTCAGAGAGCGCCTGGTAGGTATATGCACCGACCGGACGCTCGACACCGATTAGGCTACGATCCTGACCGTACTTCACTATCAGGAACCGAAGTGGAGTTTAATTTAGGAAAAGTACGCGGTGGGAAATGGACTTATGGGGTGGGTTACGAAGCTCGCTCGGTTGGTTTTGAAGTCAATGATATGGGATTCATGCACAACACGGATGGTGCAGAAACATCTGTCTATGCAGGGTTCAATCAGTTTCAGCCAACAGATGCCTTTCTTCGATGGAATGCTGATGGAGCCGTCTGGCGTCTTATTGATGGGGGAGGGCAAGTACGTGGTCTCGGAGGAAATATTAATGCCAATTTTGAGCTGCATAATTATTGGAATATCTGGACAGGAGTAGGTTTCGATTCGGGGTCATATAACTCAATGATGCTCCGTGGCGGTCCATCCATTCGATACGAGGATCAAATGAATTTCTGGGGTGGATTCAAGACAGATAATAGAAACCCTCTCGTGTTTAGCACCAATGTTAATGTCAATCGGGCTAAAGAAAGCGAATCACACTCTTTTAACATCAACCCGTCGCTGACGTGGCGACCTAACGGCCGTCTGCAGTTGGAGCTAGGTAGTTTTTATAGTCGAAGAAGAAATGATCGACAATGGGTCACTCGGTTTATGGAGGACGAGGGTCACTATATATTTGGACGGATGAATCAGGCTACTTTTGGTTTAACTGGTCGACTTGATTACGCCTTTACTTCGGAATTATCGCTGCAGGTCTACCTGCAACCATTTATTTCAGCAGGTCGTTACGATGAGTTTAAGCAGGTTGCAGATCCATCGGCACGGAGCTATTCGCAACGGTTTCGCGGGCTGGAAGTTACGACGCTAAGTGATGGATACTTGACCTCGATCGGTGGGACGGAACAGTTCATATACAATCCGGATTTTAATTTTCAGCAATATCGATCTAACATGGTGCTACGATGGGAGTATCGACCGGGTTCTTCCATCTTTGCAGTATGGTCTCAGGGAAGAGAGGATTTCTCAAACATCGGAAATCTCAATATAGGGAGTGATTTAAGTAGTTTATTGGGGTCGCAAGCTGACGATGTTGTTATGGTAAAAGTACGCCACTTGTTCAATCCCTTCGGAGGTTAACATTCATATCGAGTAGAAAGCATTCCAGATCTCCTAAACACTTAGGCGGAGTTTTTTAGGAAGCTTTATTCGGTTTCATAAGAACAAATAAAAGTCTGGCCAGAATTCTATCGATTCATGATCACTGTTTATGGAAGCCTTGCTCGATATCTTCAATCGAGATTAAATGGGTAGGGTGGACTCAATGATGGAACTGGTTTTGGCGTTAGGATTATGACGATCACATCGGTCGATAACACTCAGGAATCTGGGGGCAGAACACCATCGCGGATCAGCCTTATTCCAATCGTAGAGGGTTCTTCTTCGCGAGGTATATTGTTACCTGCGTTGTTTATCGGGGCGATTGTCGGCGTTAGTGCGCTACCACGAATTGCATTACACGATACGTTGCCGCTCATTCATCTTTCGGTCGCTGGACTACTTTCAATATGGTACTTGATGCTATGTCAACGAGATCGAAAAAAACCGGACGGACTTAAGTACCGGTTTCACCTGTCTGCACCGCACTACGTGCAAGCCTGTCTACATCTCACCATATATGTCTATTGGGGTTTCTACTGGGAGCTAGTTGCACACAATGGTCTACTGTTTGTCACGCAGATTTTGTTTGCCTTTGCTTTTGAAGGATTGCTGAACTGGTCGCGTGGAAAGGAATGGCGTCTAGGCTTTGGTCCCTTCCCAATTATTTTTAGCACCAATCTTTTTCTAACATTCAAAGATGAATGGTTCGTATATCAGTTTGCTTTGATAGCGGTTGGTTTCTTAGCTAAAGAATTTATCGTATGGAGACGAGATGGTGTTCGCACACATATTTTTAATCCGTCAGCCTTTGCCTTATTTTTATTTGCGATTGTATTAATTACGACAGGCCAATCGGATAAGACATGGGTGTCTCAGCTCTCTGCTACGCTTGATACTCGGCTTATCGACCCTGACAGTAATCCATACCTTCTTCTTTTTGCTCTGGGATTAATAGCACAATTGCTATTTCAGGTGACCCTAGTGACGCTTGCTTCCGCGATGATGCTTTTTCTACTTGTTAGTACATACGGCGCTGTCACTGGGACTTTTTGGTTTGTCGATACCGGTATCCCGATTGCGGTTTTTTTGGGGTTGCACCTTCTAATCACGGATCCAGCAACCTCGCCTCGTAATACGTTTGGTCGATTCTTGTTTGGAGCCATATATGGTGTGGGTGTCTTTGCTCTGTATGGATTGCTGGACTATTTCGGAGAGCCTTTGGCCTATGACAAGTTGCTGTTTGTCCCTGTTTTAAACCTACTAGTGATTCCGCTTGATCGTGTTGGTCGTTGGCTTCAGCGGGTGTGCACTCAATTTTTGGACGGTGTGCGATTGCTGAAAAATACCGCTTTTAAACAATGGAATTTGGTCCATATGATGATCTGGATCGGTTTGTTTTCCTGGATGTATACGACTGAATTTATCGAATCGGATCATCCCGGTAGACAGCTTTCGCACTGGGAGACGAGTTGTTCACAGGAGCGTCCCAACGCATGCAGCAATCTTGCCGAGACCCTGAAAAGTAGGTGTATAGCAGGAGCTCTCGACAGATGCACAGAACTATCCGAATTGTATGTGCGAAAGCCTGAATTGACGACTCCGTTGGAGCGTCAGATTTGGTTTGGTATTGCTTGTGACGTCGGATCGCAAAACGAATGCGCTCTCTATAGGCGCAATCTTTCTGAAGATATGAATGCGGAACTGTTGGAAAGCTGTCTGGCTGATAAGAATGCGGAGAGTTGTTATGTGATTGGTTCAAGTTACTTCAAAGGTATTAACCGAGGCCCAGTTGATCGCGATAAAGCCTATAACTACATCATAAGTGGCTGTGAACTTGGACTTGGAAAGAGTTGCGCAGTGGCCGGAATGATGCATCAGTTTGGGGTTTCTGCGGGTCAAGACGTTGGAAAGGCCGTTTCTTTTCACAAGCTAGCGTGTGGTCGCTCATTTACACCTAGTTGCGTGTCTCTAACTGACTTGTATGCTACTCCGAATTTATCGATCACGAGTGGAGAACTGAGTGATTGGTACCGAGCGAAGGCGTGCGCGATCGGTGCAAGGCCGCTTTGTTCCGATCCAAGTTAGCTACCCTATGAGCTCCCAATACACTAAATATTAATTGGCTCTGCCTGGTGGGCTCAATTTGCGAATACCGGCAACCCTAACCTCAATTGTCTAGAATCATTGTCGGAATAGGGCACAGCACGATCAAACCCTTCGGGGCCTGATTTTGGTGACAGCTTACTTACACGCAAAGTTCGCTTCGTCGTCTGGATCTCCCTTTCCTCGATATGACGCGATCTGCGGATAAGGGCAGACTGGTCGTGTTCTTGACATGCTGCCGTTTTCGTTGAGCTGTAGCGATACGAGTCGTTCAGGCGCTTTGCCATCCTCGACCCAGGCGCGAATTGCTTCGAGCCAATCTGCTCGGTCCGGTCCGGGTCCTCCGGCACAGTGGAGGGTGCCGGGCAACATGTAGAGTCGCGAATATTCGTCGGCATCGGGATCGGCCGCAGTCAATTTGTCGTAATACTCGATGGTGCCGAGCGCAGTGATCAGATGATCGGACCATCCGGTCCAGAAGATGATCCTTCCGTTGCGCTTCTTGAATTGGGACAGATCGGTGTTGGTTGCATCGAGCATTGCACTGACCTGAGCAACGTCTTTCTTCCAATTCGCGAAGTCGTACTGCGTGTAATCCCAATAGGGATCGCTAAATACAAAATTCTGGTAGAAGTCGATGGCAAATTCACTACGAGGGCTCAATCCGTCGGTGCTGACGACCGATGCTTGCCAGCCTCCTGGAATGTGCTCACCACCATAGGGAAAGCCCGCGAAGATCCGCCGGCCATCGATGATTGGCGCATCGTAGATCGCCTTGATCGCAGTGAGTTGCTTTGTCGTCACGCAATCGGTGTGTGCATTGCCCTCGCATTTCTTTAGGTCGTCCGGCTCGAACGGACAATTGCGTGGATCGGTCAGAATGCCGTCGGCAACCCCATCGTGCGCATCGCACGCGGCTATGATCGTTTTACCCAGAAGTTCCAGATTCGCTTTGGTCAAAACAGTGCCCGTCGTGTCTCCATCGGGATACATGGTTTGCACAGTCCGGATTTGCCCGCCGGTAAATCCGGTCCAGTCGTAGGCGGGTGCGCCGGCGACGAGTCCGTCGAAGTCTTCTGGATAGCGTTGAGTTTCCATCATCGCTTGGCCACCGCCGCGCGAGCAACCAACAAAATATGAGTATTCCGGTGCACGCATGTAATAGCGCTCGATGATTGCTTTGGCCGTAACGGCGGTGAGATGGACGGCGCGATGACCGAAGTTCTCTTGTCGCTCGGCGTTGTTCAATGCCCACTCGCCGTCGACCATCGAGCTGACGTGGCCGGTGTCAGTGCCGACCGTTGCATAGCCGCGTTCGAGCGCTCCGGGTCCGGAGCCGTAGCGGAGCGCCTGGTTCTGAATGGAGCCGACGTAAGCCCCGCCCCCGCCCATCATGAACCGGCCATTCCAATCGCTGGGCAGCAGCAGTTCGAAATTAATCTCCTTTTCTATGACGCCCGCGACCTTGCAGTGCGGGGTGCCGGCGTCGACCTGTTCGGTCGTTTTGATCCGCGTATCTTGCAGCATGAACGAGGTGAGGTCGGCACATGCTTCGTTGGCATTCGACTGTTCAGCCACAAGTGCGAAGGCACTTACCGTGATTCCTGCGGTCACCCAAATGATCGCGTTCATATCTCCTCCAGCTTGTTAGTCTATAATCGGCGTCACGAATCGTACCGTCGGAGTCATACTGCGTGCGGCTGGGCTAGTCAAGTAGAATCGCCACTCACTGGACATACGCTTGAAGTGCATGTCCTTTAATCGGGTCACGTGTTCCGTGAAACTACGATCAATTTTTTCCCACTTGCTCGCATGGGCACGGCCTAGTTTGCTGGATGCGTCATAGCATTCTTTTCTGTCAGATATTGTTGTTCTCTAATTGTTTGCGGCTGCCGCATCTTTTGACCACTTTGCTTTGGAGTTGCAGGTTGGTGAGAACCGAGGTTCTACTCTTGATGCTGTGCGTTTACCGAAACATAGCTGGAAAGATTATTAGAAATCGACGAGGAGCTTAGGCCCCCTCCTCATCTATGCACTCGAGAAAGACCGATGGAATCCCCGTCAAGCTGATCCTCCACAAGACCCGTGCATCGTCGGGGCCGGTCGCCTGACCGATTGGGCTCGCTTTGTGCATCGTCGTCGGGTTGTCCCACATAAGAATGTCCCCAACGCGGTGATGGTGCGAATTCAGAAAACGCGGTGCTAACGCATGATCGCAGAGTGATTCCAGTAGCCGCTTAGCTGCAGCGTCCGACATCCCGCGAATGCCCTGGCTGCTTCCGGAAATCCCGTAAAGGGTTTTACGTTTGGTGATGGGATGCCGTCGAACCAGCGGATGGTGAACGGTTCGATAGTCCCAGTCTTTCAAGATAGGTGGCGCGTGTTCTTCCTGCCTGGCAACAATAGAAACGCCACGGCGGTGTACGACCTCCATCTCGTCGATCTCGCTCCTGATACTTTCAGACAGCGCGTCGTATGCACCCGCCATGTCGCAAAAGTGGGTCTGACCGCCAGACGATGGGGCCGCGATCGAGTAAAGCATGGTGACGCTCGCAAGCGGACTCGTGAACGATTGATCCGTGTGCCAATGGGCTGCGCTGTGCTTCGTCTTCTTTATGTTCTCTCGCAGGTTGTCGACCGGGATAATCTCGGGGTACGCCACCTTGTCGGGGATCAGCAGCAAGGGATCACCGATACGCCGCGCGAAGTCGACATATTCGACCTCGGTCAGACCGCCAGTCCGCAGGACGGCGATGCGATTCGTGTAGAGCGCAAACAGCAGCTCTCGTAGCTCGTCGTCCGACATCGTCGCGACATCGGGATCGGCGACCTCAACCCCAAAGTTTCCCGATAACGCTCGAGTGTAGTTCATCGCCCAACCTCCTTTTCACGCAACGAGCTTATCACGCGGTTCGAAAGGTGCGGGCTCCACCGAACCGCAAGATAGGCGGCGCTCTCGGGTTAGGTGC
>PAMR01000018.1 GCA_002708205.1 Gammaproteobacteria bacterium
CCGGCGAATGCAGTAATTCAGCGAATTGGGAATACGGTCGCCCGTCGAAGCCTAAAGCCAGGCGCCTATTCTGTCGACGATTTGCTTGAACTGATAGCTGTGGAAAGTAAAGGCAACGAATAGTCTCGAAGTCAGATAGCTAAAGGTTCAGTCCATACCAGAATAGATGCACATTCGCCCGCTGTCTTTTTTGAAGCTACTGCGTTTAGGTGCAAAACTCTGGTAGGAATTTTTTTAGCGGTAAGTGGAGTCCAATACTGTCGTTTCGACCACAGTGTTTTGCCTAGGAATAGTTCCAACTTAAAACCTTCTTATTGTTTACGGAACCATGATTATTTTGGTTATTGTTTAGGTCGGTGAACGCCGGCGAGTAACGATTGGAGAGGGGAGGGGCTCGTTGATCTCGCCGGCGTTGCACCGGGAGACAACGATGCAACACTAAATGCGCGAATACTTTTCGCACATTAGACCAATTTGGGTCGGTCTAGATGCGCGGGTATCGCCTGATCTGTATATCGTTGTATCCATAACGGGGCGCATCTTAATGGAATGATTTGGGAAAGCAAACAAATTGCTTAAATATTTATATGTTAGTTATAAATATCTATTAAAAAACATTATTCGTTATAAAATATCTAATTTATCTATATAAATAGAAATAATATACTTCATAGATGTAACTGTTATGTCATATTGATGGGGCATCGATACCAGATGTTGAACTAGTGAAAAAAAATTCAAATTTTGTTCGTAAAGGAATTTATAGACCAAGGTTAGTAAAGAGCTAGTTGACCCTATCGAGCTGGCCTATAGAATACCGCGCTTACGTTTGTGGTGTCGTTTAAGGCCAGGTAGCTCAGTCGGTAGAGCAGTGGACTGAAAATCCGCGTGTCGGCAGTTCGATTCTGCCCCTGGCCACCACAAGCGTGTCCTGTTTAAGGCTGTGGGTACTTTAGTCGGTGTCGGAGTTTGTTTCGAAAATAATTTTGAAATATTCAACTAGGATTATTGTGACTAGCCCCTCTCTATGCTCAGAGTTCGTTATTCTTATGTGTCAATCTTTCGCCTCTTTCCGGGAATATTTTGATGAAGTTACTGATAGCTAATCGTGGGGAAGTCGCTATTCGAGTCATTCGAGCTGCGTCAGATCTTGGTATTGCAACTGTCGCAGTTTATTCGAAGGATGATGAGGGATGTCTGCACACGGGAAAGGCCGACGAGGCCGTACGATTAGATGGCAGTGGACCGAGCGCTTACCTTGCGTCGGATGAAATCATTGCTATAGCCAAAGTTACTAACTGCGAGGCGATACATCCCGGCTATGGGTTCTTGGCCGAAAACGCGGATTTCGCTCAAGCTTGTGAGGAAGAAGGGATACGATTCGTCGGCCCACAGCCGCAAACTTTGTTGCTAACCAGAGATAAGCTCCGTATGCGCCAACACGCTGAATCGCTAGGTATTGGTGTAGTGGATGGAAGTCCAAAAAGCGTAACAGTTGAAGAAGCGGCTACGTATTTGGATGCCCAAAGTGGAAGTGGGATAGTGTTAAAGCCTCGCTTTGGCGAAGGAGGTAGGGGCATTCGGATTGTGACGAGCTCGAGTGAGGTGCCAAAAAATTTTGAGGCGTCCACGGCAGAAGCGATTGCTGCATTTGGTTCTGAGGAGTTAATTTTTGAGGAATTACTGTCATCACATCGACAGGTGGAAGTCCAAATTTTTGGAGAGCCTGGCGGCAAAATCCATAATCTCGGATTAATTGACAGTAGCTTACAACGCTCACACCAGAAATTAATTGATATCTCACCATGCCCTAATCTATCGGTGGAGCTGGGCGAGCGGATTGGTGATGCTGCTATTGATATTGCAGAGTCGATGGACTACGAAAGCTTGGGAACATTTGAGTTTCTGGTTAATAGCCAAGACGATAGTTTCCTGTTTTTGGAANTAAATCCACGTTTGGAAGTAGAACATCCCGTNGTTGAGGCGACTACAGGGATTGACCTTGTTGAGATGCAGTTGCTCGCATCGTTAGGTAAATCGGCTGGGGACTTNAGTTTGGATGTTTCAAATAACACCAAACTCAATGGATACGCAATTCAAGNGCGTGTTCATGCCGAAACGATGAATGAAGACGGACAAACCCTCCCGGATATTGGAACTTTTTCGGTTTATGAGATTCCCAGTGGACCAGGAATACGCACGGACGGTTTTGTTTACACGGGATACGAGAACAGCCCTGCTTTTGATTCTCTGATAGCAAAGGTTGTTGGGCATAGCGCGGGCACTAATCCGGAAGCAGCCGTCACGAGAACTCTCCGAGCACTGGCAGAATTTAGAGTCGAAGGCGTTCATACGAATATCCGCTTACTGGAGGCTCTACTTACTCAAGCGGAGCTAGTAAAGGGGGAAACACATACAACGTTTGTAGACGACAATCTTTCCGATATCACAAATGAAGAGACATTGAGTCGTCGGTTTACTGAGCCTGTTGGTGGTGCACCAGTCATTGAATCTGTAGAAGGCAGTATTAGTGGTCCAGCCGTTGGTCCTGAGGGCTCGGTAGGTCTTGCCTCGCCTATCCAAGGCACTATCGTAGCCGTAGAGGTTTCCAATGGCGATGAGGTGCGCGTCGGCCAACTTGTAGCTGTAGTTGAAGCTATGAAATTGCAACATGATATTAAAGCGGATCGCAGTGGAATTGTTTGTGCAGTTTCAATGGGCGAGGGTGACGTTGTTCGCGAGGGATACCCGATTGTTTTTGTGAATGAATCGGTGGTCGAAGGCGGTACTTTAGAGACGGACATGAGTGTTGATCTTGATCATATTCGAGGAGATCTTCGCGAGATGTTAGATCGGCGAGTAAGGGCTCTTGATGAATCCCATGCACAAGAAGTCGAAGACTGGCATCGGAAGGGTAGGCAAACCCCTCGGGAAAGTGTTACGGATCTTCTAGATAATGATTCTTTTAAAGAGTTCGGACCGCTCGCGGCTGGTCAGACTGCCGGTGGTGTTGTGATGGGAGTAGGTAGCGTCAATGCAATGGAATTCGGAGACGAAAAAGCGCGAGTAGCTGTAGTTCATTACGATGCTATGAACTCAACAGGCACTCGGCAATCTGTGGGTGAGTATAAGCAAGATAGGCTTTACGAATTGGCGCATCGGTACCAAATGCCGCTAGTCCTTTTTTCCGAAGGGATGGGTCGGTTGAGTAATTATGGGCGGAAGAGTGGCCGTGTGAATATGGATACTACGATGTTTGCAGAATTCGCAAAACTTTCGGGTCTGGTACCTTTGGTGGGAATCAATACCGGTGAGTGTTTTGGCGGTAACGCTGCTCTGCTTGGTTGTTGTGACGTCATAATTGCCACCAAGCAATCAAGTCTCGGTATGACTCGACCGGATATCCTGCACGCGTTTGGAGGAGAGGCAGAAACAGAATCTGGGTCGGGTATAGAAGCTCAAGTTTCTAATGGTGTAGTCGACCTCCTTGCAGAAAATGATCGAGAGGCTGCTCAGCAAGCCCGTCGGTATCTTTCGTATTTCCAAGGTAGCACGAGGACTTGGGACTCTGCAGACCANCGCTACATGCGGCATATCATTCCNGAGGATAGAGTACGTACCTATGAGGTGCGAGACATAATTAACACNCTTGCTGATACAGACTCGGTCATGGAACTTCGTCGTGACTTTGGAATTGGAATCATTACGGCTTTTTTCCGTATCGAGGGTCGACCATTGGGCTTGGTGGCCAATAATCCCGTTCATTTGGCAGGAGCGATAGATAGTGATGGTGCAGATAAAGGAACACGGTTTTTGCAGCTTTGTGATGCCTTCGACATCCCNGTTCTAACNATGATGGATTGCCCTGGAATCATGGTCGGGCCGGATCATGAGCGNGAAGCACTGGTTAGGCATTGCGCCCGAATGTTCAATGTAGGAGCTAATTTAACAACTCCTATGTTTGGACTCGTTGTTAGAAAAGCCTATGGATTGGGTGTCCAAGCGATGTGNGGTGCAAGNTCNCTCGTGCCATTTTTTACCGTCGCATGGCCTACCGCTGAATTTGCTGGAATGAATATTGATGGGGGAGTAAAGCTTTCATCACGTCGAGAGCTTATGGCCATTGAAGATCCAGAGGAACGCAAAGAAGCGTACGATCGTAAGGTGTCGCAGGCCTATGAAGGTGCACGAGCAGTAAATTCTGCCGGTAATGCTTATGGAATTGATGACATTATTGATCCGGCAGATACGAGAGAGTGGNTGATCCGAGGCCTCAAGAGTTTGCCGTCAAAAACGGAAAGAGTCGNTAAGAAGCGACCGAATATNGACACCTGGTAGAGACGAAAATATCTAGTGTTGGAATAACAGATAATAATGAATATGCGGGACATACAATGAAACTGCTTATTGCTAATAGGGGTGAAATTGCAATACGCATTATGCGTGCGGCGGCTGAACTCGGAATAGAAACGGTGGGGATATATACCAAAGATGATGCGCAATCCCTGCACACGGGTAAAGCCGATTCAGCGGTTGAGATTGATGGCGTTGGTGCGGCGGGATATTTGAATATAGATAGCGTTGTTGCGATTGCACAACGGTCAGGGTGTGATGCGGTGCATCCAGGCTACGGCTTCTTGTCTGAAAATCCTGTATTTGCCNATCGCTGTGTATCAGCGGGGTTAAATTTTATTGGACCGAAAGTCGAGATAATCGAATTATTTGGAGACAAAGCGCGAGCACGATTAGCTGCAGTTGGAGCGGATGTGCCTGTGACTCGAGGAATAGACCGAGCCGTTAGTCTGGGAGAAGCCACGGATTTTTTTGATAGTTTAGGTGGTGGCCGAGCGATTATGATAAAGGCTATTGCNGGGGGAGGTGGTCGAGGATCTCGCGTGGTCCATGATCGAGGAGAATTGTCGGCAACTTTTGAAAGATGTCAGTCAGAAGCTGATCTCGCTTTTGGTAACTCTGATGTCTATGTCGAAGAATTTATTACCCGGGCAAGACATATCGAAATCCAGATACTCGGGGATAAACACGGCCACGTTGCACACCTTGGAGAGCGAGAGTGTAGTGTGCAGCGCCGTTTTCAAAAATTAATAGAGATTGCACCGGCACCGTTTCTTGATCCTGACCTGCGGACCAGTCTGATCGAGGCTGCGGTTCGCTGTGCGGAAAGTGTTGGTTATGAAAACGCAGGGACCTTTGAGTTCCTTGTTGATAACGAAGCGAGCGCGGATGAACAATCTCCATTTGCGTTTATCGAAGCAAACGCACGACTGCAGGTAGAGCACACTGTCACAGAAAGTGTGACGGGAGTCGATATCGTTCAAGCGCAATTGAAACTAGCCCAAGGTGCTAGTATTTCAGAATTGGGTTTAAGTGCNGAGCCGCTNAGTACGAGGGGATTCGCAATACAAGCCCGCGTGTGCATGGAGACTGTCGGTTCAGACGGTTCGTTCCAGCCTACCGCAGGCACTCTTACCGCTTATGAAGCGCCAAACGGACCCGGAGTCCGTACAGACGGATTTGGCTATACAGGTTATCCGACAAGCTTGTCTTTTGACTCGCTGTTAGCAAAGGTCATTGTGCATAGTCGCAGTGATATCTTTTCAGATGCTGTGAGAAAAACGCAACGGGCNTTGTCCGAATTTCGNATTGAGGGAGTCNAGACCAATATCGATTTTCTGCAGAACATTCTTTCCCATAATGATTTTGCTAGTGGGGATGTTCANACTCGATTTGTAGATGATGAACTATCTAGACTAATTGAAGCGCCAACGGAACGATCAAGTTTAGTGGCACCAATTAGCGGTCTACCCAATGCGGGTGGATCCGGTGGTTTTGCTGGTGCACGAGTCGAAGACGCGGCTGATCCGCTAGCACTCTTTAAACATGACACTGAAGTAAAATCGGTTTTGAAAGACGAATCTGACATCGATCAGGCGCGACCNGTAAAAGCCAAAGATACAGGACGAGTGGTATCAATAATGGTGTCGAGCGGCGATGCTATCGCGTCAGGCGAACCGATAGCGGTCATTGACACTCTTGGGTTACGTCACGTGATTNNAGCTGAATTCGGGGCGGTGATAGATGAGGTGTTGGTTGCACCGGGTGAGGAATTGAGTGCCGATCAAACGATTGTCCTCGTAAGTCCAAAGGAGGTAAAGCAGGACCTTACTTCTGTCCAATTCCAGGAAACGGGTGAAATGCGTGAGGATCTTCTGGAACTGAACCGACGTAGGGCTTATATCTACGATGATGCTCGGTCGGAAAAAGTTGAGCGGAGGCATGAAAANGGCCAACAGACCGCTCGTGAGAACATAGAACAATTGCTCGATCCCGAATCTTTTCGGGAGTATGGACCGTTGGTGACTGCGAGCAGTTGGCAGAAGCAGGAGTGGTTGCGTCAAACTACTCCGACNGATGGAATGATTATGGGTATTGGCTCGGTCAACGGAGATCGGTTTTCTGAAGAACGGTCTAGGGTCGCCGTCGCTCATTATGACTATATGGTGGTCGCTGGTACTCAGGGTGGTCGCGGGCACTACAAACAAGATCGACTATTTGAAATGGCGAGGCGCTTTCGTATGCCTTTGATTCTTTTTGCCGAAGGTGGAGGTGGCCGTCCAGGGATAAGTGGTGGAGAGAGTGCGGAACGAAAAGATACAGGCCAGAAAAGCGTTACAGGGGCAGACGCAATTGATAAGGCTGCNATGACGGGGGGCGGGGTAGGTATGGATACCTGGACCTTTACAGAATTTTCTTTTCTGAGTGGCCTTGTTCCTTTAGTGGGAGTGAATTCAGGACGATGTTTCGCCGGAAATACCGCACTGCTTGCTTGCTGTGATGTAATCATCGCAGCCAAGAATTCCACGATAGCGATGGGAGGCCCGGCGATGATTGAAGGGGGTGGATTGGGCATATACACGCCAGAAGAGGTAGGTCCGATGTCCTTTCAGGTGCCCAATGGAGTGGTAGACATACTTGTCGAAGATGATGCCGCTGCAGTGGAAACGGCCAAAAAATACATATCGTATTTTCAAGGAGCACTGGAGGACTGGGATGTTCCAAATCAGGCGTTACTCCGTCAGTTGGTGCCGATGGAACGTGAAGGAATTTATGACATGCGTTCAATTATACATACGCTATGTGATAAAGATTCGATTCTGGAGATTCGGGAAGCCTTTGGCCCTGGTCTCATAACAGCGCTCATTCGAATCGAGGGGCGCCCCATGGGCCTTATAGCCAATAATCCACAACATTATTCTGGTGCCATCGACTCAGATGCNGCAGACAAAGGGGCTCGATTTCTCCAACTGTGCGACACATTCGATTTGCCTGTGTTGTCCCTCATAGACTGCCCAGGTACTCGACTTGGGCAGGATCAGGAAGAACGTGCTCTAGTACGACATTTTGCGCGTCTGTTGACCACTGGAGCGAATATAAGTGTGCCGATATTTTGCGTTATCGTTAGAAAAGCNTATGGGATGGGGGCGCTCGCGATGGCAGGTGGTAGCTCCCTAACACCTCTTTTTACTATCGGGTGGCCAACNGCTGAANTGTCGTCTCAAAGCCCAGAAGGACTCGCCAAATTATCTGCTAAAGCGGAACANGAAGGTGAAGATCTCGAATCGACAGAAGAAATCTATGACTCATATTTAAGCACCTACGTCGAGGAATCTCGGGCAGTAAATTCCGGCGGGACCAATTACGGAATTGATGATGTTGTTGATCCGATAGACACACGATCGTGGATTTCTCAGGGTCTGAAAAGTGTGCCGTCTGTGCCAGTTAGACAATCTAAGAAACGGCCCAATATGGACACTTGGTAACNTATCTCACANTTCGAGGGTGAAGAGGCATGNTGGAAAGAACGTTTTTTGGGTGAGATTTTCTTATACTCGATANCAAATAAAGAGAGGCGCTTGGACAACTTATGAGAATTTATAGCGGTCTGCTGTGTATTTTGTTGGCGTATATATTTCTTGTCGGCCCCGAAATTCGGGCGGAAGGCTCTGAGGGGATATTGAAGGATGCTATCCCGGAAGATATCCCGTTTGGAGATATAACCGTTGAATTGGTTCCTTTTGTTCAAGCACCCCGAACAGATGACGCGAGTAAACCTACGATTAAATTCGGAGAAACGGAAACCCTTCTTGCGACGAACAACGCGTACGCTCGACTTCAGTANATGATGCCGTTGCCGGATGGTTCCGGCCGCTTGGCATTTAACGACATTCGAGGAGTACTTTACTTTGTCGATCGGGACGGTGGCAATCTAACGACCTATCTAGATGTTCGAAACGAAGTCACCGATCTTGCTGAAAATATCTTTCCGAATGAAGTGGGATTAATGGGTTTCGCCTTTCATCCAGACTTTGGTGAAAAGGGGCGACCAGGGTACGGAAAATTCTATACAGGCTATAGCGCGACAAAAGAGAGTGGTGAGCCGCTTTATATGGAAGACGAAGCACAAAGTCACCACACTGTGCTGCGNGAGTGGACTACGACCGATCATTTGGCGAATGATTTTGAGGGCACTTCTCGCGAGGTATTTCGTGTGGGCCAGTTTAACATGGCTCACAATATAGGAAATTTGGCTTTCAATAGAGGAGCGGTACCAAAATCTTCAGATTATGGAATGCTCTATTTTTCTATGGGGGATGGTGGTAGCGCGTTCGACCCGAAAGGGAATGGTCAGGATATCGCGACACCGCTTGCTGCTCTGCTTCGAATAAGTCCCCTCGCAGATAACAAAAAACCGTACAGCATCCCAGGGGATAACCCGTTCGTTGATACACCCAACGCAGCTCCGGAGATTTGGGCCTTTGGTTTACGACACGTCCAGCACTTTTCGTTTTCGAAAGACGGTACGCTTTTTTTGAACGANATAGGACAAAATCAGATTGAAGAAGTAAACATNGGAATTCGTGGAGCNAATTATGGCTGGAATGTACGAGAAGGAACATTCCTAACAGGTGCAGGGGTGGAAGGTGGTTCTTTGCCTTACCTTTACCCTTTAGTAGATCGAAATGATGACTTTACATACCCGNTTGCCCAGTATGATCATGACGATCTCAGCAATGCTATCGGAGCAGGTTTTCTATATGAGGGTGACGCGATACCGGCCTTACGTGGCATGTATGTTTTTAGCGATCTAGTACAGGGACGATTATTTTATACAGATCTGTCTAAGAGAAATGAGCAAGGACTAGCAACTATTTTAGAACTTCGTACACGGATTAATGGNAAAAATCAGGCTCTAAAAGAGATCCTTGCTTATGAGAATACATATGCTCCAATACCGAGGGTAGATCTAAGGCTCGGTACAGATTCTGAAGGTGAAATCTATACCTTATCCAAAGGTGATGGAAAGATCCGCAAAATAGTTCTTGCGGGACAGTAAGCATCTGTCACGACTCCTAGGGATTGAGATGTTTATTTGGTTCGGGTGATCGAAATCAATAGTTTAATTTTCACTATGTTAGTTCAAGACGCTATGCAACAAGTAGTTGCGGGCGTTCTTGTTCGATGAATGGACGTAACACCGTAAGTGTTTCNTTTAGTGCGGTAATCGCATGATCTATTTCGGCCTGGCNCATCGCGGTACTTACGCAATACATAAGGCGGGAGGCGGACATCACGCCATGTCGTAGCATAGTTAGATGCAGTAACTGGGTAATGTGCCCGGCTTCTATGGTGCCGTGTATCGATTGTCGACTATCGTCTAATTTTCTATTTGTCAGATGAAGGTTTACCAACGAACCAGCACCGGTAGCTTGTCCTTGGATTCCGGCTTGTTGAAATGCTTGATTGAATCCTTGCCGCAGTTGCTCACCAAGTTGATTGATACGATTGACCTCTTTCTCTGTTAGGGCATTCATGCTGGCGAGACCTGCCGACATCGTGAGGGCATTCCCACTAAACGTACTTGCGTGCATAACGGGTTGTTTTTGGTTNGGACTAAATAACTGCATTAGCTCCTTTTTCCCGCCTACTCCCCCAACTGGTAATCCCCCACCAATAATCTTACCCATACAGGTTAAGTCCGGCTNGACTTCTAAGGCCGACTGAGCTCCTCCAANACCGAGACGNAGAGTGATCACTTCATCGAAAATGAGTACGATTCCGTGTTTATTGCATGCCTTACGTAGTGTTTCTAAGAACTCAGGAGAAGCAGGAAGCATTCCCATAGATCCAAGAACTGGCTCAACGATGATTGCTGCTAGATGTTCGGCATGCTGTTCGATAAGTGATTCGGCCAGAGCAGGCTGATTAAATGGACATACAATAGTGTCGTCGAGAACACTGTTAGGGAAACTATTATCGATCGGTTGGGACACCGGTGCATTTAGAGGACCACTTCTTCCTGGAAAAGGCACCAAAGAGACTTCCGCTTGTTCATAGCTGCCGTGATAACCGCCTTCCATTTTCATTATTTTTTGTTTTCCGGTAGCAGCTCTAGCGCAACGGATAGACATAAGCGTCCCTTCCGTTCCTGAGCTCGTGAATCGGAGCTGTTCGATCGAAGGCACCCGGCTGGAGATCAATTCTGCGAGTTGTATTTGAGTCAGGCTTGTAGCGGCGTAAGCGGAGCCGAGGGCTGCCTGTTTTTGTACTGCCTCCACTACAGCGGGATAGGCATGTCCATGTATGAGAGATGTAAAATTATTCATGAAGTCTAATAATTGGTGCCCGTCAGAATCGACAACATGACAACCAGAACCACTTTCAATCGATAAGGGATAGGGGCCAAAATGAGCAGAAGATCTCGTATCACCTCCTGGAAATACCGCCTGAGCCCTCTCGGCAAGTCGGGAAGATTTTGGGCTAAAGTGACGATATTCTTTGATGAGAGGGTGCTCGTCTGCATTTTCCATTTGGTCGAAGTCCAACGTATTAGATTAGTCAGGGTCTCCCTATTGGGAGAGAAAAACAAGCGATGAATCAGAGCTCAGAAGTAAAACCGAAACAAGTCTTTCCGGAGAGCATATCCTCAACTCATAAGACCGTCCTGAATGTCGATCAAATAAAGCAGTGGAGAGAGGCCGGTTTTGTTTTTGTTCATGGAGTTTTCCCTTCGGATCTAGTCGATATTCTTCGTTCTGAAGCTCACAAGAGACTGCCTGCCGCCGATACAGAAGATTCGAGTCGTGTGCGAGGTTTCGGTAGCGATATCGTGTTTCCGAGTGACATTTCGGAGCACAATTTAATGACTCTAGACCAAACGTTATTGCAAACGGTTGCCCAACTATTGGCTTGTTCTGTTGACGACATCCGCCTCACTCAATCGGATGTATGGGCTAAATACGGTCGGGATGAATCTGATGAAGATTTCGATAATTCCGATCAACGCATGCATGTGGATTACCCGAATCATACACTTGTCCACCCACCGCGATGGGACCGCCCGGAGGCCGTAGAGGCTATTGTCTATCTGGATAATATCGAAGATTGTTCGGGACCAACCGCCGTTGTTGAAAGATTAGGCCCTCAGGACCCAGCCTACCGTTGGCCTATTATTGACACTCCCGGAGTTGCGGACCTTGATTATGTAAACGATCGTGGTAGGGCAGAAGATTATTTTTCCGCTAAGAGGCCGGCGTTATCAAATTGGCGAAAATCTTTGTACGAGCGCGAAGCGTATGTGCAGTATCATGTCGGGGATGTGCTTTTTTATAGACATGATACTTGGCACCGAGGTACGCCCTTACAGAAAGGAAAGCGTCGAATTGTTATGAATCTGACATTCCGTCGTTCAATGTCAGAATGGATAAGTACACTACATATTGGTTGGGCTTGGGCATCTTATAGACCGGGAAAACCGTTATCCCATTTGTTGGCCAATTTGACGGTTGATCAGAGGACCGTTTTGGGTTTTCCGAAGCCAGGATCAGACTACTGGAATTCACAAACGCTGGCGGCGGTAGAAGCTCGATATGGGAGCTTTGGGATGGATATGGATCCATATAGAGATAGTAAGTTACTGAAGTAAAAAATCGTTCTCTTCCAATTAGAGCTGGTTGGTTAATTAGACGCCTCCATAAAACACCGAATTAACTCTTTTCTGATAAAGCAATTATTTTTATTGTGATGATGTTAGTTCAATTTGGCGGAAACTCGCTGGAGCATTCGAAACATTTCTCGCCCTTTAATATGGTGCCAAAAAACTAGTCGATGAGACGACGATGTTATTAATCCATATTTAGGATAAGTCAAAGGTTAAGACGTCATATCCTGCAGCGCGTATCGCTTTTTCAGCATCTGCTGTTCCATTAGGGCATACAGCGACTATGCTACCGCCGCCCCCGCCCCCTGTTAATTTTGCTCCTGCTGCGCCGTTTCGACGAGCTATATGAATTAGTTCTTCAATTTCTGGAGTAGATATTTGTAAAGCATTTAGATAACCATGACACACGTTCATGATCTCTCCTAAATCACTCAACGATCCATCACGCAACGCGTCTACTCCAGCGTTGGTCAATTCAGCAATTTGGTCGAATATAGCTTCGTATCGTTTCGGTTGCGCCATCCAGGCGTTTCGTACTTGGGCCACTGTACTTGCGGTTAAACTNTCCTTTCCAGATATTCCTACGAGGAAAGGNNTTGGCAAGCTCGGATGTATTTCCTCGAATGTAGCTTTGCCCTGTCTGTTCTGGTACCGCAATGCCGTTCCNAATGTGGCGATCGTATTATCCACTCCAGAAGGTGTTCCGTGAGCGACCTCCTCGCATTCAAATGCGAGTTCGTTGATACGTTCATTCGAAAGATTCAAATGAAATTGATTAGAGAGTGCACGAATTACGGCGACAGCGAGTGCAGCTGAGCCTCCTAAACCCATGGCTCNAGGAACGCTAGGGAAGACTTCGATACGCATCGATCGGTCTGATAAGGACAATCTGCTTAGGAGTAGAGCGAGAATACCGGTTATACCTTGTGGGTGTTCGTCTATTGGTTTAATTCGTTGTTCTACCCCCCATCGAGGTATGAGTAGAGTTGTTTCGTCAGCGTCTATAACTCTCGCTTCCACGGCTAGGGGGATCGGTGCTGCAAGAGCNGGTCGTCCGTAGACCACGGAGTGTTCCCCAAGCAGAATTACTTTTCCACAGGCTGAGCTTCTGTTTGTATTCTCGTCCAAAATTTCTTCGTGCTGTCGAGATAGATTCTTTAGTATCTCTCGGGCCTTCCAGACCTTAATGTCACCACTTTCAATTAATTTTTCCACCAAAGTTTCAAAGTGTTCTTCAGGTACATTNGCTGANGAGGCNACGCTGCGGGCATGAAGTGTCATGTGATTCTGCTGGATCCCAGAGGTTGCGAGAGATCGAAGCGCTGCATAATTTTGCGCNAGGCCNACCGNCCCCATGATTGCCGCTAGTTCTTTAGCATCTGGCGTTCCTAAGATACGGTGATTAATTCGAACAGTCGGATTAGTTTCTAATGAACCTCCCACTGTCCCAACTTTCATCGGTATTTCGAGTTCACCGATCAAGTCTCCAGCNGTATTTTTTTTCCAAATTGTTAAGGCTCGATATTGTCCGTCTCGCGCCGCATATGCATGAGCTGCTGCTTCTATAGCACGAAAATCATTCCCCGTTGCTATGGCGACTGCGTCTACTCCATTCATTATTCCTTTGTTGTGTGTGGTGGCGCGGTACGGATCGACTCGAGCCAGATCGTTAGCAAGAATAATACCGTCCCGTACTTCTGCTCCGGAAAATCCTTTCACCTCAAGATTCTGAATGGGTATACGAACCTTTGATTTAACGATTGCCTTATCNGTTAAATTCGACAGGATACGAAGAAAAACCTTACCGCCGGAAATCGACTCAAGCAGGCTAGCTACTCCTTCACACATACTATTTACNAGGTTGGCNCCCATCGCATCCCGTGTNTCNACTAACAAGTGGACAACNANCATCTCGCGACCATCTTCAGGTGCTGTGTGTTGNAANACTTCAATATCTCGCGCCCCACCACCTCTCGCCANCATTTTNGGATGCAGNCTGTTNGCTAGATTCAAAANAGCTTTCTTATTATCGAGGAGCTTCTTTTTNCGCTNTTTGGGGTTGTCCAAATTGACGATTTGTACTTGACCGATGAGGATGGGTTCGCTTGAACTCGATTCAAAGCCTCCGGACAGTCTGGCTGTTCTAGCGGCGCCTGATAATCCAGCCACGATAGATGGTTCTTCGACGGACAGTGGTATGACGTAATCTTTGCCATTGACTAAAAAATTGAGTCCCAGGCCTAATGGGAGACCTAAAACGCCGATTACATTTTCTATCATCTTGTCGGCGACGTGGCGCTTGAGCGTATGCTCACCGTTAAGAAGGTTGTGTAAATCCGAATCTGTTAATAAACCTCTTTCGTATAGAGCACGAATACGGTCATCAATATCGAGTTTAAAGAANTTGGGTATACGTGAAGAATTAGCTTTTGTGGACTTGGAGGCCATATTGCGATCGTTCCATCGGAATAATTATAAGATTCTTATTTCTGGCTTTTNTGCTGAAAAATTGTAGAGCNTCTAGATCATCAGAAAGTGCTATNCCCATGTCTCCACCNCCTGCCCCGCACGGCTTATAAAGTACTTTGNATTCCTTTGCTAANGCCTTTGCAGCTATGTGTCCCTTACCATAAATGCCAATTTNGGCGGCTTGGTCTAGNGCGCCNAGTGCTTCAATATATTCTGCCATTTGCGTCAAAAATTGGTGATACATTTCTGTGCAATCAGCCAGAATCGACGCGGACTCGATGAGTTCCCTTAATTCACTGGGAACAATATCTCCTCGCCATTTATCAAAGCGCTTTATCATCGTGCCGGTATTCGTAGAGTATCCCGTAAAAACAAATACCATGCCGACTTCATTAGCGAGATAACGCCGTTCTATGTGGTTGTCTTTAAATGCGATCATCCCACCATGATAAGCGGTTGCGATATCTGCGCCACTACCGACCCCTCCTTGGAAAATTTGGTGAGCAGCATGCAAGGTGGATAGCGAGACGTTCTTTGGGCTCGTCGTTAAAGCTCCTGCGAGTGCTACCATCGTCGCTGAACTTGAACCAATCCCGAATTTGGTCGAACCTCTATAGAATGAGGTGGTGTCGAGCTCTAGTTTGGCCCCTTTGGGTAGTGTTTTTATTGCTCGAGCCCGTTTGAGTGCAACGACCATTCTAGCTGGGTCAGAGATGTTTAACTCAGTCGTCAGCGCGTCGGTATTCAGGCTTTCGTACTCCGAATAATCCTCAAAACCGCTGCTTAGAAAACTCCAGCCTGTTGATTTTGGGTAGAGCCTAACTTCAGCATAACGGTTCACGGCAGTTACTAGTGCTGTTCCTCCCGCTAGGACAGCGTATTCACCAGCTAAGAAAATTTTTGCAGGTGCGAGGGCTCTAATCATTGGTTACTGTATGAGCTCCGAGTCCTAATCCGCAATTTATAGTTCTTTTGACGCCTTTAACATTTCGCAACAATGATTCAACCTTTGAAGATCCTTCCGGTAAGCAGATTGCTTTGATTTGTGGTCCCGCATCAATGGAAAAAAAGACATCGAGTCCTTGTGAACGCATTTCACGGACTGCACGAATGCAATTGACGGTAACTTCGTTCCAATAGATCAACGCGGGGTAGGATGACATCATCACGGCATGCATTTGCAGACAACTCGATTCCGTGATCATGCCCAGTTGTTGGAAATCTTTGTTTTTAATAGCTGCTTTGCACGTATCAAATTCCTTGGTCGCGTTCGCTATCCAAGCCTTGTAAAACGGTGACGTTGACCGAGAACGTTCCATGCCTACACTGGAACTAACTGATTTTCGATCTTCCGTAGTGATCGCTACTACTACAGATAGTGGCCATCTTGATGGAGCAGAGATTTCACGAGCTTGCCAGTCACCAGATACCTCCTCCAATGTTGCAATACCACTGCACATGGAACGCGCGGCGGAACCCGATCCTCTGCGCGCCCAAATCGACCTTTCTGGGAGATCGAGGCCAAGCTCAAAGGTCTCGTTGAGAGCTGTAACGAGTGCAGCAAAACCGGAAGCAGAAGACGCCAATCCACTGCCAGTCGGAAAATTATTGCTACTTTCTATGTTTAGAGGACCTGTCCCAAACGCCTCATCAAAAAGCCTAAGGAAGTTCGAGATTTTTTTATCCTGAACTAGCTTGCCATTAAGTCGAATGGTTTCTTTTTTTGCTGCGGATACTCGTGTGACGGTTTCTAGCTCGTCGATAGTTAAAGATATTGACGGAGACGCGGGTTTATTATCCGAACCCGGAGCTTTTCCCCAATATTTGACCAATGCGATATTTGGGTGAGCACGCGCTTGCGCCATTACTCGTAACCAGGTGCTGGTTGAAAGCGAAATCCTTCTCTTTCGAGCAACTGGGCTAGCCCAATAGTCACCAAATCCCCGTATTCTGGGCCCGCAATCTGAACACCAATAGGAAGTCCTTCTAAATTTGGCCCAGTTGGAATGATGGTTGAAGGGAGATAGACCCCGCCCGTGAGTCCGGACCAGAAAACCTGAGTGTAGTAACTCTGAGGTTTGTTGTTGACAATGATTTGACGCTCATTTCCTGGTCGATGATCGTGTGGAATCGCAGGGGTAGCCATAATAGGGGTAATTATTGCATCGAATTGGGTAAAAAATTCATGCCAGGCCCATCGTAAACCTGTGCGACTTTCATTGTTTTTTGACCATTCGCGAAATCTTGAGACGCTGGCTCGCTGTAGCTGTGCACTGTAAGTATTATTGTCGGGCTCAAGAGCTTCGGCTGACTTCACCATGTCGAAAAATTGTTCGTCCGCTTGTCTGGACGACATAGTTGCTTGTAATAGTTTTTGAAAAGTGAGGTGCCCTTCTTCAGGATCAAAATCTGGACGAGCGTCAAAATCTATATGTACACCGAGGTCCTTAAGTGCATGTGCAACTTGATCCACTCGTTCGGAAATTTCGTCGTCCACTGGAGCTAGTTTGTCGTCACGCCACACAGCTATTTTCAATTCTGCCGGTGTTTTGTTCTGACTAGGTAGTTCTAACTTCAATCCACGACTGTCAATTTCATTAGGACCGGCCATCACCTTAACCGCGGTTTCTAAATCGAACGCCGATCTGGCCAAAGGACCGATCACTGATATATCTGAAGGGGCTAGAACTCCTGGCATCGCGTGTCCCCGTGGGGGCACGAGACCCCAGGTGGGTTTATGCCCAAAGACGCCACAAAAATGCGCGGGGTTACGTATAGAACCACCTATATCAGAACCAGTTTCTAAGCCTGTCATGCCAGAGGCGAGAGCTGCTGCACTGCCGCCAGAAGATCCACCAGGAATCCGTTCGAGGTTCCATGGATTGTTTGTAGTACCGTAAATATCGTTGTAGCTTTGAAAATCTGCAAGCATAAGGGGCACATTGGTCTTCCCGAATATTACCGCCCCGGCGTTCTTTAGCCTTTGAATGGCAAGAGCGTCAGATGTGGCAATATTATTTTTTAGGTGTGGTGCGCCCCAGGTACTTGGAGTGCCAGCTACTTGATACGATTCTTTCACGGTCATAGGTAGCCCGTGCAACGGCCCCCAATCGATGCCCTTAGCAATAGCATCATCAGCTTGGTGCGCCCGCTTAAGAGCTTCTTCGCGCATCTGAACGATTATGGCGTTAATTTTTGGATTGTGTTCGTCGACGCGGTCGAAATAGAGTTTCAATAAATCAACGCTAGAGATCTCGCGCGATTTTATCTTTGCAACAAGGGAACGAGCTGACTCAAAAGGGAGCGACATATTCTTCCTCTTCTTACTTTTTTATCACTTTGACTGAGCCTATTCATTAGATCAACCCGCGAGGGAAAATGCTCTCTAAACCAGCAAAATCAGCGCGGGAGATAACTCGATAGCATTAGACGACATAGCGATCATTCGATAAGAGGTTAGGGAAAGGGATCTACGAGTCTGGCTTTGGTTTGAATCCCGTCCTAATATCCGTTGTAAGTAAGTCACGAGGCCATAGAAATGCAACCTGTCAAACTATTCGGTTTGTTACTGATTTTTTCTGTTGGGTGTAGTGCCCCGAATGAGGGCGGTGCAGATGATCAAGAAGTTGCTTCATCCAGCACTATCGTTACGGAAACACATGTCTTTGAGGAATTGGCGGATGGAGTCTATTTCGCTACTAGTACTGGAATTGTCAATATTGCAAGTAATGCTTTAGTTGTAGTTAATGACGAAGACGTTTTAGTGGTCGATTCACATATAACTGCTGATGCAGCAAGAGAACTCTTAAAATCCATTGCGGTATTGACGCCCAAGCCAGTGAAGTACCTAGTTAATACGCATTTCCATTTTGATCATGCCCATGGGAATCAGGTGTTTCCGGCCGACGCGACCATAATTGGTCATCGATACACTCGACAGAAGCTCATGGAAGATCCTCTATCGGGTGCGACCTATCAAGTTATTGGGAGTCCTGCCGCCCAGTCGGTTCTTCTTAGTAGCTTGGGTGAATCGATTGAGGCGTCTGATGATTCGGAAGCTAGAGCCGCTTTGGAGCAACAGAAAGCCGCTTTAGAAAGACATATTATCGCACTAGAAGAAGTTATCCCGACTCCGCCAACCTTGACATTTGAGGATCGGATGTCTGTTAGAAGTGGGGATCGAGAAATACAACTTCTTCATTTAGGTCGAGGACATACCGCTGGCGACGTGGTCGTATATTTACCGGCGGAACGCGTGATGTTTACCGGGGATCTGCTGTACCCGGGTGCACCGTATTTAGGTGATGGATTCGCAGACGAGTTTCCGGACACTTTAGAACGAGTGAAGGCGTTGGAAGTTGACTACATTGCAGGGGGCCATGGCGCTCTAATGCGAGACAAACTCGTTATTGAACGATCTCAGGCATATCTTCGAATGTATTGGAATCAAGTGGAGAAATCGCATGCTACAGGCTTAACTGTTTCTGAAGCAGTGGAATCGATGGATTTTTCTGGGTACGAAGATTTTGCGGTTTTTCAACTTGGATCGCAGGACGTGTTGAAGCTCGAAGTGGGTCGAATGTATGAGCGGTTGGATGAATTGGCTTCGAACTGAGCGACTCTTTCGATTGATGGGTGAGTCGCTGTTACAGGTACTACAGCCGTAGATAAAAATTAACAGCAAGGGGATTTACAATGTGTGATGAGACGACGAATCAAGAAAACCAGTCGGCGTTTGCCAACGGTAGTTTGAGCCGAAGACAGTTTGCTGTAGGAAGTGCTGCTGCTGCGGTCTCTCTTGTTCTTCCGATTCCAGCGAATGCCATGGATATAGTTGAGACTGAAATAAATGTTTCGACACCAGACGGGGTGGCTGATAGTTACTTTGTACATCCGTCGTCGGGACGCCATCCGGGAGTTATTATTTGGCCGGATATTTTTGGTCTACGACCGGCTTTTCGATTAATGGGAAAGCGACTGGCACAGTCGGGTTACTCGGTACTGGTTGTCAATCCGTTCTATCGTCAGGCAAAAGCTCCTGTTATCAAAGAAGGAGCAAGTTTTAGAGATCCAGAGACTCGTAATATATTGTTTCCCCTTATGCAGTCATTAACTCCAATCACGCAAGCAACTGATGCGAAGGCATTTGTAGAATTTCTGGACGCTAGTGCTGCAGTTGACCTCAATTCCAAAATCGGAACCATGGGCTACTGTATGGGTGGACCTATAACAATGCGCACTGCGGCAGCGGTTCCGGAACGTATTGGCGCGGGCGCCTCCTTTCACGGTGGCGGTCTGGTTGGTGAAGGAGTAGATAGTCCTCACTTGTTAGTTCCTAAGATGGAGGCATCTTTTCTTTTCGCTATTGCAGATAATGACGATAAACGTCAGCCTGACGCAAAAGATATTTTAAGAAAGTCGTACGAAGCGGCCGGGCTATCAGCAGAAATTGAAGTGTATACCGGTGCAATGCATGGTTGGTGTCCTCCGGATTCCGAAGTGTATAACGAAACACAGGCCGAACGTGCTTGGTCTCGATTGTTAGTACTCTTTGAGAATTCTTTGAAAAAAACTAAAACAGGGTAAATACTAGAAATCTAACTCGTTGTAAGAAAATCATAAGCGAAAGTCCCGCTGGAGGTGTAAGTGCCGTCAACAGAAGAAGAACGAGCGGAGTGGCTCGAAACTGTACGTGAAGAGATTATTGAACCGGAGCGACGGATTGTTGACCCTCATCATCACATGTGGATAGAGAGTGGTTTGCCTCGGTATTTGTTGGAAGATCTTTGGCGGGACACTGGTTCAGGCCACAATATCGAAAAAACTGTTTTTATGGAATGTGGGGCTGAATATCGAAAAGGCGGGCTACCACATGAGGAACCGGTAGGTGAGACAGAGTTTGTTACACGAGCGGCTCAGGAGAGCAGAAACTCGGGCAATGCAGAGATCGCGGGAATAGTAGCGCATACCGACCTCACCCAGGATTTAGGCATTGTTCGTTCGGTTTGTGCGATGCACGAAGAAGTCGCAGATGGCTTGTTCCGTGGAATTAGACACGGTGGTGCGCATGATGCAGAAAAAGTCGCGAGGTGGGGGGACGCAACGTCCGATCCACGCTTGTATGAGCGAAAAAACTTTCGAGAAGGGGTCAGAGAACTAGGTCGCTTAGGGCTTAGCTACGATACTTGGCATTACCATATTCAAAACCAAGCCTATGCCGACTTGGCTAGATCAATACCGGACACGTTGATGGTGTTGGATCATTTTGGTACCCCGCTTGGCGTGGGACCCTATGCCGATAAAAGGACTGAAATATTTCAAAATTGGAAGCAAGATATCCGCGATATTGCAGCATGCGAGAATGTCGTTGCAAAGATTGGTGGGCTAGCCATGCCGCCTAATGGCTTTGGATGGCACCGTGATGAAAAACCTCCCAGCTCAGATGAAGTAGTGCGTATGCAGCGAGATTATTACTTGCACACGATCGACTCCTTTGGTCCTGACCGGTGCATGTTTGAGAGTAATTTTCCGGTCGATAAATTGTCTCTTTCCTACCATGTCTATTGGAACGCGATGAAAAAAATCGCGGCTGAGTTTTCGGAATCTGAAAAAGATGCCATGTTTTACGGGACAGCCACTCGGGTATACCGTCTCTAGAGTTGATAGCAGTTCTTCGACGATTTGGGTCTATTCGTTACCTAACCGACAATATAGCGATCGCGGATAAATTGCTCACAATGCATGTTTGATATACTGTATATATAAACAGNATNCAACTTTTGAGCGAAGATATTTTGTTAAGTCCCAAGCCCAATATAGTGCGGAAAGGTCNCGGTGCCGTCAGTAATCCGGAGAATCGGTTTGAATCGAAAACTTCGTTTTCGCTTGAAGACGGTTGGGATCGACAGATAGTTGAACAAATGTCTGTCGAGACNCGTCTTCATCCAGATAAAACAAAAAGCTTAATCACAACTAATAAATCCCCGGATCTTCCTTTCAAGCAATCAATTAATCCCTACAAAGGTTGTGAGCATGGTTGTATATATTGCTTTGCAAGACCGACGCATTCCTATCTGGATCTATCTCCGGGTTTAGATTTTGAGACACAGATTTATTACAAGACCAATATTGTCGAGCGTTTGCAAGAGACATTTAGAAAGCCTCAATATCAGGTGACGCCTATAGCACTCGGAACAAATACTGATCCCTATCAACCTGCGGAAACACAACTGAGGCTCACCCGAAAAATATTAGAGACATTACTTAAGTACAGGCATCCAGTCACGATCCTAACTAAAAGTACTTTGATCTTGAGGGATATAGATATCTTGCAGGAATTATCCAAACTCAAGCTTGTAACGGTTTCGATGAGTGTTACGACGCTGGATAATGGATTAAAAACAATATTAGAGCCACGAGCGGCGGCCCCATCAGCTCGACTGCGTANNTTAGGACAGTTAGCGGAGCAGGGCATACCGACTGGAGCCATGTTTGCGCCAATTATTCCTTTCATTAATGATCAAGAGTTAGAAGATGTGCTCGCNGCGTTATCTCGAACTGGGATTAGCNATATNGGCTACATNGTATTGAGACTGCCGTTGGAACTTGAAGAACTGTTTAAAAGTTGGCTGCAAGAACATTTTCCGCAAAGAGCNGAACGCGTCATGAATNGGGTTCGCGATCTTCATGGAGGTAGTTCTTATCGTTCGAAGTGGGGGACACGTATGCGAGGTGTAGGNGTGTATTCGAAACTATTTCAGAAGCGTTTTGAGAACGCATGTCGTGAAACGGGATTAGACGACTGCGCNTTCGAGCCACTTCGTTGTGATTTATTTCANAATGGGAGTTCTGAGCAAATACCTTTATTTTAAGTCGGTCTTCTATNCGAGCTCCTGGGTTCGCTNCTTTTTCGTTTTACGATAATTGAGAAAGACGATAGCTCCAAGCAGTGCCCACAGAATCACAAGTCCCCATTCGTACGGCCAAATCAGAGCGGATGGGCTAAAAGGAAGATAGAGCGAAAAGAGGGTAATACCAAGAATGATTGCGGTAATCCCAACCGCGCGGGGCCAAGGAACGGAAAAGGGACGATTCAGACTGGGCTCTTTTTTTCGAAGGACAAGAAAGGCTACTGGCACAAAGAGAAAAGCGAGTACAACAGCAAAACTGCCTGTATTAATTAGCCAAGTAAGTACGGTTTTTCCGAAGAATGGNGAAATGCAGGCTGCCATACCAAGTGCAACAACACCGACCCACGGGGTTTTGTATTTGGGATGNAGTTTTCCAAACGCTGATGGCAGGAATCCCGATTCAGAAAGCGCGAATAAGACACGACTCCCACCAATTATAAAGGCATTCCAACTGGTCAATATNCCGCCAATACCGCCGATTACAAGCAGGACTCCGGCAGAAGGATGGTTCCACGCGCGNGTTGCGGCATCGGCGGTTGCAATCGTTGAAGTAGCGAGTTCCGCTGGTGGAATCGTGATAGACACTGCGAATGAGATCCCTGCGTACCACAGTACGGCAAGAACAAGGGATGCGATTAGTAGGATTCCAATTTTCCGAGCCGGCAAATCTATTTCTTCCGCCGATTGTGGGATTACATCGAAACCGACAAGCATTCCGGGAACCATAATAAGCACAACTAGGATGCCGGAAATGGGAATAGCAACTGGAGGATTCAATAGGAGATTTTCGGTATTTGCTGCGGCCCCNACTATGAGTGTTGTCCCTGCTAGAAAGATGAGNGCTGTAACAATGGTCTGGATCATCGCGGCAAATCGAATGCCGAAGATNTTGATGACCGTCATAAGGATTGCACTCCCAACACCGATCAAGACGAAGCCAATATCCACCTCGGATCCGAGNATATGCCANAGTGAACCCATACGAATGCTCGGCAACAGGTACTCAATTGCCGTAGGTAAGGCNACGGATTCGAAAAGACATACNGTAGCGTAAGCCATGAGCAAGGCCCACGTGCAGACAAAGGAGGNGGCTGGCCCAAGTGCTCTGTGGGTGTATACATGTTCTCCNCCTGCNTTGGGTAANGCNGANGCCAGTTCTGCGTAGGTTATAGCAATAAAACCAATCGCAACTCCGCCGCAAAGGAATGCGATCAATGTGCCGACGCTGCCGGCGTGTTGAATCCAAACACCTGACATTAATACCCAGCCCCAACCCACCATTGCACCAAAAGCAAGAGTCACCACTTCTCTCGCGCGCAAAATTTTGTGGAATCGGTGTTGATGCTCTGACATACCGTTGTCAATATGATGGTTCTATTAGTAAGAATATATTGTCATCGAAAATAATGAGTATCGCGAGTTCCTTCACACTTGATCTTGAACATAAGCAATATACGGTTGTGGTAACCGATGACGACGCACTAGAGTTATATGTGGATGGCTGTTTGCGTAAGAGACGAGGTCCCAGCAATAAAGAACCCTCCTATGTTTGGACTAATGTCGAACTGAATTGGGAGGAGCACCGATATGTTGAAGTGCGTTTCTATCGCAAGTTGCGAGACTTGAAGGTGACAGTGAACAGAGAACCGGTATTTGAGACGAATTTAGGATAGTAATTCGTCGATAATTCCGGGGTCCCAAGGTATGCAAAACATCATTTTACTGAAGGTTAAACTGGTTAATGTGTCAGTGTGATTTCAGCGATCCCGGGCAGGCTAATGCACTGCATAATAGCTTTAACCGGGATGGATACGTCGTAGTCCCGAGCTTTTTTAGTAAAGACGTGTTGGGACCCCACATCACGCTTGTTAGTGATAATTTAGATCCGCTAGTTGGACCGGTTGAGTTTGAATCTGATGTGGGTTATCCCGGAGCCCCGACTTCCCGCACCTCCCGGGGTGGAGCTACTCCCCGTCGTTTGTTGAATGCGATTCAGCGTGGCAATCTCGCTGATTTAGCAACTCATGGTTCGGTCAAATTACTGCTTAGTGGTCTCCTGAAGACCGATCGACTATTTGTTTCGCAAAATCACCATAACTGCGTAATGACGAAATATCCTGGGTTTTCTAGTTCTACACAATGGCACCAAGATATTCGTTATTGGTCTTTCGAAAGGCCTGAGTTGATCTCAATGTGGGT
Organism: Gammaproteobacteria bacterium; assembly: GCA_002708205.1. Classification (GTDB taxonomy): domain Bacteria; phylum Pseudomonadota; class Gammaproteobacteria; order Pseudomonadales; family Azotimanducaceae; genus UBA11889. The sequence continues at coordinate 24,595 of PAMR01000018.1, forward strand.
CGCGCTTGGCAGGGAAAATGAGGAAAACGGTGCTTTAAGGGTTATACCCGGTAGTCACCGATTAGAGTTTCAACGGGAACAATTTGATTCTGAATTATTTTTCCGAAAGGACAATGAGAAAAATATCAAACTCTTAAGCAGTGAAAAGGTCGTCCTTTTAGAGCCAGGGGATGTTCTTTTTTTTCATAGTCGATTACTACATGCAGCCGGCAAAAATACTACAAAGAAAATAAAACTTTCTGTTGTCTACACGTATTACTCCGAAGACAATCCTCCGATAGCAGGTACTCGTTCGGCAACGCATGCGCCGGTTGGAGTGATTTAGATGTCGATGGGTGAAGATGAAGACATTTTTCGGGTAGCGATGGACGGCGTGGTGCCGTTGAAAGAACAANAGAGNCAACGGTCGACAAAGAATGACCGGCCATCNNCTTCGCAGCTGCAAAATCGACGAAATGCGTTGAATGACAAACAAGACCGTTCTGATCCCAATTATTTAACCCTTGGCTCCGTGANACAAAGACATCCTGATGAGGTTTTAGAATGGAAAAAAAANGGGGTGCAACCTCAGGTATATAAACGCCTTGCTGCAGGNCGTTATGAGATAAATGGACAAATCGATCTCCATCGGCGAACGCTGCGGGAGGCCCGAGAAGATATTTACAAGTTTCTACTGCGGGCACAGACTCAAGGTTGGCGCGTGATCTGCATCGCCCATGGTCGCGGTGAAAATAGTGTTGAACCCGCGAAACTAAAAAGTTATGTCGCGGAGTGGTTGTTACAGATTCCGGAAGTTATTGCTTTTCATTCTCCTCCACGTCATATGGGTGGAGTCGGTGCTGTGCTTGCCTTACTCCGCAAGACTCCTTTACANAGAGAAAGTAATCGCGAGCGCTTTGGGCAAAAAAGCGGAGATACCGAAGGGTTTAGGAACGTAGAGTAAAAGATTTAGGCTAGGCTGAATAGTTGACATGTCTAATTCTTTGAGCAGCGAAACACAGTGAAGGTTTGTTTGCCGTTATTGGTTTCATTGTCTGCACGGATTGCGTTTCCTCCCATACGAGCGGCCTCGTTTTGAGCAAGAGTCTGCAACTCTGCCTTCACCTTAACTTCGTTTCGATTCAATAAAACTTTNTGGGGTGTAGNAGNGGTCGTTTTGCCTATNCGTTGGCAATTTTGAGCCGTGTTTTCTGTGATTAAACGTACCTCGGCTCCNCTGTCGCTCATTCGCACCCATGTACATCCAACAGCTGAAGTAACGCATAGAAATAACANGCNAATTTCTTGAAAAGANAGTAGGNGTCTTTTTATTTTTTTNCCAGTCTTAAAAGAAATCATATTCTTCCTTTTGCGAGCTCGAGTTGGCCTTTAGCCAGGCTAATTCTAAGTATGTCACTCGCACCTTCAGCCAATCTGAGTGTTCTGATGCGACGGTATAATTCCTCAAGCGGATGACCGGTGCGCAGGGCAACACCACCCACTAGCTGTATTGCTGTATCGACTATACCCGCGATCATTTCCGTNGCAAAAACCTTGCAAGCAATGACTTCATTTATAACATTCTCACCACTATCAGCTATGCGTGCTGTGCGATACACCATACTACGCGCGGCAAAAGCTTGAATGCGCATATCAGAATAACGCATTCGCACTCCTTCTCGCTCTCCTAGCGGAATACCGCTACGGTGGGGTGTTTTTAAGTGTTCCGTAACGAAGTCGATGACCCATCGAGCCAAACCGACACTTTCAGCAGCGAAAGCTAGCCGGGTGTTGCCGATTTGTCCTAGTGCTCTAGGAATTCCCTCTCCGGGCTTGCCGATGATGTTATTGATGGATAGCGTGACATCTTTAAATTCTANATACGCATGGCTAGTTCCATCGAGGGAATCGAAAGTCCGNTTGATCGAAACACCCTTTTCGTTACGATCAATCACCACCATCGATTTACCCTGATCGTCTATTTCAACTAACGTGTTAATGAAGTCGGCGTCTGCNCCGCCAGTGACGTACGACTTCTGGCCGTTAACGATTAATTTGTTATGNTCGATACGNCCCCAGGTGTGCCTTTCAACGTTATCGGGTTCTGTGAATCCAAAAGCCCCTCTTTTATCTCCGGACATCTGAGGTTCTAAATAGGTGGATTTCAACGGNTCATCTACCCCCGCTAGAACTCCTGGTCCAGGTCCNAAAATGCCGTGAATATGGGCGAGATTCATCGAGCCCAATGTATCCCTAACGATTGTAAGTTCAAGTAGACTCGCTTGGGACCCACCGAATTCTTTTGGTTGGGTCATGAAAAAGACACCAGCTTCTTTCGAGGCTTTTACTATACGAGTTGTCGTTTCGCGGCCGTTGATATTTTTGTCTTGTACTAATTCAGTGATCTCTGTACCAAGACTTTTGACTCGATCGCGGAGTTGTATGAGACTCGGATTTAGTTGTTCGGGCATTCTAATCCTTAGGTTTGATTATTTTTAGATTGAAGGAGCAATTGCCATAATTGAAATTACAAAAACTAACAAGGTTCCCGTTATGAAAGCATAAAAGAAAAGAGTCTCTTTTTTTTCTTTACTCATTAACATTGTTTCTACTTGTTTTTTGCTCAATGTTGAGATGCTTGTAGTTAAACGATAACGCGTTATGCCATTTTTTTTGGGAAGTTTGATAAAGACTTCGTGAGTCGCATCGAGTCTACGCATCACATCAATCATCGATGCGTGTGTGACTCGTGCTAGCTGCGCAGGATGCATGGCTTGCCCAGCATTATTTACGAAACATTCATACAGGCTGATGATCTGTTTGGTTTTACCTCTATACCGGAAGTTGAAAATCACTATCGACACCTGTCCCAAGAATTAATTGATGCATTCATTTTTTCCAGTGAATATATACGGACTTCCTCTCTTTGAACGCCAAGTACTATATCTTCCTAGCATTTCTTTTTCATCGAATTGATGAAAAAAAGATAATTTTGATACGCAGATTTGTTTTCTATGAGCTAAGGCCGCTTAGCTATAAAAACCGCCCGTATTGGAGATGGATGCCCTTCAATGGTGTTGAGGGGATTGTGCTGATCCAACCCATCAACTAAAGACTCGTTAGGCATATCGAAAGTTGTTCTTTGTTCTGCAACCCGTGTTAGTGACACATTTATACATTNCGGATTTTCGAATCCTACCTGAACTAAATCTTCATACAGCCTCTTTTCTGATGGAATGAACCAAACATTCCGCATGCGGGCGTATCTGTCTGTNGGNATGAGATTGCCTGCAATTAAGGACTCCAATACCAACGTTCCACCTGACCGTATGACATCAAATAGCCGGATCAGATGTTCGAAATAGTCACGACGATGGTAGAGGACCCCCATAGAAAATGCTGTATCGTATGGTTTGTTAGTTTTGAAGTCCTCGAAGCGAAGAGGAATCACAGTGTTTCTATATTCTCGNTTTTTATCGAGATAGAAACTAATTAAAGCGTGCTGGCAGCAAAATAGTAGGTTGGGGTCTAATCCGTGGATTAAATCGGCGCCGGCGGACAGCATTCGCCANCCGTAATATCCATTACCACTACCCACGTCAAGGATGCGATGGCCTGTCAGGTTTAATGCGGGTTGTATCCGTTTCCATTTATGGTCGGATCGCCATTCTGAATTAACGAATTGGTCGAACAGGTGGAATGGTCCCTTGCGCCAGGGACNNAGTAACTTTATTGATCTAGCAAGGATAGAACTTTCATTCTTTGTTAGGTTACCNCTAGCTGTAATTACGCTATCCAACGATATTTCGTCTGGAGATATATTTGGGATAGTGTCGATTGCGCTCAACCAAGCGGATAAATCGCCGTGCTTAAGGTTTTTCAACACGATTTGTTGCTGACTCATTTGCCAGCTGTTCTCTAACCATTTGCTTGCGGTCATTTGTCTGCCAGGATTGATACCCAATTAAGACACCGGAACCAGATTCGGATATTGGTAAATCCAGCCTTTGTAAGATTGGTCTCGAGGGTTTCGACTTCGTCGATACGCATTACATTTTCAAGAGCATCCCGTTTTTGGCTGATTTCTAACTGACTGTATCCATTTTGTTTTTTGAATTGTAAGTGCAGGTTTTCATATTCGGTGCCTGTAATTACTTTCTCTGAAAGTACGAGTACCGCTCCTGGTCTGCAGCCAAGGTATATTTTTCTAAGCAGTTGCTCTCTAATTGCAGGATCTATGAATTGAAGGGTAAAATTTAAGAATACGGCAGATGCATTCGTTATCGAGATATCGTTTATGTCGCTATTTCTTAATCTGACGCGAGGATCCGTGATTTCCTTTTGCGCTATNGAAACCATNGAACTGGAGTTATCGACCGCATGAATAGTACAAGGTCGATTTCCGATAGTTTGAACTATCGAAGACGTAGTGGCACCTCGGGAACAACCTAAATCGTAGCAGTTGGTGCCTTTAATAATCTTATTCCATGCGATCAGTCCGCTNACTGCGACAATTGTTTCGTAGCCGGGAATGGAACGTCTAATCATATCGGGAAAAACTTTTGTAACATTTTCGTTAAATTCAAAGTTTTCGATGCCGTTTTGCTTTGACTTGTATATTTCGTCTTTCACTTGTATTNGTGCTTCTATTTGTTCGATTAAGAAAAATGTTATTTAACTCTTTCTTTCTAATAATAAACGAATGGTAAGATATCCGGCCCTAAAAAAACTCAACCATTAATTCTATGGGCGCGACGGATTTCACAGAACCAAATTTGTATATCAATCGAGAGTTGTCGCTTCTCGAATTTAATCGTCGTGTTTTGCATCAAGCAAAACTAGATTCGGTGCCATTGTTGGAACGTATGCGATTCTTATGTATTGCAAGCTCTAATCTTGATGAATTCTTCGAGATTCGGGTAGCGGGCCTCAAACAACAAGAAGCTTATGGTCTGGGAGAACGAGGACCGGATAAATTGACCCCTAACGAGCAATTGGTTCAGATAGGTAAGTTGGGTCACGAGTTCGTGGACGAACAGTATCGGGTCCTCAATGAGATGCTTATGCCCATACTCAATGTGCAAGGGATTCGTATCCTTCAGCAAAAACAATGGAACTTAGATCATCAAGTTTGGTTGAAACAATACTTTGCTACTGAATTATCTCCTATTTTGAATCCTGTCGCTCTGGATCCAACGCATCCGTTCCCTCGAGTTTTGAATAAAGGTTTAAGTTTCATTATCACTCTCGAGGGGGAAGATGCGTTTGGGAGGGAGCTTGATATGGCGGTGGTACAAGCACCTAGATCGTTGCCTCGAGTGATTCGATTGCCAGATGAGCGTGGACAAGGTGTGTATGACTTTGTGTTACTAACCTCGATTATTGCGGCTCATGTNGGTGAGTTATTTCAGGGAGTGGAGGTGACGGGTTGTTATCAATTTCGAGTAACACGTAACAGTGATCTATTTGTAGATGAGGAGGAGGTTGATGATCTCCTTAGCGCTGTCGAAGGTGAACTTTCATCTCGTCGATTTGGTGATGCGGTTCGATTAGAGATAGCCGGTGATTGTCCTAATCACTTGGAAGAGTTTCTATCAGGGCAATTTTCAGTGCTATCACGGGATGTTTATCGTTGTAATGGTCCGGTTAATTTAATGCGACTGAATCAAATACCCGATTTAGTCGAGCGTCGAGATTTGAAATTCTTACCCTTTAATCCGGTCATTCCGAAACGATTAGGAATAGATGAGGATATTTTTTCGGCTATTCGCAGCGGGGATATATTGCTGCACCATCCATTCCATTCGTTTTCACCTGTGGTCGAGTTTTTACGTCAGTCTGCGAATGATCCAGATGTTGTATCAATCCGACAGACACTTTATCGCACTGGCCCCGACTCAACTATAGCAAGAGCTTTGACAGATGCCGCCAACAATGGAAAAGAGGTGCTTGTTGTTATAGAGCTACGGGCCCGCTTTGATGAGGAAGCCAATATAGAACTCGCCAATACGCTGCAGGAGGCAGGTGCGCAAGTTGTATACGGTGTTGTCGGTTACAAAACCCATGCAAAAATGATTCTAGTCACTCGGCGAGAACATGGACACTTGAAACACTACATCCATATGGGGACTGGAAATTACCACCCTAGCANTGCTCGCTTGTATACGGACTATGGGCTTTTAACTTGTGATCCGGAGATGACCGAAGACGTTCAGAGACTATTTCAGCAATTGATTTCTATGGGACGAGCGGGAAAATTAAATAAAATCGTACAGTCGCCTTTCAATATGCACAGCNGGATAGTCGAGTGTATCGATCAAGAAATCGCCCATACCTCTAGAGGTAGTAAANGACGAATCATCGCGAAGATGAATCAATTAATCGATCCAGAGATCATTCGGAAATTATATGCTGCCTCGTGTTCGGGAGTGAAAATCGAGCTAATCATAAGGGGTCTGTGTGCTTTACGTCCNGGCGTAAAAGGTGTTTCCGAGAACATAATTGTGCGCTCAATTATTGGTCGTTTTTTGGAGCACACTCGTGTTTTTTATTTTCAGAACAATGGAAGCGCTATCACTTATCTTTCAAGTGCTGACTGGATGGGGCGTAATTTTTTTCGGCGCGTAGAGGCAACTTTTCCTNTTGACGATGAGCGCATTGCAAATGGAGTTTTAGACGATTTAGAGCTGTATTTGTCTGATGACAGTCAGTCTTGGACTTTGAATTCTGATGGGACCTATACCGAAGTGAGTGATAGCGAAGGTGAATACACTGCTCAATCGGAACTTCTTCGTCGTATTCGAATGTAAGATTTTTTACCTAATATGAAAACGTGAAACTGGTCATTACCGATAACGGTGGAACTAGATCAAGCATTTGAAGAGCTTAGTTTTTGTTAACAGATAAACCTATNGGTGCGNTGTCTAGGTATTCCTGCTCTTGTTGTAAATCGAGTTNGGTTAATGGATGTGCTTCTAACCATTTTGATGGAATGGTTATGTCAAGTTTTCNNTTGTTTACACTAACGGCAAAAGNGGGAAAAGGTTCTATTGTGCGACTGCGATGGAGTACTACTGCTAGTCTGAGGATCACGCAAAGCTTGTTAGNTAGGAGGTCTTCTCCGATTTCATCGGCGTTATATTTTCTTCTGTGAGAGCGGACGAGGGTTGCTAGTCTTTTTTGTTCGTACAACGAGAATCCAGGCAGGTCCATATGTTCCAACAAATATCCGCCGTGCTTTTGGTAGGAGCTGTGGGAAATGTCCATCCCTATTTCGTGGAGCATTGCGGCCCATCGCAATAAGTTTCCGTTGTCCGTGTTATCGATTTGCCACTGNCTGTTCACCTGGGAAAAAAAGTCTGATGCGCTGCCAGNGACTCGTAAGGCATGATTGAGATCTATATGAAATCTCGAGACTAGATCATNGACGGAGNTTTCTCTAATGTCCTCCGCATGGACTCTTCCAAGTAGATCATGAAGTAGACCCTCCCTCAGGGCCCCACTGGAAACTACGATTGATCCCACACCTAACTCTTCCATGATCGCTAAGACGATTGCGACACCTCCGGGAAAGACTGAGGCTCTCTCTTTATTGATTCCAGGTAACTCGATATTGTCGGTCTGACGACTATCAATAAGAAGGCGGCGCAACTTATTTAATCCATTTACAGTGATTCTTTCTTCACCGATGAATTCTGTAATTACAGAATGAATAGAAAGTAGTGTACCTGAGGCACCGATAGCTAGATCCCAGCCATGTGCTTTAAAAACCTGTTGGATTACCTCGACTTCTTGGCGAGCAGCATCGANCGCGCGATCAAAATTACTGGAACGAATTTTGCCATTCTGGAAGAAACGGTTGGACATAGAAACACAACCCATGTGCAGACTTTCCATAATCCGGGGCTGGAATTGCCGTCCNAATATGAGTTCGGTGCTTCCTCCGCCAACATCAATTACCANGCGAGAAGCANGTTGATCTTCGAGAGAATGAGAGACACCGAGATAAATTAAACGGGCTTCCTCACGACCACTGATAATTTCGATTCGGTGACCGAGAGCCGCTTCGGCTAGGTCTATAAAATGCTNACTATTAGAAGCCGTGCGAAGGGTATTTGTGCCGACTACTCGTATATTTTCGNAGGGTACGTNACGAAGACGTTGTCCAATTCTNTCAAGACATTNGATTGCNCGATCNATGACGGTCACAGACAACNCATTAGATTCATGNANANCTTCAGCCAGACGCACCATTTCGCGGTATTTATCAACGACGTGCAACCTTCCAGGTTTGTCATAGGCGACCAGTAGGTGGAAACTATTCGAGCCTAGATCTAAGGCAGCGTAGGGTTGTGTTGCCGAAATCTTCTCAGACTTACTAAAAATATCGCTCACGGAGTCTCACAAATACTTGAGAGTTTAGAAAAACTATACTGGAATGTATCGGTTTATTTAGTCTTTGCGGCCGATCTTGCAGTATGGTCCATTAAGATAAAGTCGATACCTGAAGCTCGCAATGATCATATTTTTTCGGTGGGGTTCGCAACCAAGGAGTTATTTTATGCCATTTGATACGCAAGAATTTCGACATGCAATGAGTCAATTTGCAACCGGAGTAGTTGT
>PAMR01000019.1 GCA_002708205.1 Gammaproteobacteria bacterium
GACACCTCCGATAGCGACACCTCCGATAGCGACACCTCCGATAGCGACACCTCCGATAGCGACACTGAGAGCACAAATGTTANCGAGGCAGCAGAGGTATGGGTAAGCTTTACAGAAATTCAAGAAACAATTTTTGAACCGCACTGTGTGCTTTGTCACAACAACACCACCGCATCAAGTGATTTATCTCTAGAAGGTACAGACTCATTCAAAAACCTGGTTCGGGTAGCCAGCGTTGAAAATCCAAATTTAAATCGAATCGAACCGGGTGAACCAGAAAATAGTTGGCTTATGCACAAAGTGGAAGGCACGGCAAATGTGGGCGCTCGTATGCCAAATGGACTTCCCCCTCTAACCGACGAATTGACTGAAAAACTACGCGATTGGATTGCGTCAGGAACACGGGGAGCAGAATCAGCAGGTAAGCAACTTGCTTTAAGTGAAGCATCTGGTTACTCAACATTCCTAAGTCCTCACGCCAAACCAATCGTCAAAAATAGTTCATTTGTTTATGCAGCAAATACTCCTGCAAATACAGTTGACGTTATCGACACCCGAGACTCGACTCTTGCTTTACGCATCAACGTAGGCATTGATCCAGTGGCACTTGCCGTTCGTCCCGACGGAAAGGAAGTATGGGTTGCGAATCATATTTCCGATTCCGTGACTATCATTGATACCGATTTTACGAGTTCCACGTTCCAACAAGTAATCGCGACATTACAAGACATAGATGAAATTTCTTTTATAACAAATTTCGACGAGCCTACTGGCATAGCTTTCGCCAATAATTCAAAAGCTTATGTCGCCCTATCACAAACGAATCAAATTGCTGTCGTTGACGTCAACAAACGGGAAGTAATCGATCATTTAGACATTCGAGCTCACGAACCTCGAGCCATCGTTACGCGAAATGAGCGTCTTTACGTAATTCCATTCGAATCAAATAACCAAACCCAGCTTTCCGGTTGCCGAACAGATCAAGGATCAGGCATTGATGGCGACATCTGTACATTCGACGCGGTCGAACATGCTTTTACAAACAACAACGTGTTATCTCTCAATTACGACGCTGACATCATCAGAAACACACAACTGCCTGATCGTGATTTATTCGTTTTNGATACGGGGAACGATCGGTTAATACAAACAGTAAATGGCGTAGGCACTCTATTGTATGGAATAACAGTAGATTCCAAAGGCAACGTATTTGTCGCACAAACAGAGGCCCGCAATGATGCGAATGGTAGGGCAGGAACGGAAGGGCACAGCCTTATCCAAATGGAAAACCGTGCCTTTCTTAACCAAATTACCCACATCAACTGCCAAACTGTCATTTGTGGAGATCCAGAGTTTATCAATCTAGAACCGCTTCCTCCTGAACACCCTAGTGAAGGAATGGCTCTAGCAACACCATTCGGCATTCAGATCTNGGACGACGACGCTACCCTAATAGTTACAGCAGCAGGATCAGATAAAGTGTTTTTTGTTGAGGCGAGCACGGGAGAGATACTGGGCCGCCTCCCTGTCGGATCTGTACCGCGAGGCATAGCCTTGGGCAGCGCTTCAGACGCATGGATTCTAAATGCGGTCGGAAACAGTATTTCTCATATTGACTTTACTGACCCACAGTCACCGAAAACAATATCAACGATATTGTTAGAAGATCCCACCCCTGCCGACATCAAACGCGGGCGAATCGCCTACAACAATGCAAATGCTTCCTCGACAGGGACATTCTCGTGCGAAAGCTGCCATCCCGATGGCCATACAGACCAATTGATATGGGTACTCGAGACACCAATTTGCGATGTGGACGGATGTACTCAGATACCACCCCGCCTTACAATGCCGGTCCGTGGTCTAAGAGACACGCAACCCTATCACTGGGANGGAATTCCGGGTGACCCTTACGGTGGGACCAACACCGCATCAATCAATACCGACGTAGGACCAAACTGTTCTATTGATCAGCCGGAACAATGCACGCGCCACCTAGTTGACGGTAGTTTAGCTACCACACTGTGCGACTTGACGAACTGCGCAATCAATGACGAAGGCAAAAGTGGACTGTTAGACAAAACCGAACGCGATGACCTCGCCAAATTTATTCTTAATATCCCATTTCCACCAGCTCCATACCGTGCGTTTAATAACGTACTGTCCCCCAGCGCCATTGAAGGCTTTTTCGAATTTAGTCACATAAATGATAGTGGCGGACGAGCTACTGGAGCTCAGACATGTGGGGCTTGCCATAAAATGCCCTTTTTAGTGAGCACAAATACACCAGACACCGGTATGGAAGCCCCCACATGGAGGGGTGCATACGATCGCTGGATGATTACNCCTCAGGCCCGCCTCAATATAATTGACTTGTTGAACATTGCAGGGATCGACAACCGTTTCAACGAACGTGATATGTGGATCTTGGCAGGCGCCTCTCCAGATATATGGGAAATGGTCATTCAAGGTAGCACTGGGCAGTCTGGTGCATTCGCACGCCAAGTCACCCTCAACNACGCTTCTGCTTCTCTCTCCATTACAAATCAAATACTCGATGCCTTGGAACTCGCCGCGAGNGAACAAGCTATTGTCCTCGAGGGTGAAGGCGTCCAATTGAACCGCGATAATAACTTGGAAACCATAGCGTTAAGTTATGNCTCCGATGGATACAAAGACCGAACAGGTTCAGACGTCTACTCTAGAGCAGAGTTATTACAAGCCGCCAACGACAACTCATTAGTGCTTACGTTAACAGCTCGTATGGGCATTAATACTGGTCCCAACGTCGCACCTCCCGCTATATGGCCAATCGGCGAAATACAAACNCAAACCAGAAATGTCGATATCGCATTTTTGACTGAACAACTAAGTTTGCGCGTCAATGGTCGGCATATTTACCGCGAGCCTTCTATATTCATTAACGGCCGAAGAGCTAACGGCAGCGTTCGTTGCGAAACCGGAACAATACCGGACTGCGACCAGGAGATAATCGTAGTCGAACTTGAAAATGCCCCTGAACCGGGCGGCCTACACTTTATGCAAATACAAAACCAACACGGATACTTTTCAAATGACATGATGTTTTTTTCCGAACAAAGTGACCTTTCTCCTCGTGACGGAAATTTGATAACAAGTGGCGGTCGCTTTACAACAGGCCTAGATCAATTCGATAACAACTGGAATACTATTGAAAGAGCCACGAACTCAATCACAGAATCGAACGGCGAAGTGCGAATCAATATAGCCTCTATTGGCGACGAACCTTGGCACGCCCAAATCAGCCATTCTGTAATGGTGTTATCAGGTCAAGAATATACGCTATGTTATGACGCGCGATCAGTTGGTGGCACACGGAGGATGACATCCTATATCGACACGAATCTTGACGACTATAGAAATCTTAGCGGCGGTCAATTTGAAGACAACCTAACCACTGCGAAGCAAACTTTCGAACATACCTTTACCGCCTCAGAAACCGATTTAAGTGGACGTGTATCCTTCGATTTCGGACAAAGTGCACTTGATGTTCGAATCGACAACATAGGGCTATACGAGGGAAATCAATGTGGAACTCCGTGATTTCCTTTAAGGGAAGTTCGAGCGTCCTCCAAATCACATTGGTGACTATCACCGTCTCTGGACTAATAGGATGTGGAGGAGGGTCGGCCAGCACATCGCAGAATCAAGCCTCCATTCCGACTGTTAACATCGAACAGACCACTGAAGATCAAACGAACGACTCAAGCCCATCAATCGGCGTTGAGCGGGTTTTTCAAGGTCTCTCCTTCGACGAACCAGTGGCCATGATCCAAGAACCCGAAAATTTTACAAGCTGGTACATAGTTGAAAAAAAAGGAATCGTCAGGAGATTCATAAACGAGCCGGACGCCACGACTTCGGATGTGTTTCTAAACCTCACTGATCGAGTAAATAGCGAGGGCTATGAGACGGGTCTATTGGGCATGACCTTTCATCCAGATTTTCCGGAGTCGCCCGAAATATTTGTTACCTACACAGCCACGGGCGATCTTTTAACGTCGAGGGTCTCCCGNCTGACCCTCAATTCTATNACCGGTTTGCCTGACCAAAATTCCGAAGAANTTCTTTTGACCATCAATCAGCCGTACAGCAANCACAACGGNGGAGCAATCGTCTTTGGCCCNGANAAATTCCTCTACACGAGCCTCGGTGATGGAGGAAGTGGTGGCGATCCNGAAGACAACGGTCAAAANCCGAGNACTCTGCTTGGNACAGTATTACGGATTGACGTAGACGCCGCGTTGGAAACTGATGTCACTTTTCGACAAATCCAAAAACATATTTTCGATGTCAGCTGCGTCACATCCGGATGTCACGATGCCTCAACTTCGATGGCCGGACTGTCTCTCGAATCGCCAGGAACTTACCAGCGACTCGTGGAAGTCCCGAGTACACAAGATGCAAGCCGGTTTCTCATTGAAACAAACAATCCAGAAGAAAGTTATTTATTGAATAAAATCCAGGGGGTTACCGGTAGCGGAGCTCGAATGCCGAGTGGCCTGCCTCCCTTAGGGGACGAACTCATTAACCGAGTTCGTGACTGGATACAAGCAGGTGCTCCAAACACTCAATATGCGATACCACNTAATAATTTTTTTGAGGGCAATCCCATATGCCCTCAAGGAAAAGGAGAACTAGAATGTCCCGAAATATATTCTTGGGGATTGCGCAACGTATGGCGAATGAACTTCGATAATAACGGCTCTCACTTGTGGGCCGGTGACGTTGGGCAAAATAATTGGGAAGAAGTTGATCGACTTGTCTCCGGAGGAAACTATGGTTGGAACGAACGCGAGGGTGCACATTGTTATGATCCAGCCACCAACTGTGCCACCGACTTCCAAGAGCCAATTACAGAATACGACCACTCGATTGGCCAATCCATAACCGGCGGTTTCGTCTATAGCGGGATTGAGATTTCAACACTGGATGGCTGGTACGTCTTCGGTGATTTTATCTCAGGGACAGTTCTTGCAATTCCAGAAAACAGTGTTCCNACCGTTACTCCATCAATCATCGCATCAACAAACATGAATATTTCAAGTTTCGCACAGGATGAAAATGGAGAACTTTACATCCTCGACTTTTATACGGGTACCGTACACAAAATAGTCGAGGCACCTTAACGCCCCGCTCCGTTTCTCCATCTAACAATTCAAATTGTTATGATCCGATACTCGGATTGAAGTGAACCTTTAANGATTCAGAAGACTTATCTAGCGCTGTAGTGAAGGCCGCATTCACCTCATTTAAACCATAACGATGGGTCACCAATGAACGAGCGGCTTCCGCATAATCGGATATCACATCGAGTGCAACAGCGTAGTCTGCTCTACCTTCCGATGATGAGTACGTCATCGAACCCACGATTTCCACNTCCCTCAAAGCCAAATGCAACGGATTGATATGTACCGTTGGTACACTAAATACGCCTAATACCAGCAATCGCCCTTTAGGGCGAACTAACCGTTGTGCTTGGATCAGTGTATCCCCCTGACCACCTACAGTTTCCACCGACACATCTATGGCCTGAAGTCGCGTCAGCTCTTTCATACGCTCGACACCCAATTCATCTTCTCCGATAACCTCATCCGCACCAAGGCGCCTCGCAGCCTCTTGTTGATGTGGGTGTCGCGCCAACACAATAACTCTCGAACCATTTGCACGGGCAGCTAAAATGGCAGTCAGACCAATAGTGCCAGCTCCAACAATAAAAACAGTCTCATGTCCCCGTAAACCGACTTTATGATAGCCGTGAACCGAGCACGCNAGCGGTTCGGCTAATGCACCTAACTCCGGATCAACGCCCGACGGCGCCTTAAATACTGTATTTGCCGGTACATTGGCAAGGTCGCTCATTCCCCCGTCTTCATTCTCTCCTACAAGACCACGCTCACCACAAACGTGATAATCACCGGATACACAAAACGAACAAATTCCACAGCGAAGGAGAGGNTCAACACCAACAATATCGCCCTCTTTTATACTTGAAACATCCGCCCCCACAGCACTTACTGTGCCCGCGAACTCATGCCCAGGTGTTATTCCAGCACGAGCCGGGAAATCTCCTCGATAAAAATGTAAATCCGAACCNCATATCCCTGCACTGCCTACGGATATTTGTACCTGGCCCTGTTTTGGATCTGGAATATCTCGTTCTACAACCTCCAAAGAGGGCTTTTCTGNGTCATTCTGTTTCCATCGAACTGAAGTCGCTCGTCCCATAATTCTTTCCTTTCACTTTCGTTATTCTCTTAAATTCCGTAAAGCCGTTTGCAATTGTCTCGCGTGATTTTTTCACGTTCCTCATTGGAAATGTCCACGAAAAGTTCATCGAGCACTTCGATTGAACACGGAAAAGTCGAATCCGAATGAGGATAGTCTGAGCCCCACATCAGGTTGTCGGTCCCAATCAAATTGCGCGTGAGCAAAGCGGGACGATCGTCTTCAATAGTGGCAAAAAACTGGCGTGCCCAGATCTCATGGGGACGGGTTTTTACCGCCGATTCCTCTCGAAAGCGCCATTCACGTGACAAGCCCTGGTCTAATCGATCAAGCCAGTGAGCGATCCACCCTCCATTAAATTCAGCGACAACAAATTGAAGCTTTGGATGTTTCTCGGCCACACCTCGGCAGATCAGTTCCACAAGAGTTCTTTGGATGGTTGTGGGAGAAACTGAGTAATCCGCGACNCCATCCCGAATAGCCTGCCGATTTCGATACTCTGGNGGTAGATACGAGTTCGTACCTACGTGCATCGACATAGGAAAATTGGATTCTTCTGCGAGCGCCCAAATCGGTTCATATATCTCATGGTTGTATGGATAATCCACCGGAGAGGTACATGGAATNCAGCCTCCAACAAATCCTCGCTTGATCACTCGTTCGAGCTCAACCAACGCCGCCTGCGGTTTTTGCATCGGAATCGCGGCCANTCCATAAAGACGGCCATTCGATGCTGCACAATAATCGTATAGCCAATCGTTATAGTTTTTTTGACAAGCAGTGAGAAGATCGTAATTCGAAAAGCTGAACATCCCGAAAAAACCGGGGTACAAACACTCCAATTCCAATCCATCGACATCTTGATCCTCGTGACGACGAGATCCATCAACAATACCGGGACGCAATCCGTCAAAGCCCTTCGAAATCAAATCCTTCATATCTGGTNAGGTCAGATTATCAACCTCGGGCTTATGTCCAGCGCGACGAGTAACCGTATTACCCGGGCGTAAACGCATACCCGCTAGACCCAGCCGCGCCGCACCAGCCCCTCGAACCCCTTTTGCCGGAATAACAATTGCATCTACTTCCGTCTCGGTATCCATGATCCGCGGTGCATCGTCCCCAAAACGATCCGACAGTCCGACAAATACTTCTGGGCCTTCTACTACATGAGAATCAGCTGATATCGGCTTCATAAAGTTCCTCTCCACTAGAACTACTGAGGTTTGATATTAAATCGTCTACGCTTCTTTTTCCTAGTAGTCTACTCAAGTTGCGTCTGGGCAACTCTTTCAATACGGTGCAGACGATAGACAAACAGGAAATAACTATCANATGGCCAAAATTCTTATTACAGGCATGAGCGGTCTGATAGGCACTGCCTTTGCCAAACAAATTAGCTCAGAACACAACATCACCGCTCTCAATCGNAGTCATATTGCAGATACGCCGACAATTCGAGCAGATATTTCCGAATACGAAGCAATTCGGCCCGCTTTTGACGGAATTGATACTGTTGTCCATCTAGCCGCTAAAGCTGGCGACCAGTTCACATGGGACGAACTTTTAAAAACCAATATAGAGGGAACACGGAACGTTTACGAAGCTGCAGCAGATGCCAACTGTCAACGAGTCATTTTCGCCTCCAGTGGGGCGACNGTATCCGGTTGGGAATCCGTCGAGCCGTACAAATCAATCGCCGAAGGAAATTACGACGCAGCACCGGACGCCTGGGACATGATCAAAGTGGATGCACCAACTCGGCCTGCAGGGATCTATGGAAGTACTAAGGTGTGGGGAGAAGCTCTTGGACGTTATTACTCAGACACAAAAAACCTGTCTGTCTTGAACATTCGTTTAGGCTATGTCAATGCAGAAGACAAGCCGAAAGGAAATAGAGCCTATTCAATCTGGTGTAGTCAACGCGACATCACACATGCATTAACACTGGCCGTTAACGCAAAAGAGAATGTTCGCTTCGATACGTTTTTTGTCAATTCAAACAACAAATGGGGATACCGCGATCTCGAACACACACGCGACATACTAGGCTTCATACCGCAAGATCATGCGGAAGAATACCGTTAGTGTGCAACATTAAGTAAATCTTGCAATGGTGGATTTTGGCCCTATTTGGTTGACGTTCCAATTGGCCGCGGTAACAACTGCGGTGCTACTCTTAATTGGAACGCCTTTAGCATGGTGGTTGGCAATA
The DNA here is from genome assembly GCA_002708205.1 of Gammaproteobacteria bacterium. GTDB lineage: Bacteria > Pseudomonadota > Gammaproteobacteria > Pseudomonadales > Azotimanducaceae > UBA11889. The sequence goes on from PAMR01000019.1 coordinate 8,483, forward strand.
ACATCTCGTTGGATAAAACCGTTTGTAGAAGCCCTCACNGCTATGCCATTGGTTCTACCTCCAACAGTATTGGGATTTTACTTTCTCATANTGTTTAGCGAATCATCTCCTATTGGGGCATTTTGGGTTTCAATAACTGGCGAAACTCTTACTTTTTCATTTTCCGGATTGGTCATTGCNTCAGTCATCTACTCGTTACCCTTCATGGTGCAACCTTTACAGACGGCCTTTGAAAACATGGGGAAAGATTCTATCGAGGCTGCAGCGACGCTTGGTTCAGGACCGCTTGATACGTTCTGGCATGTGGTTATTCCTCTTTCATCGCGCGGCTTCATTTCTGGATGCGTTCTGAGCTTTGCCCANACGGTAGGTGAATTTGGTGTTGTATTACTGATCGGAGGAAGCATCCCCAACGAAACCAAAGTCGTTTCTATAGCNATCTACGAACACGTNGAGACACTTCGATATAGTGATGCACATGTTTTGTCTGCACTCATGATCGGATTTTCTTTTCTAGTCCTTCTTATTGTTTACCTCAACAATAGGCGGTATCAATAAATGCTGAGCTTTCAAATTCAACACCTGAAAGAAGATCTCGATTTAAATATTTCTGCCGATATTGGTTCCGGTGTAACAGCGCTATTCGGACCAAGTGGCGGAGGTAAAACATCTCTACTCAGGTCCATTGCTGGACTCAACCAGTCAACGGGATCTATTGTCTTTAAGGGGCAAACCTGGTTAGACACCCAACAAAATATCAACGTGCCGACGCACAAACGGCCAGTGGGTTTGATGTTTCAAGATGCTCGATTATTCCCCCATCTTAACGTTGAAGAAAACTTACGTTTCGCCCAGAGCCGGCAACGCAGTCGAGCGCTACCCTTCGACGACGCTATCGAGATATTGGAATTATCAAACCTTCTACACCGCGACACATNTCGCCTGTCTGGAGGCGAAAAACAACGCGTNGCTTTAGCACGCACAGTACTGTCAGGGCCTGAACTCTTATTGCTTGATGAGCCGCTCNCGGCAATCGACCTCGAAAGAAAATACGAAATACTACCCTATGTAGAAAAACTCTCCCGAATGTTAGCTGTGCCTACAATCTATGTGTCACATTCCGTTGATGAGGTAATTAAAGTAGCGGACTATGTGATTGCGATCGATGACGGTAGACGTTACGCAGCGGGCCCACCAATCGACATTTTTTCCCGATTGGATCTGGAAGATCTAACAGGGCACTTTGACGCAGGGGTGATAGTTCGAGCTTCTGTGATCAATCATGANGAGCGATTGCAACTCACNAACCTTGCTCTCGACGGACAATCCATTGCAATTCCCATAGTCGGAGACGTTGCGAACGGAAAGTCTCTGTCGATTCGAATTCGCGCTCGTGATGTATCTCTCGCCCTATCTCCGCCCGCGGATATCAGCATCCGAAATGTTCTTAAAGCTCGAATCGCAAAAATCGTGGAGAATAAAAACACNCCCTATGCCGAAGTGTTCGTGGATTTGGGGGAACAAACTATACGATCAAGAATTACCCGTGCCGCCACAGAAGCTCTTCACTTGCAGGACGGACAACAGATCTATGCATTAATTAAGAGTGTAACCCTGGATACAAGGAACCTTTAAGCCCAGACAAACTATGATCCCTCGTCTTGCATAGANAATTCATGGTAATACACACNAGTTTTTCCGTGTAGAGTGGGTCCTTACTTAAGAAATCGAAATNAGTGTTTTTACGCGTACGACCCCCACGGCTGTGAACGTCAATCACCACACAAGTNGCCAAACAACAAAGGACAATTATGAAAATTACGAATATAAAACTAACGATGATTGGCTGGGAAGTCGAACCATGGCGGACCGCGACCATGCATTTTGGAGGCAAAACAAAACTAGGAATAGTGGCGGTNGAAACAGATGAAGGTATTACAGGAAATGCNTTTCTTGGAGGAGGAGATGTATCCGCGTTACAACTNATGCGTTTGAAGCCACGACTGTTAAAAAGGAATCCTCTCGATATCGGAGCTATATGGAACGAATTGTGGCCTTCCCACAGAGGAATACATCCNTCGGTAATTGGTGCAATAGATGTGGCATTGTGGGACATAGCCGGAAAAACAGCTGGCCAACCAATACATAGACTACTTGGTACCTGCCGAACAGAAATTCCCGCCTACGCTTCAGCAGATTGGTTTCCATCGGCACAGGAGTTCGCTGATGAGGCGCTAAGCTTCAAAGAACAAGGCTGGCCCGCTTACAAGATCCACCCACACGCAGACCCAAAGAGCGACATAGAAATATGCCAGATTGTTCGAGAAGCTGTTGGTGACGATATGGTCCTTATGTTGGACTCCATGTGGTCATATTGTTACGAAGACGCGCTACGTGTAGGGCGTGCGATCGAAGACCTAGACTATTTCTGGTACGAAGATCCGTTACAAGAAGAAGATATTTATAACTACGTTAAGCTAAAGCAGAAACTCGATATACCGATGCTAAATACCGAATTTGCACCGGGAGGGTTCTATGGTATGCAGCAGTGGGTACAGCAACAAGCAACCGATATGTTACGAGGTGATGTTGCCGTTTGCGGAGGAATAACTCCTCTCCTCAAAATTGCTCATATGGCAGAAGGATTCCATATGAAATGTGAAATACATCACGGTGGCAACTCTTTAAATAACGTGGCTAACCTTCATGTCACCATGGCCATACCCAACTGCGACTATTACGAAGTGTTTCCATGCAGCGGAGCCAATAAATATGCTTTAGTCACCGATATAGAAGTTGATTCCAATGGCTTAGTTCACGCCCCAACTGGCAACGGACTGGGTGTTGAGATNGATTGGGATCTGATCGACAAAGAAACGATCCAGATCTACGAGTGATTCAGCGTAAAAGGAGAATTTATGCTCGACAAGTTAGAGGCTGGATCCACAATACTTTCCGCAGACGGAGAAGTGCATCGTATATCCAAAGAAATAGCAGAACAATTTCGACCGGGAGATCGCCTCATTACAAGCTCGCGTGACGGCTTACTGCTTATACCAGAAGTTGTTAGCGATACCGTCAAAAATGTTATCGACAAAAGTGTCAAAGCATTCGATGAACTGGCAACAGCCAGTGATGAGCAGANCNTTTCATTTTTTTGTAAATTTGCCAACGCACTCGAAACAAACCAAATTTGGGANAAAATCAAGGAAACAAACCGTATCGATGTCGAANAAGCACNATCCAATGGCCGNTCNACAACNCGCTTGCTAGTNTCGGAGGACATGCGTAGCAATATGGTAACTGGTCTTCGCGGGTGGGCAGAAACTCCAGCTCAGCGCCATGCCATTTTAGAAGAGGTTAGTCACGAGGATTTTCAAATTCAATTGATCGGTGCCGCCCTCGGAATAGTCGGATTCGTTTTTGAGGGTCGTCCGAATGTATTGGCTGATGCATGCGGTGTGCTTCGTGGAGGGAACGCTACGATTTTTAGAATCGGCAGCGATGCACTGCGGACCGCCCGAACCATCATGGAAACAGCGGTAATACCGTCTTTACGTGAAAGCGCACTACCTGCTGATGCCGTGGCTCTAGTCGACGATCCATCACATGCTGCAGGATGGTCTCTATTCTTAGATAATCGATTGGCGCTCGCCGTTGCCCGTGGTTCGGGCCCAGCAGTCGACCAATTGGGTGATCTGGCCCAAAGCGTGGGTACGCCCGTGAGCCTCCACGGAACAGGAGGAGCATGGATTATCAGTTCAGACACAACATTGCCTCAAAACTTCACCAATATCGTAGTCCGATCACTCGATCGCAAAGTATGCAATACGCTGAACACTTGCTGTATTCCCGCATCAAAAGCAGAACTCCTTATACCAGCCCTAATTAGCGGCCTAGAGACCGCTGCAAAAAATCGAGGTCAATCCAACTACAAAATTCACATCGAAGAATCGGGTCAAAAATATCTACCAAATGATCTATTTAACGAAACGGTTTCCATCGTTCGACCAAACGGGGTAGTCAACGAAAAATGTGCTGAACTGATAGAACTTAGTGACATAGGCAACGAATGGGAGTGGGAAGACAATCCGGAAATAACCCTCATCATAGTCGAGAGCGTCAACCACGCCATTGAGCTCTTTAACACATACAGCCCTAGGCTCGTAGCGTCCCTGGTCACCAAAGACGATGCAGAAGCAGAACATTTTTACGAAACGATTCAATCGCCATTTGTTGGAGACAATCACACCCGATGGGTCGACGGACAATTCGCATTATCCAAACCCGAGCTTGGTCTATCCAACTGGGCAAATGGCCGACTATTTAGTCGTGGGGGGATTCTAACCGGAGACAGTGTATATACAGTTCGGACGAGGTACATTACACGATCATAGAACACACCGGAGTCCAGATTACACTAACACGTCGAATCTGTGATAGTCCTGGAATCGCGTAAAAAAGATTCCAAATGCTCGACCAACTCACGCGCATCATCTTCGGCCCCGTGAATAAAACTCGACTTACGACGACGGAGAAATGTCAATCCGAGAACGTACATTCCCGACACTCCACTAACAACACCACCTTCGTGATTGAGACGTTGTTTTCTATCAAACACAGGGAGTTTCAAAAATTGAAAATCTGGTTTATACCCCGTTGCCCATACAACAGACTTTATCCCTTCCTTGCCGCCGAGATTTTTGTCCAGCTCAGGCTTTTCGGGAACCGCCGTCGATTCAAATACCTGAGGATCTCCAACCTCAAGTGTCGACTGAAGATCCGCCCATTCATCAAAAGACTTCAACAATCTGTTCAATTTTAAATCCGCCAATCGACAAACATTGCCCAGGGAGCCTGAAAATTGCGCAATGGTCGTTCCATCCCGCTCCTGAATCGCAGCAATTCTGCCCACAAGCTCGACACCTCGGTCTGTTAGACAGTTCAAATCAATCGTACTTAAGTCAGTTGTACCGATAAGTTGAGGGGAAGGGATATTCCGCGCCCGCACAAGGTCATCAACTGCATCTATGGTGTCATCAAGCAGACCTGTGACATTCATCCACCACTGTATATCTCGATTTCGATAGGTCCGGGGCATGCGAACGTGCTCGCCGACTGACAACGTCACTGGACGACCCGTTAGATGTATCTCGTCCGACAATTGAAGTCCAGTTGCCGAGGCTCCAACAACTAAGACACGGCCTTCGGGGAGTTGATCAGGGTTCTTGTATTCCAACGAGTGAACCTGAAATACGTCTTCCGGGATACCATCAGAAAACGTAGGGACATTGGCCAACTTACATGCTCCGCTCGCCAGAATAACTGCTTGGGATTGAAATTTTCCTTTCGTGGTTTCTGTCAAATACGAATCGTTTGATTTGCGTATCCGTAACACTTCCGTATGTTCGCATACTGGAGCTTGAATGAACTTTGCATAGTCTCTAACGAAATCAACAAATTCGCTTACATCCATGAAACCGTCGGGATGGGCACCTTTGTATGGGAAACCAGGCAAGCCATTTTGCCAATTAGGAGTAAGCAAGCGNAGAGAATCCCATCGTTCAGCATGCCACGATTCACCCACAACACCGCNCTCTAGCAAGACATGTGNAATGTTCTTCTCGCGAAGCCAATAACTGGCGGCAAGTCCACTATGNCCCGCGCCGACAACTACTACCGGAACATGAACNGTGTCCTTCAAAATNTCAGGTCTTCACCTCAACNCTAACATTCGTTGGATTTGTAATAATATCAAATACAGCCGATCGTTTTTGCGACTGCGCGACGAGGGCTTCGATGTCTTCTTCCGAAGCNTCAGCATCGATATCAAAAGACACCTTGATATCTTCAAAGCCATTACGCACATCTGTATCAGCACCCAAAATACCGAGAATATCCATCGACCCTTCAAGCTTGGCTTCCACCGAACGCAGTTGGATATCTCGATTCTGAGCGACACTGGCTACACCCGCTGTCAAGCAAGAGGCCAAACCCACGAGAACATATTCGACCGGTGTCGCACCATTATCCTCGGCTGCGAAAACCTCTGGATGGTCCACATCGAAGCTAAATTCTGTTTTATGTTTTTGCTCATCACCAAGTCCATGAAACCCTTCCACCGTGGACTTACTGTGCACCCCATTTTGCCATTTGCAAGCAGCCCTCCATGCGAATTTAGCTCCCTCGGGCGCGTCCGATAGAGCATCACGGGCACCAAGCAGCGCCTCTACGTTTACACCATTATCTACCTTTGAATCTGTCATCGATTATCCGTCCTCTTCACTACTGAATTACTCGACCGTATACGCTACATTTGCGGCCGCGCAGCATACTCCCAATTCGGGCTAATTACATCATCGTCCAAGCAACCACATTTTACCAAATAGAACGAAAAGTAAATTCTCCAATACCAGCATAACTAATACGTGGCTGCCCTCATGCGATGCCAAGAATGGGCTTCACGACACACACATCTCCCCTATTGCACAAATTTGCATCAACAAACTATATCTACAGCCTTCCATATAGTTTNAAACTCCATCACACATGCCCAGACAACGAATTTTAGAGGTAAGATATAACCCACTATAAACAAGACACAAACAAATGCCTGACGTTAGAGAATTCCGAGAAGAAACACGCGCGTGGTTGAACACTAACTGTCCAATCGGTGCACGGGGAACCGGCCAAGTACACTCAGGAAGCTCAAAAATACCTATCACGAATACTGACACTGAACTCTGGTTGGAGCGCATGGCTAACAAAGGATGGACCTGTCCCACCTGGAAAANAGAATATGGCGGTGGCGGCCTTAATACAACTGAATACATGATCCTTCTTGAAGAAATGCGCGCCATTAACGCACGTCCTCCCCTGATGAATCGCGGAACCTCCATGGTCGGTCCCACAATCGTGGAATTCGGCAACGAAGAACAAAAACTCCGCCTTCTCCCAATGATTGCTCGAGGCGAAGGTGCCTGGTGCCAAGGTTATAGTGAACCTGGTTCTGGATCCGATTTGGCCAGCCTACGCACTAGCGCAAAAGACTGTGGCGACCACTTTCTTATAAGNGGACAAAAAATTTGGACATCTGATGCAGACACCTGTGATTGGATATTCATACTTGTTAGAACCGACTCCAAAGCCCCCAAACACGAGGGTATTAGTTTTTTCGTAATGCCTATGGATCAAAGCGGCATAACAGTTCGACCCATTCGCTTGATTAGTGGAGCNTCTCCATTTTGCGAAACTTTTCTAGATGAAGCTGTTGCAGAAAGAAGAAACATGATCGGATTACCAAATCAAGGNTGGACAGTTGGGAAACGATTGCTGCAGCANGANCGATCAGGCATGGAAATGCTGGTCTCCGGNAGCGCTAGCAGTCGTCAAGTCACCACNGTGGATGCGGCCAAGAAATATGTTGGCATGCACAACGGGCAAATCGCTGATGCGCNTTTTCGTGGCAAGTTGCTGAACTACGAGATGGGAATGGATGCCTACAAATTAACACAGAGGCGAATAGTCGAAGAAGCAGGCAATGGAGGAACCCCTGGACCCGTGACGTCCATCATCAAAACTGTTGGTACAGAATTACAACAGGAGCAGTCCGATCTAATGACGTCAATGATGGGCACNNAAGGATACGGATGGGAAGGACCAGGTTTCACACAAACGCAGCTAAACCATGCGCGCAGCTGGCTATACGGAAGAGCTCACTCTATTTATAGCGGCAGTAATGAGATACAAAGAAACATCATNGCGAAACGNGTACTCGGCNTACCAGANTAAATTCAATNTCNGNNTGNCTAGATNGCNNNCNNTTANAGAAATGNTGNNCTAACAANANANCANNNTTTAATTNCTGCAATCAAATACCGAGGTCGTATCGATTGTATCCTTCAAGAATGGATCGACGTGTCTCATTGCTCCATTCGACTTTCTCATGATCCAGCGGTTCGTACATATACGGTATTTCGTGGTTATAACGGCGCGCTCTCGCGTCAATCGCCAAAGAAATCAACCGGCACCGCTGATTGACATGATCAATGTCGTAATGACCATTCCATCCATCAACACCTAAGACTGATTTTCGTCGATGAAACCCATGAACCATCGTTGCTCTCATATTTTTCGATGTATTGGCAAAAGAACCGTGCAGCACCTGCCTATTGCATATACAGGTGTCACCTGCCTTCATTAGCATTGGCACAGCGCCAGGCAATTCGTCAGAACCGCCGTTTTTTTGCATCCGATCCGGAATGTTTATCTTTCCTCCGTGATGGGTTCCCGGAACTACCCAAAGCGCATTTGCAGACGTTGTGTCATACAGTTGGGTCATGAAATTAAACCCGTGCGTTCCACCATCTAGATCAGACCGATCCCAGTGAGTCGTCCCATCTTGGTGCCAAGATACGGAAGCGCCAAGACCTGGTTGTTTAATCCAGAGAGCATCAGTAAATGGCGTAAAATCCGGGCCATTTATCGTTTCTGCAACCTTGAGTAATTGCGGATGGCCGTATAACAAAAACGATGTATGCAACAGTTCCATACATCCGCCGATGGTCAATATAACCTCCGCCGGAGCATTCTTTGGTGGTTTTGGTTCTGACATTTTCGCCGGATATCGNCCATGCGAAGAATCGGTCCCCCCATGTGGATCAGACAACGGTTTTGCATATCGAAAATGCTTATTCGCGCCGGTCGCCGGTCTACCATGACGATCCACGGTTGCATCTCGGGACACTNGGGCGCCGTCTAATACATTTTCCAAATCTGCTACTAGACTGCTCAATTCCGTCTTTGAAAGAAAATTTTCAAAGACATAGAAACCGACCTCCCTATACGTTTCAACAATATCGGAAGCCAACGAGCCATCGGAGTCAAATCGTATGGGGCCGCGATTACCTAGTTCAGAGGCAAGTAGCTCACCCTTCGCCATATATGATTCATTCATACAACCATAATAACGCGATTAATAAATTAGGTAACGCAAAAACTATCGATCCCATCAAGGCAGAGCNTCTTTAATATACTGATGGCTTAATTCACGCGATTAAATACTCTGTCAAAAACATCAAAGTAGGTGCACCGAACAATTGTAAGCAGACGCTGCAAAATAAAATTGATAGTGTGGAAAGCAGGTTGAAGTAGTGTTCACGTTCACTGGATCGAAGGAGAGGCGAGCCATGCTGACAGTTGAAGAAAATGCGATGCTGACGCAAACAAACCCTAAAACACCTATGGGTGAAGTATTCAGAAGTTATTGGCAGCCCACACTGCTNTCTCGTGAGCTACCCCGCAACGACTGNCCCCCAGTCCGAGTTAANCTGTTGAATGAGGACTTCGTTGCATTTCGAGACAGCGAAGGCAAAGTAGGCATAGTTTCCCCGCGTTGCCCACATCGTGGGGCAGATTTGTTCTTCGGTCGCAACGAGCAATGCGGTTTGAGGTGCGTCTATCACGGGTGGAAATTTGATATTCACGGAAACTGCATCGAAGTACCGAACGCGGAAGCTTCTGTAGCGGAGCGGCTTAAAAAACGAGCGACGATTAGATCCCTACCAACTCAAGAATGGGGCGACATTATTTGGGCCTATATGGGAACAGGTGAACCACCGGAGCTACCCCAATTTGAATTCGCCAAAGTTCCTCCAGAACACCGGTTTGTCTCAAAAAAATTTCAGCAATGTAACTGGGCGCAGGCGTGTGAGGGCGGATTAGATACAGCTCACTTTTCTTTTTTACACGCTGGTATGAACGAAGGGGAACGAGTCGGTTTACATCAAATCGGAATGACTAAGGAGAAAAGACAGGGTCAAAATGAGCCGGACCGATTGGCAAGATTCCGGTGGATGATCGAAGATCCAGCCCCCCGCTTTACTGTGTTAGAACATGATGCAGGACTGCTGCTCTGCGCAGCCCGTAACTCCGATACCGATAATTCGTACTGGCGCATGACTCAATTTCTCATGCCCAATCATTCCTTAGCCCCTGGGAACCTTCCCGACGACAACAACGTCGGCAATACCTGGGTTCCGGTCGATGACGAATCGTGCTGGATCTTTTGTTTTTGCTGGAATCCAGACCGCCCATTAACTGATAAGGAAAAAAATGCAATGGCTTCGGGGTCGGGAATATTCGCCGAAGTAGACGAAAAATACGTACCCATCCGGCGACGGGAAAATAATTACCTACTCGATAGAGACCTCCAAGACCAAGACAACTACACCGGTATCCAGGGCATATCGGAGCAAGATCAAGCCATCGCCGATAGTCAGGGCTATATAGCAAACCGGACCGATGAGCTTTTAGTCCAGACTGACCTCGGAGTTGTTAAGTTTAGACAGGCCATGCTCAAAGCCATCGATGACACTCGGGCAGGCCGATCACCGCAAGGAGTGAGAAACCCAGAGGCATATTTTGTTCGTTCGGGCGATAGCATTACCCCTCCTAATCTAGAAATTGAATCTGTTGTTCAGAGCCGATTTGGAGGTATGTGGGGTGTGCAGGAATAGCGGGTTAAACACCTCGACAACTGGAATAACCGATTCCCAACCATCAGGTCACTATAGCTTTTGTACTTGATTATTCTTGAAAAACGGTGAACCAACCCCAAAAAAGAAAGCAGACGATTTTTCTGCCTACAACGTCTTTAAGAGTATGAACAAAGACGTCCTATTGCTGCTTTATCAACTCACGTCAAAACAAGGATTATTATGCAAGTGATCAACTTCGGAATCGGTAGAGTACTAACTCAAGTCGTTGGTATTTTAATCCTCCTACTTGCCGGTTCAGCAGCCCTAGCTAAATGGCCCATCGGTTTATACGACCAAGAAGGCAAACCGACGCTAGCCCCCGTTTTAAAACGGGTCACTCCAGCAGTAGTCAATGTTTCAGTAGAAACGACGGCAAACTCTCGCCAAAATCCGTTGTATCAAGACCCATTTTTTCGGCGTTTTTTCAACATCCCGGAACAGGCTCCCTCTCAGCCGAGACGACAAAGTGTTGGTTCCGGTGTCATTGTCGATGCGAAAGAAGGCTACGTCATTACCAACCATCACGTGATCGCGAAAGCGGATGCCGTGAGTGTGACACTGACTGATCGACGCGAAATCGACGCGGAGGTCATTGGAAGTGACGAGAAAACCGATGTCGCCTTATTAAAAATTGACGCAAATGAACTCACCGCAATCGAAATTGGCGATTCCAACGCATTGGAAGTCGGGGATTTCGTGCTCGCCATTGGCAACCCATTCGCTGTTGGTCAGACAGTCACATCTGGCATCGTTAGTGCCTTGGAACGAAGCGGGTTGAATAACCAAAACTATGAAGACTTTATACAAACCGATGCCTCGATAAACCCAGTCAATTCAGGTGGTGCCCTTGTTGATCTCGATGGCGAACTAATCGGTATCAACACAGCAATCATTGCTCCCGCTGGCGGTAATGTAGGAATTGGATTTGCGATACCAACCCAAATCGTCAAGGCCATCATGGAACAACTGATTGAATTNGGAGAAATCCGTCGAGGTAGTTTGGGCGTCTACATTAACGATNTNACGCCAGATTTAGCAGAAGCNCTAGACCTCGACATTAGTAACGGNGCAGTAGTCACAGAAATCGTACCNGGTTCAGCNGCCGAAGAATCNGGGATTCAAGCNGGAGANATCATCACCGCAGTCGATANNGAACCTGTTAAAGGAGCCTCCGACCTTCGTAATCGNATCGGNGTATTGCGTGCCGGAGCAGAAGTATCTATCGATTTTATGCGCGATGGCGATGAAAAAAATGTCGAAGTGAANATCTCCGACCGACCAGCAATGGCAATGGCAATGGATGCAGGAACCGAATTTCCTCGGCTGGAAGGAGCGCAATTCTCGAACTTACCTCAGGACCATCCTCGTTACGGAAAAGTCGATGGAGTCCTTGTTACTGAAGTCACCCAGGGCACAGCCGCGGCAAGATGGGGTTTACGTTCCGGCGATATTGTTCTCGCCGTCAACCGGATCGCTGTTTCAAACGTCGGCGAGTTTTCTTCCGCACTAGAAAATATTCGGGGTGCAGCAGCCTTGTACCTACTGAGAGGAAATGCACAGGTTTACGTGATGATTCGGTANCGGCAATATCGAAAAGAAAAAGGATACTGTATGAAAATCTCCACACTTATGAGCTATGCACAAGGCTACGTCGGCGCTACCAATGAATTAATCGAATACGAAAAAGCCGGTCTAGATATGGTCTGGATACCGGAGGCCTATTCCTTCGATGGAGTCAGTGCAATGGGGTACGTGGCTGGTAGAACCGAGCGCGTCCAAATAGCCTCAGGAATACTCAATATTTATAGCCGTTCACCAACGCTCATGGCCATGACAGCAGCTGGATTAGATGCTTTATCCGAGGGACGCTTCATGCTCGGGCTAGGAGCATCCGGACCACAAGTTATCGAAGGCTTCCACGGAATTCCTTACGACACGCCTCTCGCTCGGATGCGTGAGGTTATCGAAATTTGTCGCAAGGTATGGCGACGCGACGAAAAATTAAGCCACACAGGCAAAAAATATCAAATTCCTCTACCACCAGAGCAGGGNACAGGACTCGGCAAACCGCTAAAAATCATCAATCACCCCTACAGAGACTACATACCAATTGCTCTGGCAACACTAACCCCGAAAAGTGTAGCGATGACGGCAGAAATTGCGGATGTATGGCTCCCCGCGTTCTATATGGCAGAAGGAGCAGCTTCTGTATGGAAAGATGCTTTGGCAACCGGCAATGCAAAACGACCTTCCGATATGGCCCCCCTAGAGATCTACGCCGGCGGCACAGTAGGAGTCGGCCCCAACTTGGAGACGNACAGAGATATGGCNAGACCTANTATCGCATTGTATGTCGGNGGCATGGGCGCTCGTGATAAAAATTTCTACAACGATGTTTTCAAAAAATACGGCTTTGAAAAGGAAGCACAAGAGATACAAAATCTGTACTTAACAGGACGCAAATCGCAGGCAGAAGCAGCCATTCCGCAGTCGTACCTCGACGCGACCTCCTTAGTCGGACCGAAAGAATTTGTCCTGGATCGCATACAAGCACTCAAGGAAAGCGGTGTGACATCGTTGAACGTCGGGTTTCTCGGCACAACAACCAAAGAACGGGTACAAAATTGCGACGCTCTGAAAAATCTCATAGTGAAAGCGGGCGTTTGATAGATGAGACCTCATTCCATCGAGAATTTATTGAACGATGGAACGATAATCGCTCGAGGTGCGTTAGATTTTGATATTCGCTCCCAAGGTGTAAGTCCTAGACGCTTACCGTCATGGACTCGCACCCAAATACCTCAAATGATGGATGCAATGGCTCGAATGCCCTCTGGCGTTCGTCTCCAATTCAATACTAATGCCAGTTCCATAGGACTGTCTTTCCTTGGATCAACTACCGTAGCGCCAGGTGCAATCCCGAGAAAAATCGTACTGAACCTCGAGTCAAACGGGCGGCTACAATCCTACCAGTCGGAAAAGGGAAATCGGATACAGCTTGCATCGGACGGAGGATATCGTCTTTTACGAGGCGAACCTGATACCGCCTGGTTTCGCAACCTTGGCACCACCGAACGATTTAGCGAAATCTGGCTGCCGCATAATGCGTTTGTCGAACTCAGATCTCTTGAGCTCACAGATGGCGCCACACTATCGCCACCACAAGATGTTAGAAAACAATGGCTGCACTACGGCAGCTCAATCAGTCACTGTATGGAAGCAGAAGAACCTGCCTATATTTGGCCTGCGGTTGCCGCAAGAAATTCCGACGTTAATTTGCAAAACCTCGGATTTGGAGGACAGTGTCATCTCGATCAATTCGTTGCGCGAACCATACGTGATTCGCAAACCGACCTAATTAGTATCAAGACAGGTATCAACGTAATCAATATGGATTCTATGCGAGAACGGGTATTCATACCCGCAGTTCATGGTTTTATCGATACCATTCGGGAAGGCAAACCCCAAACGCCCATCATAATAATTTCGCCCATCTATTGTCCGAGCGCCGAAACCCATCCCGGACCAACGATCCCTAATAACGTGGGGAAATTTGAAACCATAAAAGGTTTCGAAGCCCTCCGACAAGGATGTCTAACACTCGAAAAAGTGCGGGAGATACTTGAGCAAGTCGTCAAGAAACGTTGTGAAATTGGCGACGAGAACCTCCATTACCTCGATGGCCTCAAGCTATTTGGACCAAAGGACGCTTCCGATCTCCCTGACGATCTCCATCCAAATCCATCCGGATATATCCGGATGGGGGAAAGATTTTCAGGATATCTCTCAAAGCACATTCGCTAGTCACTCGCCTATTAAGCTGTCTTGCCATAGGCCTATCATGCGAAACAATCCGACAATCGGACGTCATCCAGCCAAAGTCGCACTGCTTCTTGGTCGCGTTTATTCAGTGCAACAATCTTTTGCTGAACCATTCGTCGCGATTGTTCCGGATAGGGTCGAGAGAGATAGCTGACATCTTCACCATATATTTGCACATGAAAAGCTTTTGCTCCGGCTTGTTGTGCGTCCGCATTCCCAAGTACATAAGGTCTATAGGTGGAGTACATCTCATTCAGGACAAATTGGGCAAAAGGCGTTGTTGAGTCAAACGGCAACAGTTCGCCAGCGCCTTTCCATTGGCTGGTGGCCTCTTCGCACCACTTGACGACACGCGGGTATTGCGCCGTGATTTCTTTTGGATCGGGATCATTATATGTATGCGCTCGCAACCCTCCTAACAAGATACAATCCACGGCCGTCGGACGGTCACCCAACATATAGGAGGATTCACCCAGTTGTTGCTCCATTGCAGCAAGAATACGTACGTATTCCTCTTCCGCAGCACGCTGTTGATGTGGTGACTCTGTGCCCGTCGCCCTACAGGCCCGAGGACCCCAAGCAAGCACTGTGGCCGCCGCCTGCTCATTTCCATTTGACATTTTTAAGGCAGCATATTGAGCACTTCTAGAGTAGTGCCACCGAAAATGCACCATCGTGCGCGCGACCCACTCGTCGAAATATTCCTCCAGCACGTGCACGAGCACACCAAGTGGCCCCTTCGGGAACATAGCCCGGTCAGGAAAACGTGCATCCAACAGATGGAGCAAAGGCGTTGTATCTCCAATTAACCAGTTTTCTGGAGTGTGCAACACTGGCACTTGATGAGTACCCGACCGCATTTCAAGTTCTTCTCGTACGTCCGCTGTTTTACCGCGGAATTCAAAATCGGCCCCATACAGAATCAGCGCCGCTTCAAGCTTACGAGTGAAATAGCTGAGTTCACCACCATACAACACATATCGTTCCGGGCGAGGTATAGGCATTTCTATTTCCTTAGTTTGCGCATGAGACTTTAACGAATCGAAACGTCAAACGACTTAATAATTGGACAGAAGTCGACAGCATGGCATGATTAATGCAACAAGTATCTAAGTGGAGAGTTAGATGGGCGCTGCTGATTTCATATTTGATCACGTACATCTTATTAGTGCAGAACCCGAAGCGGCAGCACAATGGTATGTAGACGTTTTTGGGGCAGAAATCGCGGGTAATTACCAGCTGCGTAGCGCTCCTCAAATCACCGTTCGTCTAGGCGGTATGGCACTTTTGATTCGCGGACGACGCCCCGGGGAAAGTCCCAGTGCTCCCAAGCCGATGGAGGATTTCGAAGACTATTCGAGCCACAATGAATGGGGTACCGACCATTTCGGATTCACATACATGGGTGACCTCACAGCACTCGTGGCTAATATGAAATCCAAGGGTGCCAGTTTTGTGGTGGAACCCTGGGAATTTAACCCTGGATCCTTAATTTGCTATGTGGCCGCTCCCGATGGAGTCAGCATCGAAATAGTGCAAGGTAAGCCGTAATCTCACGTCAAACAAAGTGCCCGGCCTCCTCGCCTTGACGCACTTCGTCGGAAGATAGGTCCAACCAATCGTTTAAGACATCTGTGTTATCGGCACCCACGGGTTGGGCCGGTCGGTACGTATTACACGGTGTTTTAGAAAACTCTATCGGCAAGCGATCGGCAAATGCCTCACCGACGAGGGGATCGTTTTCACCCAACTTCATAACAAACTCCGAAGCACGCAGCTGCGGATCATTCTCCACTAAATCCTTCCCATTTTGCACGACCCCTGCCGGGACACCAGCGCCCTGGCATATTTCCATGAGGTGTAGCGCATCGTGATCTTTTGTCCACTTACTTATCAGAGCATCCAACGCACCCGAATGTTGCCAACGTTTGGACGCACTAGAAAATCGCGAATCGCCAGCCCATTCCGGACGATCCATTACCTCGACCAATTTCTCCCAATGCACTTCTGAAAGACATGCGATCGCTATCCAACGTTCATCCACAACACTATCGCTTATCTCCCCAGCACAACGATAGCAACCGTGCGGTGCTGTCTTGTCATAGGGCAATTTATTTCCGCCAGGTTGAGCTTCCACACCATTGACAAAAAAGTCCATTAAGGCTGGTCCTAACAAGTTTACACCCACTTCAAACTGCGAAAGATCAATCCGCTGACCTTGGCCCGAACGGCGNCGNGNTTCGATCGCCGANAGAATAGCCGTAGCCCCATGTAANCCNGCNACATGATCGTTGTAGGAAAANCCNATTCCTATATCTTCTCGTCCAGGGACTCCCGTCAAACGAGTCAGCCCACTTAACGCATGGATGGTTGGTGCGAAAGTGACAAAGTTCGACCAGGGGCCACCTTCACCCATACCGGACATCTGGAGATAGATGACCCCCGAATTCTTAGAAGAAACATCTTCAAATCCCATTCCCCATCGATCAAGCACGCCCACAGAAAAATTATCGATAACCACATCCGCCTGGAGTGCCAGTCGTTTTCCAATTGCACGCGCTTCTTCATGTGACATATCCAAAGCTAAGGCCCGCTTATTCCGATTCCATGTCGGATAATACGGNCCTGCGGCCCCATTCATTCCCATACGAGCTGCCGAATTGACTTTGACGACATCGGCGCCCATATCGGCCAAAATCCGTGTTGCAAAAGGTCCGGCTAACACGTGGGTAAAATCTAATATTCGAATACCTTCTAGTGGTCTCATTAGCGCTCATCTCCCCAGCCAATTTCACTCAAAACACTATCGGTGTGTTCCCCGATACCACCATGCGGACCCATCGACCACGGTGTTTCACTAAACTGATAAGGATTTCCCGGGCCCTTAAAATCACCGCCTCCAGAGTTGTACTCCTGCCACCAATGACGCGCATCCAATTGCGGGTTTTCGGCAACTCGGTCTAACGGGAGGACCCAACCATACGGAGCATGGTGTTCCTGCGCATCAAAAAACAATGCCTGAACATCCTTTGAACCAACCCACTCGCGTAACACTTCCATCATTCGCCGCATAAACTCCGGACGATTTTCGATTTCCTGGTACTTTGGATCGAGGAGGTCTGCTGCAACTCCTTCCTCTATCAGCCAGACCAATTGCGCATCTACGTCCGGAGTCGGAGTCACCATGATAGATCCTCCCTGAGCTTGCATAACCACATAGGCNTTACTCCAATGTAGACTACCTCGTCTTTCCAAAGCTTTATCGGTGGCGTTTCCTAACATTTCGTTATACCAGTGCCACATAAATACATGCTCAAGACAAGAAGCGATACAGTGATGTACAGGAACGTGAACATGTTGTCCCTCTCCTGTTTCACGCGCATGCCGAAGGGCCGCTAACGCCGCAATTCCTACGTANGCCCCNGAGACCACAAAATTCAGCTCCCCAAAGCATTTCAACGGNGGAGTATCCACGTCACCGGTCGTAGCCACAGACCCCCCTAAGGCTCCGGCGACGAGATCGGGAGCTAAGTAATCACGCCAGGGGCCTGATTCACCAAACGAAGTACATTCGACCGACACAAGGGACGGGTTACGAAGGCGAATGTCCTCGATATCGAGCACATCGCAGCCAAAAGCCCCGTCGCTGGTGATCACGATATCTGCTTGCGTTATCAGTCGGTCCAATTGCGCACGNCCTTCTGGCTGGTCCAAATCAACGGCAAAGAAACGTCGATTCGACGCAAAAAAAGCATGCCAAAGAGAGCTACCTGCACTCTGTTCCCCATCACGTAGTGGCCCTCGTGCCCTTAATGGATCCCCTTCAATTGGTTCCGGCCGCACCACATCAGCACCAAGGTCTGCCAAAAGCTTGACCCCATAAATCGCTCGTTCATCACTCAGGTCAATAATTTTGACCCCGTGTAACGCCCCTTCTTTTTTTGCCATAACCTTTTCATGTTCTTTCGCCACAGAGGCTCCCATTCGATACTATTTCATGCTTGTAGCAAACCCCTTTAAAGGACAATCTCATGCTTAAATCAGTTCAACTTGGGAAAAACAGCGGTTTACGCGTTTCTAAACTCTGTTTGGGAACCATGAACTTCGGCGAACCTGGGCGAGGCCATCAAGGCGATTGGACACTCGGGCCAGACGATGCCAGACCAATTTTTAAAGCAGCCGTTGATCACGGGTTATTCTATTTTGATTGCGCAGATACCTACGGTGTCGGATCTTGTGAGCGGGTCGTGGGACAGCTATTACGTGAGCTACTGCCCCGCGATGAATATGTACTAGCAACCAAAATCTCGATGCCCATGGGATCCAACCCGAATCAGAGCGGCTTATCTAGAAAGCATGTACTCGAAGGCGTAGATGCTTGTCTCGAACGTCTCGGACTCGACTATATCGATCACTTGGTCATTCACAGACATCCTCATGGCGTCCCAGGGCACGTGCAAACTCCCATAGAGGAATCTCTGGAAGCTTTACACGATGTGGTGAAAGCCGGAAAAGTACTGTACTTGGGCGGTTCTTCGATGTTTGCCTGGCAATTTGCCGAATTGCAACTGACGGCAAAAATGCACCACTGGACCCAATTTGTATCCATGCAAAATCACTACAATCTCATCTATCGCGAAGAAGAACGCGAGATGAATCCCTATTGTGCTCAAAGCGGAGTTGCCCTTATGCCATGGTCTCCCTTGGCCCGCGGTATCCTTGCCGGTTCCTATCAAGGTGGCTTCGACGGCGGATCAACCGCTCGTTCACAAGGTCAAGACAGAAAACGTACTGAGGGGCTTTATCGAGGTGCAATGGACTTTCCTATTGCGGATCGAGTGATTGAATTAGCGGACAAATACAATAAAACACCCGCTCAAATCTCTATTGCATGGCTCCTGAATAAGCCTGAAATTACCTCCCCCGTTGTCGGCGTCTCAAAAATCAGTCAACTTGACCAACTCGTTGAAGCCGCTTCCATCACCCTAACCCCGGAAGACTCCAAATACTTAGAAGAACTCTATGAACCGGTCGAAAATCTACTTTCTATCGGTTATTCATAAAGGAGCAATCAGATGCCACGATTCGCGGCCAATCTCACTACGATGTTTACCGAACTGGAACCAAAGGATCGCTTCCTAGCTGCTTACAACGCTGGATTCGACGCCGTCGAATACCTCGCCCCGTACGGACACGATATTTCCGAATTGAGATCTCTGTTACAGGATGCGCAACTCAGTATGATTCTGCTCAATACGGGTATCGGAGATGGACAGAAGGGCGAACGAGGCCTCGCGGCTTTGCCTGGTCGAGAGAGTGATTTTGAATCGCTATTTGAACAGGCATTGACCTATGCCAGCGCACTCCAGGTCGAGATGATCCATGTGATGGCGGGAGTAGTCCCTGAAAATTCCAATGCGACCATCTGTGAAAATACTTTTATCGCTAATTTAAAGAAAGTCGCACCGATTGCTGCGAGGGAAAAGATCAAACTCTTGATCGAACCTCTCAACACTCAGGATGTACCCGGTTATCTGCANACCAACAGTGGGCATGCGGCCCGGATTATTTCCGCGGTCAACGAGCCAAATGTGCGTATGCAGTTCGACTTCTACCATTTACAGATCATGGAAGGAAATCTTGGGAAAAACCTCGAAAACCACTGGGATAGCATNGGTCACATCCAATTCTCCAGTGTCCCAGGAAGGCACGAACCCCAACACGGTGAGGTCAATCTACCGTTCTTGTTCGCCAAATTAGACGATATGGGATACACGGGTTGGATAGGTTGTGAATATGGACCCAAACACGGCACTCAAGACGGTCTAGGCTGGGCGGCGGCATACGGAATAAANCCGCGGATCTAATCGTCAGGATTAGATCCGCGGTCCATAGGAACTTCTCCAGAACGCAGTGTATCGCTCATCTTATTTACCGAGACGCCATTTCTTCGCGCAATGCCATCGCACGGGAAATGATGAATTGATGTATCAACTCCGAATCCTCCATTGACAACAAATCAGCGAAAGTGTCCATGCCAGCTTCCCGCCGTAGCCCACCTAAGACAATAGGCTGCCACAAATCATGTGTTTCTGAACTCATCAAACGTAAATCAGGAATTCCCCCAAAAGTACTCCAAGGACTNGGACCATGACAGGCCTGACATATTTCACCAAACAACTTGCCTCCAAGCGCTAATTGGTCCGCAGTGGCCGTNAGCGGGGGGAGCTCCGGAACACTTCGATCGATTTGCGTTGGTATTTCTAACTCGTCGTTACCACCCAACTTAAAAGCCACAAGACGTCCAGTACTTCCATATTTCCAGTCGGCACTACCAAGTGCCTGTCCGCCCGCTCCGGTCATTATAGCAACGTATTGCTCACCTTCATGCAGATACGAAATGGGTGGTGCCACCATGCTCGAATAAAGATCTTTTTCCCACTGTATGTCGCCCGTATCACTATCGTATGCATATAGGTTTCCGGTNGCTGTCCCCTGAAACACAAGATTTCCAGCGGTCGCCAAAACCCCACCACTCCACCCCAGATCCCGTTGTTGTTCTACTACCCACTTCTTTTCACCAGTGACGGGATCGTACGCATTCAAATAAACCCCAGTAGCCGGAGCAGCCTCGGACTCTGCAATTAAGTCCAATAATCCAGCATATTCAATCCCTAAATTGAATTGCTTCGCTCTACGTTTATAGACGCCTGTTTTTTGATACTCCTCAGGCATGGCATACAAGAACGGAGTGTCGTGGGAACCAAAATACATCAATCCCCGCCCAGCATCCCATGACATGGCATGCCAATTATGCGCCCCGCCTGGTCCCGGAAAGATCCAGCTGGGATTTTCGAGATACTCCGTATCCGGATTTTCTACCGGNCGGCCAGTTTCTAAATCCACATGGGTGGCCCAGGTAACCGCGGCAAAAGCATGCGCTCTCAACAACTTCCCATCAGCCCGGTCGATGACATAGAAAAACCCATTCTTAGGCGCTTGCATTAATACCTTGCGTTTCTCACCGTCAATCTCTAAGTCCGCCAGGGTCATGTCTTGCACTGCGGTATAATCCCAGTTATCCCCCGGGGTCGTTTGGTAGTACCACTTCATTCGGCCGGTATCGGCATCGAGTGCGACGATGGATGCTAAAAATAAATTATCCCCTCCGCCGGGCGACCGGATAATTCGTGTCCATGGGGCGCCATTACCAACACCGAGATACACGCTATTAAAATCCGGGTCATAGACGATAGAGTTCCAGACGGTACCCCCGCCTCCGATTTCCCACCACTCACCGCCTTTCCAGGTGTCCGCGGCGAGTTCCATTTCCGGGTGCTCGAACGGTTCCGCTGGATTACCCGGCACGGTGTAAAACCGCCACGCCATCTCACCCGTCGTCGCATCGTATGCGGTGACATAACCGCGAACACCAAACTCCGCTCCCCCATTCCCAATAAAGACTTTACCGGAAGCTACTCGAGGAGCTCCCGTAATCGTGAACTCCCTCGTTGGATCCACAATGGTGTCGACTTCCCATACTGGGCTTCCCGATGCCGCATCCAAGGCAATCAATCGTCCATCCAATGTGGCCGTGTATATATTCCCTTTGTATGCAGCAATGCCTCGCGCGTTCGCGC
Source organism: Gammaproteobacteria bacterium (assembly GCA_002708205.1). GTDB lineage: Bacteria > Pseudomonadota > Gammaproteobacteria > Pseudomonadales > Azotimanducaceae > UBA11889. Next base: position 30,483 of record PAMR01000019.1, read on the forward strand.
CACAGCAGGCTTTTCGACGCGCTTCCGCTTTCGGGACCTCTGGATCGTAACTCCAGATTTCTTGACCATTTCCTGGATTGACGGCGTACACGACATTAAACGCTGTAGAGAAATACATCACACCATCTATGACCAACGGCGTGCCTTGCATGGGGTGATATGAATTTAANTCCTTATGCCANGCCAAGCCNAGACCNCTNACNGTCTCNCGATTAATCGCCGTTAAAGGCGAAAAACGCTGTTCCTCGTAGTTGCGTCCATAAGATAACCANGAACCGGGCTCCACGGTGTCAATATTCGCAATACGCGCTTCATCAACGTACGCCGTCATTGCTTTGGGTTCGGTCTCATCGCTAACGTCCAGGTCCCCAGTGTCCTGGCTTTCACTACACGCCAACAAAAAGCCTAACGAAACTATTCCAAGTATCCTTAACATGTTGCTCTCCGTATTCGAGAATCTAGGNATCAATCTATCATTACTAGTTATCGCATATAAAAACGCAGCCCGCACACCACCACTGTGTCGTTAAACGTTTCGAGTCCTCGTTCTTTAGCGGCTGATATTGCCCGCTCTTTATCTTGCGCAACAACATCGATCCCGCCCAGGCCTTCTGGGCGTCCATCCGACCCTTCAACGAATCGAATCCCTGCGTTTTCCAGTTCCAGGACAAAATTCCCATGAGTATCTGTTTTCAAAGGAATCTCCACAATTTCACTCCAACGTCNGGCTACTTTTTTCGGTTCAGGACTTTGAATCTCTACACCCGAAATCGATGACACAACATCCGTCCGTATTGCCNCTTGCCAATCCTTNCCGGCCGGCGACCAAGGGCCCCCTGGCTTTTCACCACCAATAGCCCAGTCAATTTCAAAAAACGATCCGCCCGTGTCCTTTGGATGGAGCTGCATGATGCAATATTCGTCTCCGTCCCCTTCTGCGACGGTTCGAATATCAAGGTCTCGGATCCTCTTCTTGCGNNCGGCGTGCTGGTCGGTTTGGGTGATGACCATATACCCACCGTCCCCACCACGACGATCGAGGTAACGGCCACCCGCCGTGCCCTCCTGGGTCGGAGCCACAACTTCGAGGAATTGCGTTCCGATCGGGAAAATCCTATTTTCTAGGCCAAAAGTGCCTACGCCNGGATCAATNTGACCCACCTCCAAACCAAAGACNGCTTGTATGTCTGCAGTTACTGATTCGATGTCGTGNGCCACCACCGCTATTTGTCGAAGTCTAAGCCACATAGANCATTCCNCCTGTGGTCTAACGTCCTTCGAAAACCGGATCTCTTTTTTCGACAAATGCTTTCATCGCTTCCCGTGAATCGTTACTTGCACCGGTTCNCGAATGACGCTCAAGTTCGACTTCAATATAGTCGTGCAGTGGCATCCGTTCCGCGTTGACAAAGTTTTTCTTCATCTCCCCTATAGCCAGTGGCGCCGACTTGGCTAAGCGATCGACAATTGCATCGACATCCGCTCTAAAAGTCTCATCCGGAAACGCTTTTAANACNAGTCCAATACGCTCCGCCTCATCGGCCTTGAATTTGTCAGGGAGAAAAAACAATTCCCGCGCCTTGGTCGACCCAAGAATACGCGGCAGCAACCATGGTCCCGCCATATCGCCTGAAATCGCAACCCCTAAAAAAGCCGAATTAAATGTCGCTCTTGCCGTTGCATAGCGCAAATCACAAGCACACGCCCAACCAAAACCGGCCCCCGCACAGGCACCATTAATAGCCGCAACGGTGATCTTAGGCATGTTGTGCAGCAACGATGTNATATGAAAGCACTCACGGCTAAACGGTTCTTGCGGCTCGCCGCTCGTCGAGCCTTTCAAATCCACGCCCGGACAAAAACCACGTCCTGCACCAGTGAAAAGTACTACCCGAACGCTCTCATCGAGAGCGACCTCGTTCAGACATGCATAGAGCTCTCGCATCATCTGGTTGTTGATGCCATTAAGATTATCCGGTCGGTTCATAGTCACGGTTGCTTGCGTCCCGTTGACTTCATAAAGAATGGTTTCGTAGTCAGCCATTGTGTCACTCATCGCATTTGTACAAACGATTATCCTAGGCTTATCTCGGTAACAACAGCAACTGAAGTTTTCCTCGGGATTTTTTCGACAGGCCGAGCCTTACAGCTGGTTGATCAATTCGACTANTGTCTGAGCGACCATATCCGGATCCACGAAAGGAGCCAACGGACTACCTTCCAAAACGGTGACGGCCCAACCACCTAGGTTGGCAGCCTCGACCGCACTCACATGTTCACCCGTCAAGTCTAGATATCCACAAGGCACATCCGGCCAGTTCGTCGGTACCGACACCCTCTCATCGTACAAGGCAACCGGAACTCGCGGAGATGCATTCATTAGCCGCATGCGAGTCGGACGATCTTTCACATCGGAACGNAGTGCTTCTTCGCTCCATCCCGGCAACCATCCGTGACTCGATTCGTTCTGCATATAAGGTTTTAACGATCGATCAGCCGACACTTCGAATCGATTCGCACCATCTTTCGGCAGATCACTATCAACGAAAATACAGCCCCTAACGGTGGCACCGAATTTTCTATTACTGTTAAATTTTGCAATCGCCGGTAGCAGGATTCCGGATCCACCGAACGCGACCAAAATCACTTCATCCTCATCCGGCAGGCTCCCAGCCAAACTCGCAGCCTGAGTCAACCAAAATGGAGGGAAAATGTATTCGGTATCCGTCAGACGCCCTAACACAGTTCGTTGACCACATNGCCACAACGCGTCTACGGTAGGGGAACAAAAGAAAGGTCCNGTCACAGGACTCGGGATTAAAACCAGCCGAGTAACCGACAAGGCGTAGCTGACCTGGTTAACCTAACCGCCACTCGCCAGACGCTCTCAATCGAACCATAAAGTCCTCCGTATATGCGCTCTCGGGATCTTCACGCACCATTTTATCCATNAGATGTGCGTCATCGCCCACTAGAATCCTCCAGCGCTCATCACGTACACCATCGAGGATGATGGTGGCAGCTTGTTCAGCTGTTGTAGGNGCCGAATCCCNGAAATTTGTACCCACTTGAGACATTACCGTCCGTACTTGATCATCGGTCATGTCTTCCGAAACAATACCGCGCAAGACTCCGCGCTTACGCATCTGCAAAATCTCCTGGTCCGTCAATTCTTCAGACTGGCGCCCAGCGATAATCCGTCCGGAATTAATCGCAATGGACGTACCAATGTGCCCAGGCATGACGACCGAGACCTTGACATTCGGGGCATTATTTTTGAGATCCGTAACCAACGCTTCCGAGAAGCCTTTGACCGCAAACTTTGCGGCACAATAGGCCGAATGTGTACTTTGAGGTCCCAACGACGCCCAAAACCCATTCACACTACTAGTATTAATTAGGTGGGAGTCTTCACTATTCATAAGCAGAGGCATAAATGCTCGTGTGGAGTAATAGACTCCATACCAACAAATATTGAAGGTCCGTTCCCAGGATTCCCGCTCTGGATCAGTAATGCTGCCACCNCCACCCACTCCAGCGTTATTAAAAAGCAAATCGATCTTATCCGTATCATGATTCGACCGGACGCCGTCGGCAAATTGACGGACATCCTCCTCATTCGAAACGTCACACACGTGGGCGGTAATGACTCGTCCCTGCGGTGCTTCACTTTCGCATAGCGCAACCGTCTCACTCATATTTTCTTCAAGAACATCACATATCGCTACATCACAGCCTTCGGCAATCAGTTGACGTGCCAACGCGCGGCCCATCCCAGTCCCACCACCAGTGATAACCGCTAATTTTCCACCAAAATCTTTCATTGAACGTCCCCTAACAAATAGATATTTAAATGTTACGTACCCGACTTCGAAACAAATGAGTTACTGCAAACACTTTTTACCAACGGACTCGAAAATCATTCTCTCCCGATTCATCCTCTCCTCGCATCAGGTATACCGTCCGCAAGTCNTTTGGACCACTCATCGGCAANTCCCGTCTGTANACGGATGATGTGGGCATAAAACGAAGTGTCATTCCCCGTCGCGACATGTTCGATTCATTCNGCTCCGATCCGTGCATCAGGAATATGTCATGGAGCGACATTTGCCCCGCTTCCAGCACGATATCAACGGCCTTATTCTCGTCTACGTGGGCCGCATCTAGNTCCAACGGTAACGAAAGACCTTGAGCCGTATTTTGATGGTGTTGTTCAAGGCGTTTTGCCCTATGTGTACCGGGCAAAAACCTCAGACAACCATTTTCAGTGGTCGCATCATCAAGAGCAATCCAAACGGAACAGGTGGCCAGCGGCCGAATGGGCCAATATTCTCCATCTTGATGCCACGGAGTTTTACTCCCTATTTTTGCTGGTTTGGCAAAAAAACTCGAATTCCAGAGGGCTATATTTGGACCAATCAATTGCTCTACCATGTCNAGAATGTGGTCATTCCGAGCAAAATTCAAAAAGCCCGTATCGTGAATAAGTAATGCCGGGCAATAGTCACTGTATTGAGGGTACGTGTTAAGCAATTTTACATGTTGACTGCGGATGGTCTCTACCTGTTCCGTCGTCAATCGATAGTCGGGAATCACATAACCGTGCTCTTGGTAATGCGTTATCTGTTCATTACTCAACATTTTATTGCTCTCCTCTCGGCATGGACTTTCGAACTTCTACATCAAATTGTGATGCTACCCACTCGCACTGGGCTGTATTCCAATGCGAAAAAAACAATCGCTTCTTGGGATCACTNTGAAACACTAACCGCTCAGGGAACAGATTCCAATTCGTTAACACGGGAGTAGGCGGTCGAACATAGCGGTCGGAATTAGGCAAGCTGCTTCTTAACCAACCACCGCGGGCATAGTACTGGTGCCAAGTCCGTCGCCTTTGTTTCCCATCGCCGTCTAGGCGCGTATGAAAGGTAGCCGTATCATAAAGTACACAAGTTCCTGCTGGGCCTCGTATCGGCACTTCTNAATACGCATNTCCAAGGCCTTCGTACGTNGCCTGGAGACTTACAAACCGATTACTTCCGGGCACCACGCAAAATGCCGGTGTTGTTGTTGTGACATCNGTCAAATAGTGTATGGCACATAACCAATCTACCGGGTTATATGGTTTTCTCGTAAATCGATCCGCTACGGTAGCGTCATGATGAAAATTCATTCCCCCTAAACCAGCGTCTCTAGGGGCCTCACGAAAGTTAAACTCACTAAACCGAACTTTTTCTTCACCGCCAAGTAATTGGGCAACAACGGGGTATGAGCTGGGATGTTGGGTATAGTGATCCAGCTCCGGATAATCGAGTAAAGGTTGCGAATATATTAATCCCTGGCCTCGGTGATGCGGCTTTCTAGATTGCCCTAATCCCCACGCCTCCGGTCGCTCTTCTTGAGTGCGGTCATAAAACTCATTGAGATGTTCGAGTTCCGTGTCCGACAAACACTCCCCAAGGACCACATANCCGTTGGACTCAAAGAACGCGCAAGCNTCTTTTTTCTCCATGACCGGATCGAATATGCGAGCAGAACCTTTCGACAAACANCCGAATCCCTGTGAAGCTTTTGTTTCATCTCCCGAACGATTGTCTTCTTTTTTCAGCTTTACGTTTTTCATACGTTCCCTACTTTACTTCGAAATGACCACGGCAACGACTCCAATTTNGCTTATACNCCCCCCNCGCCANGGTTTGAAACATTTGGNATATACGCTTCTGCTGTTTCTTTGATCGCTGGCATTGTATAAATGTATTTATGGCTACTTTTNATTATATCGTTGTCGGTGCAGGATCAGCAGGCTGCGTCCTTGCAAACCGTTTGAGTGAAAACCCTTCTAATTCTGTCCTCTTGCTTGAAGCTGGAGGCCGGGATTGGAATCCGCTAATACACATTCCGGTTGGCTTCTGGAAAATGTTCAGTAGACCNAGTGTCAACTGGTGCTTTGAAACCGAACCCGAGGAAGGCACGAGAAACCGTAAAATTCCCATCCCAAGAGGAAAGGTCCTCGGTGGATCCAGCTCAATTAACGGCATGTTATACGTGCGCGGCCAGGCCTTGGACTACGACACCTGGGCACAGCTTGGTAATCGTGGATGGTCGTACGACGAAGTCCTCCCGTATTTCAAGAAGTCCGAAAACTTCGAGCGCGGAGACGATGACTTTCACCGAACAGGCGGCGAACTGAACGTNGCCGACATGCCAGAACAACATCACATACTGGACGCATTCATCGATGCAGGTGTCGAAATTGGGTATCCACGCAATGTCGATTACAACGGATCATCCCAAGAAGGGTTTGGATACTATCAAGTAACGCAACGTGGCGGCCGCCGGCACAGCACCGCGCGAGCCTTCCTTGATCCAGCGCGGTCTCGACCCAATTTGACCATTGCAACGCGGGCCATGGCACAAAAGGTACTTATGGATGGAACGCGCGCCATAGGTGTCCGATACGCATCAGCAGGACGAACCATTGAAGATTTTGCGGATGCAGAGGTCATACTCTGTGCGGGAGCAGTGCAATCCCCTCAACTCCTCGAGTTATCCGGCATAGGTGACCCCGACTTACTGAGTAGAAACGATATCCAAGTTATCCGNGAACTCCCGGGAGTCGGCGAAAACTATCGGGATCACTACTCCAGCAGTGTAGCGTGGCGCGTTAAAGGCTCAAGNACACTCAATCAAGANACCCGTGGATTGAAATTCATNGGGGAATTATTCAATTATGCCTTACGGCGGAAAGGCGTGCTCACATATACCGCAGGAATCGCACACGGTTTTGTGAAAAGTCGCGAGGACCTTGATGAACCTGACGTTCAATTTCACTTTGCACATGGGAGTTACGCGCGTGGGGCGAAACCGGGGGAGTTGGAGGAAGATCCGGGAATGACGGTTTCGGTGTGTCAGTTACGACCCGAAAGCCAAGGGTCAATTCACATCCAGAACAACGATCCATCTGCCGCTCCAGCGATACGACCAAACTTTCTTAGCGAGGCCGTAGACCGCAACGCACTGATCGGCGGTATGCGNGTAGCTCGAGAAGTAGGNGCAGCACCAGCNCTCGCTCGGTANGTATCCCACGAGCTATACCCCGGGGAANATACGCAGAGCGATGAGCAAATCCTCGATTTTTGTCGAGGTACTGGNGGAACNGTTTTCCATCCAATCGGCACGTGCAAGATGGGCAGCGATCCGATGGCTGTTGTTGACGACCATCTTCGCGTTCATGGAGTCGACGGACTACGCGTTGCTGATGCCTCGATAATGCCGACGCTCATATCNGGCAATACCAATGCGCCGAGCATAATGATCGGCGAAAAGGCAAGCTCTCTGATCTTAGGAGAGGACGAAATCTAAATTCGCTTTAATTAGTAGTCCTCGACATCATTTTCAAACGTAAAGCCTTCCTTCGGCATGACTAAACGGTGTCGNGCTCCATCAGCATCGGCATCGTAGTCAGCATATCCAGCATCGCCTAGCCACATGGCGACACGNACTCCATCATTCCTTTGCGCCACATGGGTTTCATAGATTTTCGGCTCGTTGGAACGAAAGTGATTCAAGATTTCTTGCGCTGGTGCGTACTGAGATAAGTGATACAAAGTAACCCAAGTAGGTGGTGCCAAATCAATATTTCCAGCCGTATGTTCTTGCAACGCCTCCGATGGACGAATCCATGCGTGATCGTGTATTTCACCGCCGTCGATTTCAACCGTGTTATTCGTTTCAGTATGGGCCGCAAAAAACCACGTCGCATAGCGCCGCGGAGTACTAGCTGGTGGCGTCCAGTGAGCGAACCACACAAAATCATCTGGCTTAGTCGGAACNTTCGCTTCCTCAATCGTTTCTCGGGCCGCTGCTGTCCGCGCCGCTGATTCNAGATCTCTGTCNGAAGGATAGTCTTCCTCATCGATACGACCGCCAGGGAAAACCCACATTCCTCCGAAGTCGATACGCGCATTCTTCTTTAGCATAAGGACTTCAGGTCCACTATCCGTGTCTCTCAAAAGGACCACTGTAGCGGCTGGTGTCGCTGGTTCCTCAGCCTTGGTTTTGCTGAGATCACCGTAGATGTCATTCTTNTGTTTATTGTCCGCCATCGTTTCTCCTCACATTAAACGCCGGTTGTCCGCTATTCGATGTTGTTCAATAGCGGCACAGTTCAAAAAGACACGGACAGGGAGAATCTACACAACCGCCGTGATAGGTTAGGACTATACGGGATCTTGAGATCATTGGGAGTAAGGAATATGAAATCTAAAGCGAACGACCTACTCGGTTGNGAATTTCCACTATTTGCATTCAGTCATTGTCGAGATGTCATCGCGGANGTAAGTAACGCGGGAGGATTTGGAGTACTTGGNGCAGCNGGNCATACGCCAGAATCACTGGACATCGAACTAACCTGGCTNGACGAGCACACGGACAAACCCTACGGTGTCGATTTGCTAGTACCTACGAGTATGGATAGTAAGCAAGAAGGCCTTACCGCCATTGAGTTGGAGGAACGTATACCTCCGGAGCACAAACGTTATATCGAGGGGTTGCTGGCCCAACACGACATAGATACAAAAGATCTCTGGCAAGAAGTCATCCGTGATGGTGTCGGTGACAACATGCGTGAACATGGGGCCACACAAATTCTCGAATCGGCATTTGCCCACTCTGGTGTCCGTATGGTGGTCAATGCGTTAGGCGTTCCCCCAGATTTTATGATGGAAATGGCCCGACAGCGAGGAGTCATTGTTGGAGCCTTAGCCGGGGCAAAAGAACACGCTGTGAAACACGCTGAAGCCGGCATCGATGTNATCATCGTCGCCGGGACCGAAGCCGGTGGCCATTGCGGAGAAGTATCAACTATGGTGCTAGTACCGGAAGTGATTGACGCGCTAGCCCCTTACAAGAAACCAGTCATANTAGCGGCAGGCGGGATCGTCACCGGACGCCAAATGGCTGCNACAATGGCTATGGGAGCCGACGGTGTATGGACTGGCTCGGTTTGGTTGACCACAGCCGAGGCCGAGACTCTTCCCGTAGTCAAAGAGAAAATGTTAGTAGCAAATTCACGACAAACCGTACGCTCAAAAAGCCGTACCGGTAAATACACCCGTCAATTAAGGTCCGCGTGGACCGATGCCTGGACTGCTGAAGAATCACCCGAGCCGCTGCCTATGCCCTTGCAAGGAGTCGTAGCAGCCGCTGCTTTTCGTAAAATAGATAAACTCGCACAAGCNGATCANGCCGGAGCAAAACAATTAGCCAATTATTTCGTCGGACAGGGCGTTGGACTTATGAACGAGACTATATCTGCCCGAACAGTGGTATATAACTTTATGGAAGACTTCGCTTCCGCTACAGAAAGACTTACAGAAGCTGTCACGGAATAGTGCCGGGCCNAACAAGATAAGCCTCAACCGTACCTGATAGCCATACCACNCCAATGAGGATTGAAAAATGGTAGATATAGAAGATCTTCGCACCAGGTTTCTCGATCTGGAATTCGANCGAACCGGTTTCGTCATTGATGCAGACCAATCGGCGACCGTAGCGGCTGCCTCTGGAGAAGAAAAGCCAGAGTACATCGATACAAAACACTCTAACTTCCAAGCCTGCGCTCCGATCCTAGCCAGTCTGGCCTCTGGGCGGCGTTTGCCCATCGACTTTCCTTCCTTAGGCGGTATTTCAATGGACGGAGGTAAGGCAGTCGAGTGTCTATTGCCAGTCCGCCCAGGAATTCAACTCACTGGTAAAACACACCTTCATGATATCTACGCAAAAAGCGGTCGATCTGGCCGTATGATTTTCCTGGTATCGCGAATGGAACTTTTCGACCAAGAAGGGACACACTTGGCAACCACTGACTCACGACAGGTTATTAGAGAGAGGCCAACCGAATGACTATACAGTACGTAAGCGATGTCGAATTCGGTAGTGAGCTTCCGGCCACACAACCAGATACCTCTCTCAAGGCCTCCTCAGCATTTGCCAAAGCCGTAGGTTATGCAGGAAGTGGACGTTTCGAAGATCACGAAAAGGCACGTGAACAAGGATTACCCGGCGCGCTAGTTCCAGGAATCATGGGGATGGGATTTTTTACGAGCATGATTCACAAATGGGCCCCAAGTGCCCGAATAAAGCACATCGATACAGTTTTTCGGGCACCTGTACTGGCGGATCATAAGCACACCGTCCAAGCCGTCGTCACCGACATCGACGAAGATAGCGGTGATATTGTACTCGATCTGACCATCAAAAATGATCAGGAAGAAACTCGCGTCTTCGGTACTGCGACAGTGGAGTTACCCCTCGACTCCACGAGGTAGGTCACTGTTTCGAACTATGATCAACCGCCTCTAATATACAGCCATGTCCTTGCCTATGGAATTCCGACCATTTCCATCTCGCTGTGCAGAATCAGTAATTTCTGAGCATCGACCCATTCTTCCATACCATCGGCCTTGATCACACGCCTGTATTCGTCCCATCCGGATTGGTTATGGAAATAAAGCTCTGCCATTCCCGCATAGTTTTCTGTNCGTGGTTCNAGGCTATGACTAACNACATAACGAAATCCATCTACTTGGAGCATGGTTTCCTTCACATTNGGCACATGTATTTCNAGCCAATGCTTCATAAAAGCCGTGTAATCNGTNTTAGCTTTCGCCTTGACAAAAAACGTCACNTTGAAAAAGCCAGACCGAGTNGTCGGGTAAGCTGAATTTTTCNAATTCGGTTCACTNGCNAGAAACTGTNGGCCANCTANNACTTGATACTCTTGGGTAGCCCAGGCTTCATAGGGCTCTGCCTTCACNTGNAACATATCCGAAGGATTGGTNCCGTGCTTCGGTCCTTTATGTTCTGGAAGTGGTTTCGGGTACCAAAGCTGAGCCATNCCATCCCAAATATGCTCGCCGTCCCTNGTCGGCTGAAAAAGGGTGGCAATATATTTGTGGGCTGCCAAACCGCCTTTTTGTTTCCCTCGAGCTTGCATGTCAATCACGTCAGACATGTGGTTCGAGAACCAGTGCGCGACTAGTTCTTCTCGCGCAGTTCCCACCTTGCGCTTTATTAAANANATCATTTTCGCACCGGAAANTAATTCATAATCCATGTCTCAACTATCCTTCTTTTCTCCTGATTCCATTCAGAAATCATCGTTCAGGTGACTCGAGCACTTTACAACCCATGCCTTTTCTTCAGACCATACAAAAAAAAACTGCTTTCTTGCAACGAGTTGCAAAGCGGACAGAAAAAAGAAGGATTGAATGACAGAACATATTCTCGAGAATCTTTTGGACCTTAAAAAGGTAGATGGCCATCACTTCGAAGCGCCAGCTATTCCAGACACTCGCGGGCGCACGTTTGGCGGACAATTCTTAGGGCAGGCGCTCCGAGCTGCGCAACTTACCGTCGACAGCGATCGGTCCATCCATTCATTGCATTCCTATTTTCTTCGCCCTGGAAACGTGAACCAAACAACCAGCTACAAGGTCGAAACTGTCCGCGACGGCCGAGGTTTCAGTGTACGGGAAGTCCGTGCCTATCAAAGTAATAAAGAATTATTTAGATGCACTTTATCGTTCGCAACACCTCATCCAGGGCTGGAGTACGATGGGCCTAAAGCCCCAAATGCCCCACAACCCGAAGCCGTCACATACACCTACAACGAGTTTCAGGCAGATATCAGACCAATCGAAAGTGACTGGGACGGTTGGAGACGCCCTCTCGATATTCGGTATATCAACCCCCCCAGTACCTCTTCTCGATCGTCCGTTACTGAGGACCAACTGATGTGGATCAAAATCAATCAATCTATGGGTGACGATTGGCAGATACATGGTGCCGCATTGGCCTACCTTTCGGACAGCACGTTGGTCGATCATGTGCTTCTTCCTCATGGGAGACGTTGGGACGAAGCCGGTTTCTTAGGCGCTAGTCTCGATCATTCAATGTGGTTCCACCGATGCTGCAGAGCGGATGAATGGCTATTGTTTGAACAGCAGGTTGCATGGACCGGAGATGGCCGCGGCCTAGCTAAAGGGCGCCTCTTCGATCTTTCCGGAATTTTGGTAGCTACCTGTGTCCAAGAAGGGCTTTTACGGTGGCAGGATTAATCTTCGACTCAAGATTGCTCAGACCTCCAATACAAGATCTAATGACCAACGAAATAATTTAGGGTAATCGCTATGAAACTAGGTGTAGGCGTCGGCCCTCTGGGGCCACCCGGGGGCAGCACAATTGTTGAATTCGCGCAGAAGGCTGAGTCACTCGGTTATGACACTATTTGGTGTCCTGAAATCTACGGTGCAGACTGTTTCACTCCACTGGCTTGGATAGGTGCCAATACCGAGAAAATCAACTTGGGCACATCCATAATGCAAATTTCTGCGCGAACACCCGCCAGCGCCGCAATGCACGCTGTTACTTTAGACTACCTCTCCAATGGCCGTCTTAACTTAGGTATCGGAGTGTCCGGACCTCAGGTCGTCGAAGGCTGGTACGGTCAACCCTACCCTAAGCCCCTGGCACGCACGCGTGAATGGATATCTATATTCAGAAATATCATCTCTCGAGAGAAGCCAGTCTCGTTCGAAGGAAAACACTATCAACTACCGCTGCAAGGAGGGACCGGCTTAGGAAAATCACTCAAACTGATTCAGCATCCCGTGCGAGAAAGCATTCCGTTGTACCTCGGTGCTGAAGGTCCCAAGAACGTCGCTTTGGGAGCAGAACTATGTGACGGATGGATACCTATGTTTCTATCACCCTATCGTATTGATCGCGTCTACAAAGATTCTCTTGCGCACCGACCACCGCACTTTGAGATTGCTGCCGGAGTAACTGTGATTGTTACAGACGACATTCAGGCAGGACTCGATCAGATCAAACAAAACGTCGGTTTCTATGTCGGTGGAATGGGGGCAAAATCGTTCAATGTGCACAAAGATCACATAGGACGATTAGGATTCGCCGATGCAGCCCAAGAAATACAGGATCTTTTCATGTCAGGCAAACGTGATGATGCAATGGCAGCTGTTCCAAACGAACTCGCCGATGAAATTTCTTTAGTCGGACCAAAAGAGCGAATACGCGAACGACTTCAGGCATGGAAGGATAGCGATGTCACATCATTAACAATTGGTACGCGCGATATGGAGACCTTGGAATTTATGGCTGAAGAACTTGCTTAATTAGACCGCCCCTCCGACACAAGGAGGGGCACTGCTTGTTAGACGCCTAACCATCATGACGAAAGGTTAGCGAAAAGGTCACCGGAACCGCTTTACTGATGCTTGGTAAGCCAGCTATTTCTCTTAATTTTTCCACACCGCTTACTAAATTTAACGAAGCCGCATTCACAATCACTGGCTGAACCGTTGAAACCACCATACTTTGGTCTGCGAGTCGCCATACCAATACATCAAAAGCAAGCTTCAAACGGCTCGTACCAACAATTAACTCTCCTTGGACAGCCACCGTTTTCGCGCCACCTATACTTATCGACCCAACGTCATCCAAATTAATAGAAGTATTGAATTGAGCGGTTGGAAACTGGATCACTTGAAATAAGTGTTCTCCCATGCGCTCGTCACGAATTGGAATTCCGGTATCTATACTCGCGAGATCTATCTCTATAGCCACTTCTCCGTCGCTACTTACCATGCCCGAAATTGACTTGAATCGGTGTGATTCACCAATGTCACTGGCCTTCACGGTCGCAAATGCCAAGCTTGATGCCGTGTTATCGAGAGTCCATGCCGAGGCATATCCAGACGCACAGACAACCAAGAAACCTAACATGCACCATTTTTTTTTCATTCAAACAGACTCCTCACCAATTATTTCTGAGTTCACGCAGCTTGAGAAACACCTCCTTGGGTGTTGGATTGTCAGAAAGATCGTCAAAAGATTCCCGCAATTTTTCAATTACACTGGGGCTACGAAGCCGAAAAAACGTATTAATCTCTCGCTCCAACGCGAGCGTGGTGACCATTGGTTTGTCAGGATCATAGACACCATCTATTTCACCCAATAACCGTTTCGCACTTTCGTTGTCAGGCTCACGATCCAATGTAAAACCCAAATTATTAGTTAAATAATCATGTCCCGGGAAAATTTGAGTATTCTCTGGAAGCGCATTGAGCTGGGTAACAAACGTCTCATACAACTCCGCTGGGTGACCTCCTCCGTGGCAGTTCCCAGCCCCCGCATTAAATAGCGTATCTCCGGAAAACAATGCTGGCTGATCCGTTTGCGACAAAAGACAGACGTGACTCATCGTATGTCCCGGTGTATCTAAGACAAGCAAATCAACAGACTGTCCAACCTTCACAACATCTCCAGCAGACAATCCCACATCCATGCCACTAATTGTCGAACTTGCATTTTTGTGCGCTAATATTTTGGATCCAGTCGCATCAACAACCGCATCGTTGCCCCCAGTGTGATCGCCGTGCTCATGCGTGTTCAAGATCTGTGTAATCGTCCAACCAAGCTGTTTTGCTTTCCCAAGACACTTCTCATGATCCAATGGATCGATCGCAATCGCTTCTCCAGTTTCTTCGCATCCAATCAAGTAATTAAAATTCCGATAGGCATTGCCAGTCCAAATTTGTTCAACCTGCATAACAACTCTCCCAGTTACGACTTTCTATAGTTATATGTACTGCCGCCCACTTCATAAATCCTGAAAAGATCACGCAAGATTTAACCGATGTCGGGAATCGGCAATATTGCCGATCGCCATTTCCTTCAACCCCAAACGGGTTCTAATTGCATGACCTTCCCCTGTACGGGCTTGCAAATCCTCGGGACGGTGTGCATCCGAATTGACTATGACTGGTGCATCACACTCCGCTGCCAACTCCCAAAAAGGTANCCATGGGTACAATGGGTATGGGTTGTTAGACCTTTTATGCGCTTGCTTACGCAGCCCAAGGGCATTGATCTCCATTCCCACATCAAGCTCTTTAGCCGCCACCANCAAATCTTTCGAAATCGCTGCAGTGTCAGCAGTCCACGTGGCATAACAATTACCAAATAAATCTGGATGCGCAATAAAGCTAAATAGTCCGGTTTGCATCATGTCAATCGTATAGTCAACGTACTGACGGAGAGTTTTATTGTCCCGTGTTCCACCATACGTGCCATGCCATTCACCCTCATCATCGAGGAAAAAATGTGAGGCGCCAACTAAGTAATCGAATTCTCGGACGCCATATAATTCGTCCGTATAATAGTTGTGAAGTCGCGGTACGTACTCACATTCCATCCCTTTTAATATCTTAAGCTGGGGAAACTCCTCCCGTGCTCGATCGATAGCGGAAATGTATCCATCGAGNTCCGCATACGCCATTCGAACCTGTTGCCATCGGTCATCCGGCATAGCAGCGTGATCCGAGAAACCAAGCGTTTCCATGCCGAGCTCTACCGCAACCCTACAATAGTCATCGACTTCACCTTCGGCATGCTTACACCGGTAGGTGTGTGTGTGAAAGTTGTGTTTGTGTTTACTATCCTCAGACATCCGAGAGACCCTTCTTACATTCGATAGGCGCGCCGAGCCGTCTCGGCAAAAAGTTTGGCTTTTGTGTCGGGGCTGAATTCAGCCGCTATACGTTTGTATGCATTCCAAACCACCAGGTAACTACACCAATTTTTCTGTACCGGAAAATTGCTCTCAAACATACATCGCGATGGACCAAAAGCATCAATGCAACCCTCTATCCAGGGCCGCCATGTTGCTGCGACTTCAGCCGAACCCGGCGCGTGTTCCGGATTATATCCTTCTTTCAGTGTTTTATTGAGACGAATAGGTAATGCCCCCAGCTTTACAAAGACATTCTCGTGCTGAGCTAATTTTTTTATGGCTTCCGACCATTCCTGCATTACCTGCTCACTTTGATTTCTGTATGGACCACCGAGGATGGGGCTGCCCACATGATTAAGAATGATGGTAAGTTCTGGACACGCCGCCGCAAGCCCGGCTAATTCCAAGATTTGTGGATGGTACAACCAAACATCTAGCGATAGTTTTCGTCTCTCCAGTATTCTGGAGGCTTCCACGACACGACCATCACTCAACATGCCTGGTCCCGGAGCTACGTTTCGAATTTTAGGACTCTTATCCCAACCGCATGAAATACGTACGCCGCGCAACCGACCTCCACTTGCCCGGTCATGCGCATCCAAAACGTAATTGACTTTGTTCCCCAACGTCATATCTGTATGGGCAAACATGACCTGACATACGGCTGTTTCGCCATAGTTACCGCTCGCACTCATCGCAGAAACCCCGGCCACAAATTCAGATTCACCCACCGATTTGAGCTGCTCCTCTCCTTCGGTCCGGTACATCGAATGACATTCTGCATAAACGGTGGAAATGACTCGGTGTCCCTGGTTTAGGTCGGCCAAAAATTCTGGAAATAGGTAAGAACCACCGTCGGGGCGATGCCAAAGGTGATGATGCGCATCAACAATTTCTATCGACGGTTCAAGTACCTGCTCTATCGTCGTTGCTAACCACCGCTCGTGCGACGCATCCTTACTGAATCCTAATTTGCTCAAGCGGACAGACCATAAAATCGCAGTACATTGCCACCCAATACTTTGTGTTGATTTTCCTTAGATAAACCTGCGATACCCTCTCGCATGTCCTTTACGACCCCATACGATGCATCGATATGAGGGTAGTCAGACGCCCAAATCACATAATCGGCTCCAATGTGCTGAATGACCTCAGCATTCATTCCCTCATCAGGATCCATGGAAATTAGACATTGACGATAAAAATATTCACTAGGTTTCATCGACAAAGGCACGATGGATGACATCACTTCATACTTGTGGTCCATACGGTCTAACCACGCCGAGATCCAATTCCCTCCTGCTTCTAATACCGAACATTTTAGCCTTGGATATTTTTCGAAAATTCCCGACGACATCATTGAGGTAAAGGCTGCCATGACGTCAATGGCTAAGAAAGCAAAGAAAAAGAGACCATCTCCCGGAGTACCGTTCACGGAAAATCTTGAAAAAGCAGGCCGATCACGAACGACCACATGAAAACCGACAGGTATTTCCATATCCTGGGCCGCACTCCAAAACGTTGAAAATTCCGGATCGACGAATGCTCGCCCGCCCCGGGCTTCAAGATCCGGAGATAAATAAACACCCACACAACCAGCCTTTACCGCTCGCTCTAATTCCGTAACCGCTCCCTTCGGATCGAGAAGCGATATATGAGCCACGGGATAAAGTCGCTTGGTATCGTAACTGCAAAAATCGACAATCCATCGGNTGTAGGCTTGCGTGTANGCTGTCGCCAGTTTCGGGTCAGAAACGTTGCCTTCCCAACAAATTCCGATTGTCGGATAGAGCAACACTCGATCAATGCCTTCCGCATCAAGCACTTTAATTCGGGCTTGTGGATCGTAACCACCGGGAGGCGAGCCGTCTGCATAGGTATATTCGCGAGTTTGAGTCCCTAACTTTCCTTTCTCTAGGTCAATTCCGCCCAATCCGCCAAGATTGCCTCGAAGAAACTCCATCGGTTTGTTATCAAACATGAGTCGCTCGAGCCCTTGGTCATCACGCGCTATATGAATGGCTCGATCTCGATATTTGGGTTCAATATATTTTTCCCAAGTATCGGCTGGCTCTAGCACATGACCATCCGCATCAATAACTACCTCTGCTTCAGACATCGCGTTCTCTCCCTTCACAATGATCTATCCCTAAACCATAACGACAAAAGGCACTGATCAAAAGCCACAAAAGCCCTCTTTGAGGAAAACCAACGGTAGCTAAAATTACCCAAGCCAGCACAACGGAGTAAAAATGCTCAATTCCCTGCTAATAAACAACCTTACGAAGTGGACAAATAGACCGAGCTACTGCTAAAACGTTCGTTCAAAAACGTTAGGGAGTATCCCATGAGCAGCCTATTTCCCAAGACAGTCACAATTACGGACGACACCATGCGTGAAGGTCTACAGATAGAAAGTCCCGATATTCCTGTCTCAGAAAAATTACGACTTCTGGATGCTATCGGTGACATGGGAGTCAAAACGGTATCTATTGGCTCTTTTGCTCATCCAAAATGGACTCCTTCCATGGCCTGTATCGATGAAATCGCGGAGCAATTTTCCCCAAAGCCCGGAATTCGCTATACCGCCGCGGTATTCAATAAGCGTGGGTTTGATAGAGCTGACGCCTATTACCCCAAAATTGACGTTCGCGGTCGTAACTTTGGAAGCCATGTTGAGCTCTCGGATACTTTTGCACGAAGAAATTACAATAGAACTCAAGCTGAACAAATCGCCGGACTTGATGGAGCCGTCGCCAATGCAAAAGCAGGCGGTGCGGAATCCGGTTCGGTCGCTATAGGGAATCCTTTCGGGTGCAACTTCGAAGGTAAATACTCATTACAGCAACGAATGGATCTAATCGACTTGATGATAGGCAAATGGGCTGCGGAAGGTATTCCTGTTAAAAAAGTATCCTTCCTGGATGCAATGGGTTGGAACATGCCTCACACGGTTTCGGAAACCATCGAAGCGATACGCGATAAGTATCCCCAAGTAGAAACGTTTCACATGCATTTGCACAACACACGTGGTGCATCGATAGCTAGCTGCTATGAGGCACTGAAACTTGGAGCCACCGAATTTGATACGTCGTTAGGGGGAATGGGTGGCTGCCCATACTGTGGCAATGGCCGAGCCGCGGGCCACGTACCGACCGAGGATCTCGTCCATTTATGTCACGAATTGGGGATAGAGACGGGCTACAACCTCGATAAGGTCATTGAAGCTGCTGCTATTGCAGAGGAAGTCGTTGGTCACTCTCTTTGGGGCCATGTATCCAAAGCTGGAGCGAATCCCCACGACGATGCTTGCTATCCAAACGACATGCCATTTGTCGAAACCTTGCAAGAAGCAAGCCATTTTCGAAACGGACCGGCTGTCTACGAAGGTCAAATTTCGCCATGGCGCGAGGGAGATGCCCTTACCCGTGCGAGTAATATTTAACGTAGCAAACACATGAACGTTTGCACTAATGAATAAGTAGAGGAGACAGCAACTAACATGGGGCTCAAGCTATATCACTGTGAACGTGCACGCTCGATGCGGCCACTATGGACTCTGGAAGAAATGGGTATTGATTACGAACTCATTACCATGCCATTTCCTCCAAGGTACCTTCATAAGGAATATTTAGAGATTAATCCTCTTGGCACTGTTCCCGCACTCGTAGACGATTCGCTCGTCATGACCGAATCAGCAGGTATCAGCCAATACTTAGTCGATAAGTATGGTCCTACGGATCTTGCGGTCGGAGNAGACGAGCCAGACTACGGNAACTATCTCAATTGGCTNCATCGAAGCGNNGNAACGCTGACATTTCCTCAAACCTTGGTTCTCCGATATACGCGACTTGAACCAGAAGAAAAAAGAATTCCCCAGGTCGCAAACGACTATAAGAAATGGTTTATACAAAGAGCCCGAAGTGTGGATAGAGCCATGGAATCACGCGAATATCTATGCTCGGGACGTTTTACNATCGCCGATATCGCTATAATTTACTGCTTCGTTCTAGCCAAATCTCTCGATATCGATGAAGTATTCACACCAAATGTTCAAACTTACTGGGATCGCATTAGCGAAAGACCTGCGTTTCAACGCGCCTACGCGCTATAGAACGCTCACAAAAAGGACCTAAAGAATGGCGATACTCGAATCGCACCTAGATAAACGTTCCGATCAGTACCAACAAAATCGCTCTGAAATGGAAGCCAAACTGATACAACTCGATGAGTTGTATGCGGAAGCAGCCGCAGGCGGCGGGGAAGAGGCTATCGCCCGACTCGCGTCCAGAGGCAAAATGCCCATACGAGAACGCATTGCATGGGCATTAGACCGTGACGCACCTTTTCTTGAAATTAGNCCTTTAGCCGGGTGGCGTTCGACCGTCACCGTTGGTTCGGGTTTCGTCGTNGGNATCGGTGTCATCGANGGAGTTGAAGTTGTTATTTTGGGACACGANCCNTCAGTCCGNGCCGGTGCGTTTAACGATTTTAACTCAAAGAAACTTATGCGCGGTTTAGAACTTGCGCGCGAAAATCGTCTGCCNTACGTGCAATTTGTAGAATCNGCNGGAGCCGACCTACGCGGTAATTCGAGNGGCGGTGGCGGCGGAGCACCTCGAGACCCGCTATTAGGCGTCCGCGGACACTTCGCCGAATCCGGACGGCTTTTTTACGAAATNTCNGAGCTATCAAAACTCCGAATACCTACGATCACATGCGTGTTCGGAGCATCAACTGCTGGTGGCGCCTACCAACCAGGCATGAGCGACTATAATATTTTCGTCAAGAACCAAGCCATGGTCTCTCTCGGAGGACCACCTCTCGTCAAAATGGCCACAGGTGAAGACGCCGAGCCAGAAACTTTGGGTGGTGCCGATATGCATACTGGCACATCCGGTCTAGGCGACTACCTTGCAGAAAATGAAATGGACGGCGTTCGCATATTGCGAGAAGTCGTCTCTCACCTCAACTGGCGAAAAAAGGGTCCAGATCCGTCCATGCCACCCGATGAACCTCTCTACGACAAAGAGGAACTCTTGGGAATTGTANGGGAAGACCTCTCCAAACCATTTGATATACGTGAAGTCATCGGACGCGTCGNGGATGGTTCACGATTTGAAGAATTCAAACCTCGGTATGGACCTACACTCGTGACCGGGTGGGCATCGGTACACGGGTACCCCGTAGGCATTCTTGCCAACAACGGGGCACTGATGTCCGAAGCCTCTGAAAAAGCTGCTCAATTCATACAGCTGTGCAACCAAATTGATGTGCCACTTCTGTTTCTCCATAACATTACCGGCTATGTCGTTGGTACGGACTTTGAGCAAGGAGGCATCACAAAGAACGGTTCTAAAATGATCAATGCAGTGACCAATTCCACCGTTCCACATATCACGGTCATTGTTGGCGCATCCTACGGTGCAGGAAACTATGGTATGAGTGGCCGCGCCTACGGAACCAAATTCACCTACATTTGGCCAACTGCAAAGATAGCCGTGATGGGACCGAAGCAAATGGCTGGAGTCATGACAATCGTCGGACGTAATGCTGCGCAAAGACGCGGTCAAGATTTTGACGAAGAAGCTAATGCAGAGCGAGCAGCGGGCGTCGAAGCAAATGCCGAGGAGCAGTCNAAAGGTCTCTTTGCAACCTCCCGAGTCAGCGACGATGGAATGATCGATCCGCGCGACACTAGAGATATCATAGGTTTTTCTCTCTCTGCCTGTGCTAGTCAAGAATTCAAAGGAACAAAGGAGTTCGGCACATGGCGGATGTAAGCATAAAACCTATTTCTCGACTGCTCGTAGCAAATCGAGGTGAGATCGCTCGGCGAATTTTTCGCACCGCCCACGAAATGGGTATATCTACTGTCGCTGTTTATGCNGATGGTGATGCCGATGCACCGTTCGTTCACGAAGCAGACATGGCGATCGCCTTGAACGGCGTTACATCAGCTCAAACCTATCTCGATACAGAAAAAGTACTAGCGGCCTGCGAGGCTGCCGGTGCCGACGCTGTTCATCCCGGTTACGGTTTTCTTTCAGAAAATGCAGCATTTGCNTCCGCAATCATAGCGAAGGGAATTACATGGGTTGGCCCACCGATTCCTGCCATAGAACAAATGGGCGATAAGTTGTCAGCTAAAGCCGCTATGACCGAAGCCAAAGTCCCAACCCTTCCTGCAAAGGAATTGAATGCGGGCGATGATGTAGCCGCAGCGGCAAAAGAAATCGGCTATCCGGTCTTGGTTAAGGCTTCTGCCGGCGGCGGCGGTCGCGGNATGCGTGTCGTCGAATCCGAAGAAGGNCTCAAAGCAGCTGTAGAAGGNGCCCGTCGAGAAGCAGGCTCGTCNTTCGGAGACGATACCGTGTTTCTTGAACGTTGGTTGACNTCATCACGCCACGTAGAAATTCAGATTCTTGGTGATNTACATGGNAGCCTTGTGCATCTGTTTGAAAGAGAATGCTCCATACAACGCCGACACCAAAAAGTCATTGAAGAAGCTCCCTCCCCAGCGGTCACTGAAGATATTCGACAGCGAATGGGAGAAGCCGCGGTGAAAGCTGCTCAAAAGATTGGCTATGCCTCGGCTGGTACGGTGGAATTTCTTTTGGATGGAGATGACTTCTGGTTTTTGGAGGTGAACACTCGGCTGCAAGTTGAACATCCCATCACCGAAGAAATTACNGGTCTGGATCTAGTCCGTGAACAAATTCGAATCGCGGAAGGGGAAAAACTAGGCTACGGTCAAAGNGATTTNACGATCAATGGACATGCGGTTGAAGCACGATTGTATGCAGAAGATCCTGCCAAAAACTTTTTACCATCACCGGGTTTAATTAAAGTCTGGGAACCAGCGCCGATCGGNCGATTCGATTCTGGCGTCGAATCAGGGAGCGAAGTAAGCGTACAGTTCGATCCTATGATCGCTAAAGTAATTGCCCATGGTCCAACTCGTCGTGAAGCGATCGCTAAACTAGCCCGAGCCCTCGAGGGAACAAAACTACAAGGCATCACTAACAATCGGGATTTTTTGGTAGCAACACTTCGTCACCCAGCGTTTATAGCAGGCGACACTACCACCGACTTTATTGAGCGGGTCAATCCTGACCGCACACGTGAACCAANNGCCAGCGAAGTTCTTAATGCCGCCATNGCCGCGACACTTGTTTCCCAAAACGTCAGACGAAAAGAGGCCAAACAACTGAAGTTTATGGCCTCGGGATGGCGAAACTCAATCATGCCTCCTGAACGTGTTAGTTACGAAAGTAATAAGGAACAACTCGATATTGAATATAGATCGCAACGTGATGGTTCATTTGTGATGCATTGTGGGGAACGATCCCACACCGTATCCATCCACGGAGTAGACGATACAACTATCGATTTAGCCATCGACCACCAGAGATTATCGCTTACCGTGTTTCAAGATGGAGACGTATTTATCGTTCACGGTCCAACAGGAGAAGTGTCAGTCAAAGAGCTGCCGCGATATCCCAGCCCGGGTCTCGCGGATTTCAAAGGAGGCTTATTCGCCCCAATGCCGGGCAAAGTATTGGCCACTGAAATATCCGCTGGAGATGCAGTAAAAGAGGGACAGATACTCGTTGTGCTTGAAGCGATGAAAATGGAACACCGAATTACCGCTCCCATAGATGGAACTGTGAAAGAACTGAATGTAACCGAGGGTGACCAAGTGGATAATGGTCAGATACTCGTCGTTCTAGAAGGAGACGAATAAATGCCAACACAAGAAGCAACTCTTTATGAAATAAAAGATGGCGCCGCATGGATCACGCTGAACCGGCCAGAGAATCGTAACGCGCTTTCCTCGGTTTTAGTCCTTGAAATGTACGAACATCTTGTCGCCGCAAATGAAGACCCCAACGTACGGTGTATTGTACTAACAGGAACTGGACCTGCTTTTTGTGCAGGAGCCGATTTAAAAAGCCCACCGGGTGCTTCTATAGAGGGTCGAAAGTCTGTTCCTTATCCAACGGTACTAACTCAAATCATGGATAGTGATAAACCGGTAATTGCTGCCGTCAATGGGGCCGCTTTTGCAGGGGGACTAGGACTCGTAGGTGCAGCAGACATCGTTGTTGCAGTAGATGATGTCCAATTTAGTTTCAGCGAAGTGCGTATAGGCGTCATACCTGCAGTCATTTC
The DNA here is from genome assembly GCA_002708205.1 of Gammaproteobacteria bacterium. Lineage (GTDB taxonomy): Bacteria > Pseudomonadota > Gammaproteobacteria > Pseudomonadales > Azotimanducaceae > UBA11889. The sequence goes on from PAMR01000019.1 coordinate 54,253, forward strand.
CGTGGTATGTATACCAAAACTCGGAACACATCATGCAATGAAGCTCTTTATTACCGGTGAACGGTTCACCGGAACCCAGGCTGTTGAAATGGGGTTTGCACATCGAGCTGTACCAAAAAATCAGCTCAATGAAGCCGTGCAAGAAGAAATCGACATGATCAATTTAGGCGGTCCAAATGCAGTTGTTGAATGCAAGAAGCTTGTACGAAGTGTTCCAACCCTCTCACGAGAGGAAGCATTCGAATTAACTGCAGAATGGAGCGGTCGAATGTTTCGATCCGACGAAGGTGCGGAAGGCATGGCTGCGTTCCGAGAAAAACGTAAGGCATCATGGATTTCCAGTGACTAGTATTCTGGAATATGCCTTTGATAACACGGAACTAACGCCCGCTCTTGGTCGTCATCGACAAAAGAAATAGTAGCTCGGCATTAATAATCGTTGAAGTCACTTCCAGGTCTCTTCTATAAGCGGCCTAGGACTCCAATTCGTCAGCGAATATTGACGAAAAATGAACCAATGGATCGCCCGGTTCGGCCAAAAGCTGGGTCTGTCGAGCCGATAATTGATAACCGTCCGGAGCAGTCACCCGTTTACTTCCCCAACTCATATTGGAAACACAGTACTTAAACAGCAGGGTACGCCTTTCATAGGGAGCCTCCCATCTCGCCGTGCCATGGATTAGNGCTTCNGTAAAAAGAGTGACACTTCCCGCAGGCGCTTCAATTATTTTTGTCCANGGCCCNTCCTGATGGGCTCCACGGATACTTTGAGGTATTCGATAGTTACTTTTGTGACTACCAGGAATGCAACAAAATCCTCCTTTGCCAGGCCCTGTGTCAGCCAAATTCCAAGCCGCCACCATAAAACCTTGGTTAGCTTGAAACTCGCGGGTTGGATGATACGCACCAGGCTCCGTTNTGGAATTCGGAGCGCTTGCTCCGTAGTCTGCATGCAGACCTCCCAACGGCATACCTTGCCGCATATACATGCCATAAAGACGTTCCAAACGAAAAAAATCACCTAGTCGGAAACGCAAAATGGGAAGTACCACTTCATGATCCATTAGATTGGCAAACTCTTGGCCCCAATCAAGATAACCGGGACCTGTCGATCTGATGGCACCTGCTGCACTTCCAAAACGTGGAAATTTTGGATCTGGAGGAGGAAGNTCCTGCTCATCAATCCGACCATTGAGTTCAGAAAGTTCCTTCGGATCCAATACATTATCTATGACCAAGTATCCGTTCAGATCGAAGAGATACTGAGAAATTTCTAGTTCGGTATCCATCGTAAATACCTATTTATTGTCAAATTACTAGTAACTGTTTCACATAATTTAGTCAAAGGTACAGTTGTACGTCCAACCCCGCTATGATCGCTTTTTTATAGACACAGAAACAAGCGCGCAGATGAGCGCCTGGGGATAGACATGAAATCAAGAATTTGCGATCTATTGGGTATCGAGTTTCCACTTGTAGCATTCACTCATTGCCGGGATGTGGTAGTCGAAGTNTCTAAAGCTGGTGGTATGGGTGTACTCGGAGCTGCTGGATACAACGCCGAAACGCTCGACCGGGAACTAACCTGGATCGACGAACACGTCGACGGGATGCCCTATGGCGTTGATCTTATTGCCCCAACAAGTATCGCCATATCGGATGACACTACCGCGGAAGAAACCCTCGATATGGTTCCCGAAGAAAATAGGGATTACGCTCTCAATATTCTCGCTCAACATAATATCGATACACAGGGAGTCTATGCTGGACAAACAGGCGGTGGTGGCGGCTTTCTCACGAAGGGCAGAGCCACAAATATCATTGACGTCGCCTTTTCTCATCCAATTAAACTCATAGCCAATGCGCTNGGCGTACCGCCCCGTTATATGATCGAGCGCTGCCAAGAGACTGGAGTAGTTTCTTCAGCTCTNGTGGGAGCCAAGGAACATGCGGTGAAGCAAGTAGAAGCTGGCGTCGACGTNCTCATTGTCTCCGGAACAGAAGCGGGTGGTCATTGCGGCGAAGTATCCACCATGGTTCTAGTCCCAGAAGTCTGCCAAGCAGTACAAGACTCCAACGTTCCCGTGCTCGCGGCCGGAGGAATCGTGACGGGTCGACAAATGGCAGCTGCGATGGCAATGGGTGCTGATGGCGTTTGGACTGGATCAGTCTGGTTAACTGTAGCCGAAGCAAATACATCGCCGATAATCAAGGAGAAATACATCCAGGCAGATTCCCGTATGACCGTCCGATCCAAGCATCGAACCGGTAAATATTCCCGGCAGCTGCGGTCGCCGTGGACAGAAGCCTGGGAAGCTGAGGAAGCGCCGGCGCCTCTTCCTATGCCTTTACAATCTCTGGTTAGCGAAGCTCCATTAGCAAAAGTGACTAAATTAGCCGAAGGCGGCCATGAAGGTGCAAAGCAATTGGCGACATCCTTCGTCGGGCAGGGCGTTGGCTTACTAAACTCAATTCAATCTTCCAGAGCCGTCGTGTATGAGTTCATGGAAGATTTTCTAAGTGCCTCCGAGCGCCTGAAACAAGCTGTAGACGACTAGGTCTAGTACCTCATAGCCCGCAAGGGATACCAGGGATTACCTTGNGGGCTATTCAACGCGATATCAGGCTTTCTTTAACTCGCGGAACCACATCGCGGAAAAGCTTTTCAANACTTGAAGCCATCTGTGAGGTTCTTAATCCTGGAGGTACCGCCATCGTAACGATGTCGGTTATTCCAAAATCTTCTACGAAACTCATCAATTCAGCGACACAATGTTCCACATCACCGACAATCCATGTTTGCGGTACCGGCTCACCCGCCTCTCCGAATCCCTCACCGCTTTCTTCAAAAAATCGCTGATAGAGCTTCATCCTATACCGTTCAGCAGCTCGGACTGTTTCCCAACTCGCACCATCGGAGTCCGTAACTAATATACTTCGAATGATACCAACTCGATAATCTGAAGGGCTTCGGCCCTCTGCTTTCAGAGTCTCTACCCAGGGGTCAAACGATCGCTTCCTCAATCCCTGCGGTAAAAAATGGGTTCCATATTTCGCTGCACGGGCTGCTCCGGCTTCCGACATCGCTCCTACCCAAAGCGGTGGGCCGGACTCTTGGACATACCCTGGTTTTATGACGATATTCTCTAGTTGGTAACGCTTCCCACGATAACTGAATCGTTCTCCTTCAAAACACCGTTGAAGAATCTCAATCCCTTCATTCATCAAAGAGACCCGGCGTGATACCGGTAGACCAAACCCTCGGAATTCGTGAGGTGCATATCCCATCCCGACGCCGATTTCGACGCGACCACCAGACAAATTATCCAATACGGCTAAATCCTCAGCTAAACGCACAGGATGATTAAACGGCAGCAAGCAAATATCCGTACCAAAACGCACGTGCTGCGTGACTGCCGCCATGGCTCCGGCTACAGGAATCCAACTTGGCAAATAACCATCTTCAACAAAGTGGTGTTCGGTAAACCAAACAAGATCTGCACCTATTTCATCCAACCACTTGACCTGCTCAATAATCTCTTTATAGAGCATTTGATTGGCCATCCCCGAATCTGGAGGATTTCGAAAGTCGTAACAGACGCCCACGCGTAATGGCCATTGGTCGCTCATCTTATATCTCCTTGTATTTTCTATCCCCGAACACATCAAAACCGAAGTACTATAGGGAATTCAATAACAATTCCGTTGGACACATGAACAGCATTGACTACGTCGCAAAAATACTAAAGCAAGAGGGGGTCGAATGGATGCCCCTTTATCCATCTAATCCACTCATCGAAGCAGTTGCCAAAGAAGGCATTCGTCCCGTCGCATTTCGGCACGAACGAGGTGCTGTTATGGCAGCAGACGGTTATGGCCGTGTCTCAGACCGAAAGAAAACCAGTGTCGTCGCAATGCAATCGCAGGCGGGCGCCGAAAACTCACTTGGAGGCATAGCTCAAGCAAATGCTGACAATATTCCAATTTTGGTTCTACCCGGCGGCAATCCCTTGGATATGCTTTTTGTAAAGCCAAACACGTGGGCAGTCCGATCCTGGGCAGAACATGTCAAACAAGCGGAGTTCATTACCCGGCCTGATCAGTGCGGGAACGTGATGAGACGTGCTTTTCACGCGTTGCGTTCAGGTCGCCCAGGTCCCGTAGCAGTCGAGATGCCAATAGATGTGTGTATGCAGGACATTGAGGAAAAAAGACAAAATTATGTTTCGCCTCGTCCCGCAATCACAGTCCCATCGCCTGGTGATATATCCGATGCGGCCCAAGCATTGGTCGACGCAAAAAACCCACTTTTATGGGCGGGTCAAGGGGTCATGATGGCCGACGCGGTGAACGAATTACGTGAACTCGCTGAGCTTATAGATGCCCCCGTTTATACGACGATGCCCGGAAAGTCCGCTTTCGATGAAAGACACCCTTTGTCTGTCGGTGCGGGTGGCGCAACCGTCACCGGACCAGCAAGATTATGGCTAGACGAATCCGACCTGATTTTCGCTATAGGCGCGTCACTCACTAGTTCGCCATACGCCCAAAGGTTCGATCCCGAAAAGTTCCTTATCCACAATGTTATTAATGATGAAACGATGAATAAGGACACCGTATGTGACATTGGTCTCGTCGGAGATACGAAGTCAACATTGAACTTGATGATCGATGCGGTAAAAGGACTGATTGGAGAAGAAGGTCGAGATACCGGCGTAAAAGCGCGCATAGCCCAGGCACAACAGGAATGGCGTTCACAATGGGAAAGCTATCTCAACGTAGATGATGCACCTCTTTCACCCTATCGGGTCATACACGANATGAATCAGAACCTCGACCTAGAGAACAGCATCGTCACCCACGACGCCGGAGCCCCGAGAGATCAAATCGTACCCTTCTATACGGCAACATCGCCACACAGCTATGTTGGTTGGGGCAANACAACCCATCTTGGGTTTTCGATTCCATTGATGATTGGAGCCAAGATGGCTATGCCAAACAGATTTTGTTGCAACCTGATGGGGGACGGAGCCTTCGGAATGTCTGGTCTTGATATAGAGACTTCCGCTCGAGCNGAAATACCTATAACAACCATTATTTTGAATAATGGAATCATGGCNACCTACCCAGGCGGATTTCCCACTGCTCGCGAACAATTTGGTGTTTCGCATATGCAAGGGGATTACGCCGCCATCGCTAAAGGGATGGGAGCGGAAGGTATTAATGTCGAGAAAGCACAAGAGATGGGACCGGCGCTTTTGAAAGCNCGNGAACTGAATGCAGAAGGTAAGACNGTACTAATCGATGTNAAAACACGAGCCGAAGACTCNAGGGCTCCNGCACGATTCGNATGAATCCGACNANAAGAACGAAGTATCAAGGGTTCNATTCGAACCCTTGAGTGTTCTACATAATACCTCTCCGAGCGGCCGTTAACTCTCNGCTGCGCTCGCNGAGCCTACGATTACCACCGTNCCATCGTCCTTCTCCATCCATACCTTAAGATGTGCTTTGCCAGCCTCTCTGTGTGTAATCACNCCGTGCGCAGTCACATTNTCGTTTGGCCAAGTGATGTTGGTAAACTTCACATCCAACGCACCGTCTTTGTAATAACCCTCACCAAAGCGACTTTCCAACATGTCGCCAATCAGCGACATAGTCATTTTACCGCCCACAACTACTTCTTCAAAACCCAATTCTTCAGAAGCTGTCTTATCAGTGTGATAATTCTTATCCCCATGAAAAAAAACACCGCACATTTCTAAGTCGATCGCACGTTCAACCGAGTCGATACGTTCCCCTTCCGGTATGTCAAATTTCCTGACACCNTCCTTCTTAGTCGGATCACGTAATGCAACTTTCCCAGAAGTCTGNGATAAGAGGTAACTTTGATGNTGGGTTCCTCGTACCACGGGCTCTCCACTATCATCNAACAATTCAATNANTTGTTTCACGACAGTNCTATTACGCCACTCATACACATCCATTACCCGGGATGTTCTTCGATATTCCCGGTCACAAAAAATAGGTTGATTAAACTCCCACTCCTGTCGCATCCATAGGTTTCCAAAGGCGTTGGAAAAACGGGCCCCGTTAAATCCACCATCTACATCTCCTACTATCATTGNCGGTGCAGCTGGCTCTCCCCAAGCGGATGTATCCTCGTACCGACTTGGATCCACGGCCAAGCCAACACAATAATCATCAACCATCTTGGCAGTACAGGTAAANGTATTCTCGCCCAAGTCCTTACCTGCATACGGTTCTATATTTGCGGACATATTGTTTCCCCCAAATGAATATTTTGGTCTACGTTACCGCTGAGTGACAACGAGAACAATTCCTAAAATATNTAAAATCCTATTGTTCAATCGTACCGACCTTTGTCGTACACCTNTCAAAAAANTTACACNACCAAGTTAACAAGTCGACCTGGGACTACAATCTCCTTTCGGATTTGTTTTTGACTGAGGTACTTTTGCACGTTTGCTTCCGATCGAGCCAGCCCTAAAACAACTTCCTTCGGGGCATCGGCAGCAACCTCAATCGTAGCCCGTAACTTCCCGTTGACTTGTACAGCAATCTCTACATTAGCGGTTTTTATTTTGTCTTCATCGTATACCGGCCAGGAAGAGTGATATATCGACTCAGAGTGACCCAAGATCCCCCAAATCTCCTCAGCAACATGCGGGGCGAAAGCGGATAAGATGCGTACAAAATCATCAAATCCATCTATAGGAACCAAGGGGGCTTTCGTCGCTTCATTGATGAAAACCATCATGTCAGCGATAGCTGTATTAAACTTTCTCGAATCAATCGACTCGGTAACATTCTTGATCGCGATGTGAAGAGCCCGGTCCATCGCTTCATTTTCGACTTTTTCCCGAGACAGCTTATCTTCTTCGACTACCCGCCAAGCCCGATCAAGAAAGCGTCGGCATCCGGCCACCCCCGACGTTTCCCAATCACCGCCATCTTCCAATGGGCCCATAAACAACTCATACAATCGAAGGGAATCAGCTCCATACTGATCGCACATGTCCTCCGGATTAACGACGTTGTATTTGGACTTCGACATTTTTTCACGTCGACTCGCCAAAATTTCGCCCGCAGAGTTATAAAATTCTTTATTCTTTTGAACGACCTCGTTTGCATAGTAATACTTCCCTCGTTCGTCTCGATACGAAGTCGCGTGGATCATGCCTTGATTAAATAACCCTTGAAACGGCTCCGGTGTTGAAACTGCTCCAATGTCGAAAAGCACCCGTTGCCAAAACCGAGCATATAGTAAATGCAAAGTAGCGTGTTCTGACCCACCAACATATAGATCGACGGGCATCCAATATTTCTCATCTTTCGGATCCCAGGCAACGTCCTCCCGATCCGGATTAATGAATCTAAGATAATACCAACACGATCCCGCCCACTGAGGCATCGTATTCGTTTCACGTAATACCGCTTCGCCAGTGACGGGGTCCTCCGTACGCACCCATTCCTCCGCCCGAGCTAGAGGAGGTTCTCCATCAGCCGTTGGCTTGAAATCGTCTAGTTCGGGTAATTCGATCGGCAAATCGGTCTCGTTAACTGGCCGGACTTCACCAGTTTCAGTGTGAACGATCGGTATCGGCTCACCCCAATATCGTTGTCGACTAAAAAGCCAGTCCCGCATACGGTAGTTCACTTGACCCGCTCCACTACCATCCGACTCCAGTCTTTCTATGACAGTTGTTTTTGCTGTTTCGTTATCCAATCCGTCTAGAAAACCCGAGTTTATGTGCGGCCCATCTCCGGTATACGCGGCTTCCGCGATATTTCCACCGCTCACCACTTCAACAATAGGAAGGTCAAAAGCTTTCGCGAAGGAGTAATCTCGATCATCGTGCGCCGGGCACGCAAATACCGCTCCTGTTCCATAGCTAGACAAAACGTAATCAGCTATCCAAATTGGCACCTCTTCACCGTTAATCGGATTGATGCAATACGAACCCGTAAACACACCNGTTTTCGGTGCGTCAGCGGCCGCTGTCGTTCGATCACGGTCACTACGATTTGCAGCGTCACCACAGTATTTCTGAACAGATGCGCCGTGTTCAGAGGTTGTCATCTCTACCACCAAAGGATGTTCGGGGGCCAAAACAAGATACGTGCATCCATACAATGTATCCGGACGAGTCGTAAAGATCTGAATAGACTCGCTACTTCCTTTTACCGGGAAATCAATAGCAGCGCCCTCTGATCGACCGATCCAGTTTCGCTGGGCTTCTTTAATTCCCTCAGGCCAATCCAAATCATCCAAACCATCCAATAATTTTTCAGCATAGGCTGTAATTCGCAGCATCCATTGCCGCAACATACGCCGTTCTACAGGATCTCCTGTTTCAACATAAACCCCGTCTTTAACCTCTTCATTTGCAAGTACAGAATTAATCGCCGGACACCAATTGACAGGAACTTCCGCCTCGTACGCGAGACCTTGTTCATGAAGCTTCAAGAAAATCCATTGCGTCCACTTGTAATAACTGGGATCGGAAGTTGCAAATTCCCGTTTCCAGTCGTATGCGAGACCCAGGGCAGTCAATTGTTGCTTAAAAGTATTGATATTACGAGCTGTCACTAATTTGGGATGAACCCCTTCCCGCTCAGCTTGTCGCTCACTAGGAAGACCAAACGAATCCCAGGCCATCACACGCAACGTATTAAAACCCATCATTCGTTTCGCGCGGGCTATCACATCTGTGGCGACATACCCTTTCGGATGCCCGACATGCAGCCCCATTCCACTCGGGTATGGAAACATGTCTAACACATAGTATTTAGGTTTCGAGCGATCATCCTTTGTACAGAATGTGTCTTTCTCAGCCCAATAGGATTGCCACTTCTTTTCAATAGTTCGGTGATCGTAGCCCGACATAATGGAATTCAACGCGTTAGAATTTCAGCNTGCAACTATGCCCGCCTCGATTAAGAGGCGCAATGCACCAGGCAAATTTTTTACCCACAAAAGCGGCCTCAAGGAATTAGAGAAGCGACTTCTCGGTANTAGAATTGACTACTTTGTTAGCTCGTTGGTCTAAACTGCGGCAACGATATATCGTCACTTATTTCTTCAAACACCACCTCAAGAGGCATATCCAACTGCAGCGCTTCCGGCGTCTGATCACAATCTACAATATTGCTCATCATTCGAACGCCTTCTTCAAGCTCCACAATAGCGATGGCATACGGCCCATCGTCAAAACCCCTTGCGGGTCTGTGATTGATCATATACGTGTAGAGTTTCCCTTTTCCGGAAGCTTCGAATGTTTCTACATCTTTCGAGCCGTTAAACGGACTAAACGGTCTCGGCGGAAAATAAGCTTTACCTGTCTCTTTACATCTTTGAAGAATTAGTTTTCCGTCTTTGCAACCGTCCCAGAAATGTTGTGTTTCTGGAGTTGGCCTCGGAACTGCTTTTTTATACTCGCTCATGTCTCGCCTTATGCTTACCCACCCAATTTTTCGATTCTACCCGACAATCGGCGCTAATACATGCCCTAAAATGAGTCCTAAACCGAGCTTTCTCTCTGCCTTTGCAATTTTGTGGTCGTTTTTCACAGATTTCCAAGCAGTCTCTTATGTTAGAGTCGCAGCTTGGTTTCTGCTAGGAGTTCACATGTCGAATTGGTTTTCTATCGAAGGGAAAGTAGCCTTGGTCACAGGTGGTTCCCGAGGAATCGGAGAGATGATTGCAGCCGGCTTTCTGCAACACGGAGCAAAGGTTTACATTAGTTCGCGAAAAGCCGATGTGTGTGACGCGACTGCTACTCGGCTGCAAAATGAACACGGGGGGGTCTGTATTTCCGTTCCCGGNGACCTGTCAACACTTGATGGCATAAAAAAAGTTGTCGCNCACATCAACGACGATGAAAGTCATCTCGACATCCTAGTTAATAACGCCGGTTCAACTTGGGGCGCACCATTAGGTGAATTTCCTGAAAGCGGTTGGGATAAGGTCATGGATACCAATGTAAAAGGCATATTTTTTCTAACACAAGAATTACTTCCACTGCTTCGATCCCGAGCTACTAGCGACGAACCATCTAGAGTCATCAATATTGGATCCATCGACGGAATAAAAACCCCAGGATTTGACAATTTTTCGTATGGCGCTTCGAAAGCCGCTGTGCATCACTTGACCAGGCAAATGGCTGCCCACCTAGTCAGACAAAATATTCTTGTCAATGCGATTGCCCCGGGTCCGTTTCCGTCNTGGATGCTTAGTGCAGGGGTCGGTTTTGGAGGACAGGTAGAGGGTGCGGATTGGGAATCAGTGGGGAAAAATAATCCGCGTGGTCGAGTTGGAACAATGGAGGATGTGGCAGGACTAGCGATATTCCTCTCATCCCGAGCTGGGGCCTATACCGTAGGTGAGACCATTACTTGCGACGGTGGGGCAGTAGCGACCTCTTAGTTCTACATCAACCGGGNCATCTGTCGATGGTCGCTACGTTTTCGACGCCGCGGCTATGCTTTCTATAGAACTACCCAGCAATTCAGAAAAGGCTTCTTCACTTTGATCTGCTAGTAAACCTTCAGTGAGTGCCCGNGAAAAGCTTGCGACCATACCCTGGTTCAGTCTGAGTTTTTCGTTAGCTACCTCCCTCGGATAGCCTCCCGACAAAGCCACGACCCGCAACACCTTGGAATGTGCGCTAAATTCTGAGTAAAANCCCGGACTTTCAGGGAGTGTCAGTTTGAACATNACNGGTAGGTCACTCTTCAACATTTCCAAGTTACGTCGCAACTCACTNAGNAAAAGATTTTCACACTCCGCTTTGTCGGGCGAATGAATATCGACCTCAGGCTCGATGATTGGAACGAGCCCGTGATCCAGTATGATTTGTCCAAATTCGAACTGCTGTTCCACAACCGAAGCAATAGAGGCGACATTGGCCTTCTTGATAACAGATCGCATCTTGGTGCCAAAAACATCCAAATCTTTGGCCTTTGGTAAACGCTCCCGCATATCTGTTATTGGCTTCATGAGTTGAACGCCTTCTTTTTCCTCCGCCAANCCTAAGTCTATCTTCAAAAAAGGNACAATTNGTTTTTCCTGCCACAAATAACAACTCGTTGGCTTNCCNTCNATNGTACTATCTANGGTTCTTTGAAACAGAATAGCNCCTAAAATATGATCTGAATGAAACCGAGANGAGGTGATTATGCGCGNACGCATGGCATGCACTANATCAAACATTTGTTCGTCANTGTTGTAGGCTGATTCNTCGATTCCGTATAGTCCTANGGCTTTTGGAGTACTGCCACCNCTCTGATCTAAAGCCGCTATAAANCCNGCATCTGAGCGCATACGTTCAATCTGTTCCATTGTCCTATCCATTTTCTTGACTAGATTTCGACAGTTTAACCTGTCTATACGATTATTGGATAACGATCCTTCGTGCCCCGACGTATTAGATATTTTAATTTTCGTACTGGATAGAAGCACTGCCCCAAAGGCGATTACGATACTTCACCGGATCTGGTAACAATCTTACTCTGGCAATCCCAACTTCCTGCGCCGTCAGTGGTTCGAACTCGGCTGGTAATGTATCCGCATTAAATTCCGACAATATCCAGTTGAGCAGAGTAGCCAGCTTCTGATCATCTATCGGCGCTTGTGAGGCTCCAGGCACACGGGCCAGATATTCCCGGCCTTCTGGGATTCCCACAATCTCACCGAGACCATTCCGTAAAGAAGGCACTTCAGGAGGCATACTCGAGCCGTCGGGTAGATGACAACCTGCACAGTGCAACAAATAGTCTACACGTGGATCACTAGACGCGGCTAATCCACCACAAAAGGCAAAACTCAGCAGTACGAATCGTACTAAAAACATTTTAAATGTCTTGAGCTTCACCCAAAACAACCGCCACCGTACAGTGGTATGCATTACTCTCGACCCCAAAACACCAGAGGACGTCGTTACTCTTCGACGGGAAATAAACAGGCTTATCTCGCTCCGTGTTATGGCATCCACATCGGGCACAAACAGCTTTGCCGCAACAATCGTTATAGGAAATTAGATAATCTTTATCATCCACTGGATTCCGACATGTACCGACCCAGGTAATTGGCGAGGGTGTAGCTCCCGGCGGGCAACTGTTGACACTTCCTCCGCAGCACGAACACAAAGTTCCACCAAGTGCACAATAGCGCCAATAATCGCAGGCCTCAGGATCGCCTATTTCAGTTAGTCCTTCCGCTCCAAAGGCTCTAGACACGGGCAGTAAAGGCAACACACCAACGCCTAACAACGTTGAGCTCACCCTACTGATAAAACCTCTCCGAGAGGTACGTCTTGCAATTTGTCTAGTCGTGCTACGGGTTTTTGCATCGAACCATATCCCAATTCGTTCAGTGATATTCAATATCATGCCCTCCCTTGTGAATCGTTTTGCCATCCATCTTGTTGCCCAACATATTCTTGCAATGTTGAAATCCCGGTATGCATAGCTTCCAACAAGCTTTCGAGATGTTCTCGAGTATTGACTAACCCCTTAGCTGCAAGAATACCACCCGGGCCAATCAATACCGCAAAAGGCAATTTACTGACTCCGTATTGAATTCCTAATGGCTGTGAAAGAATGTAGTTTGTAGGCTCTAATCCTAAATCAACGACATATTTTTGATGTCGATCTCGCGTATCCCCATCGCTGGCAAATAGAAGACTCAAATTGTCGTGGTTGGCTACAGATTCGGCGACCGGCACCAGCGATTTACACACCGGACAGGTGGGCGATATAAATAAAATCAACGTTGTATTGTGGACTTGGTCGCCTCCTACTTGTAAATGCTCGCCCTCTAGGTTCTCGACATTGACAATTTCAGTCATCTCTCCAATTTTTGGACCCGACGTCGGTGTAAGCGCTCCCGCGGGTGCAATTCTTTCATTCAATACTCCGATCTGTCGTGCAAGAGCGAATACGGTCACGGCCAAAACAGTTACAAGTAACCACAACAATGTATGCGACACGCTTAGAAGGTCCACTATCGCCTCCAATCACTCAGGTGACTTGCATTCGCTAGTAGTGTAGCTGTTATTCGTTCTAGAAAAAAAATCGTCGTAAGAGAAACGACAATAATCAGCACTTCAGGTCCACTCCAGTCAAACCGACCAATTTCTATGGTTGAAACGACTCCCGCAAAGGCGGCGTAAACACCATTGCGAACCACCAGCCACCAAGAAATGGGCTGGTCTTCACCGCAGCCACAACTGATGTAATTGCGTGATCGTAGAAGATTGACAGCTATCGCTAGTGCATACCCTACGAACAATAAAATACTCGCATAACTTGCCAATACTCGATAGTGCGGAACGGTCCAAAGAGCCGCCAACAATATCTCAGTGAGGATTATGATTGCTGCAGCACTTCCAGTAAAAACGGCCGGAAGCAACTGGTAGGCCGAGAGAATGTTTCTAAATCCCGATAAATCACGAACCTTGCTAATGGCAGCTGCAGCAAATAGAAAACAAAAACTGATCGATCCGATTATGCCTAACAAGGANTCCATGGCTCAATATGGCAACAAAACGTTTACGGTTTGACCAGCTGGAATACTATGTCGCAACTTAGTAGTTAACACATCATAGACATCAACAATAGGTTCGCTTGCTCTAGACGCTATCAGATANGGTTCTGAGGTAGATTGTGTAACCATAATACTACGTACAGCTTTTTCCATTTTCATCTTAGCTATGCGCCGCTTAGAGTCCTTGTTAAACACCCACACTTCCTTCCCTGGTGTCTCATGCGTGTCCTTTCCACCCTCATGTACTATGACGAACAGCAGATCGAGGTGCGTATTAATTGCCATTAATTGGCCTCCCCCGACCCTCCACCCTTTGTCTGCCTCAGTAATAACTGACCATGGTTCAGTCACTACTATTTCGGTCCCCTCGACGGAGACATCAAATATCTTTCCTTCGAAAGAGATCAATTGCCAAGAAGAGGGGCCCGTCCGAATGGGCTGGTCAAAAACCGGATCCTCCTCTACCGAAAAAAAAGCATCACTTCTATGCCGGTCCTTCTCTGTACCACCATCACTCAAACGGACAAGCTGTAATGCGCCATCTCCACACAACATCAGGAAACTACGGTTTTCAACCGGCATGGTCAANGCACATCCCGGNGTNGCTATTTCTCCTACAAATTTTCTCTGCACAACATTTACTACAGTNACAGACGCCGCTGGTGTCATATTAAAAATGGTTACGTGTTCCTCGTCAGACATCAAACCAATATATTGGGGAAANGCTAACGAGGCGATTTTGTTCGGAATATCAACCTCTCCTATTGGCGCCAGCGTTTCATGGTCAATGATCGAGAGAATATCCTCTCGCTTTCCGTTATAAAGTCTTTCGTAGTGTATTTCTGCACCATAAATTTCGCGTCGTTCGGTATGTCGGACAATACTCGGCGTATATGGAGTCAACGAGATTAAACCTTGCATATCTCCCGTTTTTGAATCGAAGACATAGGCCGGACCCATAGTATTTTTAGCAACAAACCAGGTCGGTAAGGGNTCGCCTAAAACCTCTTGTCCTATTTGTTCCGGTTGCAAGCTTTCCGCACCCAAGACGGTGATGGACGAGAACACCACACCTACTAATCCAAAACGAATCATCCCGGCAACCAAGGCCTTCCTAATCCCCAAACCATTGCTGCAATCCATATTACTTCCCCAATAGGCCTACAGTGAATGTANCACGGCTTCACACCATCTAGCGATTATGCTCACAGTTTGTTAGGCCGCATTTGTGACGGAACTCGTATCTGCAACAATACTATATGATTGCAGTCGCTTTTCGTGTTCATATATTTGACAAGTAATNATGAGTTCATCCGCTCCCGTTCGTTTGACAAAACTATCTATTCCTTCGTGAACTGCGGCAGCAGAACCGACCACTGAGGCCTTAGACATTTCCGATAGCATGCGATTTTCGGACTCACTCAAAGTTTTCTCAAAGCCCTTCTCTGGTGGCGGCAAACGTGCTGGATTTCCTGCTCTCATACGCAAAAAAGACTTAATTGCTGAGGTTCGCAAATAGATGGCTTCTTCTTCGCTGGGGGCAGCACAGACATTGAAACCAAGCATAACGTACGGGTCCGATAGTGTTTCTGACGCCTGAAATCTGCTCCTATAGATATCGATAGCCTGTTCCATTTGAGCTGGTGCAAAATGCGAAGCAAACCCAAACGGCAACCCCAACATAGCAGCCAGTTGGGCCCCATATAGACTCGATCCAAGGATCCATAACGGCACCTTAGTCCCCTCTCCGGGTACGGCTCGTACTTTCTGTCCAGGCTCGGCTGCTCCCAGAAAATTCTGCAATTCGAGGACATCACGGGGAAATCCGTCTACGTTCCCTTGGAGATTTCGACGCAACGCGAATGAGGTCTGCTGATCTGTTCCAGGAGCTCGACCCAATCCTAGGTCAATTCGGCCAGGATAAAGTGAAGCCAACGTACCAAATTGCTCAGCAATCACGAGTGGGGCATGGTTGGGTAGCATCACTCCACCAGAGCCCACTCGTATTGTGTTCGTTCCCTGTGCGACGTATCCGATGCACACCGCTGTTGCGGAACTCGCAATCCCTTGCATATTGTGGTGCTCCGCCAGCCAAAAACGGCGATACCCCCACTCTTCAGCATGTTGTGCAAGATCCAGACTATTAGCCAAAGCCCTTCCAGCATCACTACCTTCAACGATCGGCGCTAAATCGAGAACAGAGAGTGTAGCCATGTGTTTCGCGGCTCCTAGGGTTGATGTATGTGCATGACTTTACTCTAACTCTTCCAGTATTTCTCCAGCACAATAAATTCAAACAAAACTAATTACTTGACCAATACGTACAAATGAAAGACGTCTATACTTGTAGGCCTTAAATTATGGATGATCCGTCATGGAAAAAATTCTTCTGTACCACAACCCAGGATGAGGCAAGTCACGCGGAGCTTTAGAAATCCTCCGCTCCACCGACGTCGAGTTCGATGTCATTGAGTATCTAAAGAAACCTCTGAACAAAACAGAACTATCAAATATAGTAGATTTGCTACCTGACGATCCTGGTGAGCTAGTTCGAAAAGATAAAAATTTCAAGGAATTAGGCTTAGACGCCGAACATTTCCAAACAAAATCAGCTGTTGTTAATCTGTTAGTTGAACATCCAAAACTCATGCAACGACCAATTATAATTCGCGGCAAAAAAGCCGTAATTGGAAGGCCCTCCGAGAAAGTAGAAGAACTTTTATAGTTGGCCAAATCGGCTTAAGGGCAAACTCTTAAGCCGATTTTTCTACCGACCACGCCCCAATGGACCGCGAAGGAGTTGACCAGAGCGGCTTTCAGTCGGCTCGTTATTTTCAAGAAAGATCTCTCCATTTACGATCGTATTTTTTATACCTCGAGCAGTCTGTTTCAATCTCTTTGATCCAGAAGGTAGATCGTGAACTACCTCAGGCATATTGGCGGCAATAGTGTTTGGATCAAAGACAACGATATCTGCGGCAGCACCAACACGTAGTAGTCCACGATCGTGAAATCCCCACTGTAATGCTGGTTCCAGGGTAACCATTCGGACCGCCTCCTCCAGGGTTAGTGCCTGCTTTTCCCGAACCCAGTGGCTAAAAATATGAGTCTGCAGAGAACTATCCATAATTTGTGAAACATGCGCGCCTGAATCGGAGAAGGTGACTACAGACCGTGGGTGTTTCATCATTTCGATCACATCCTCATCGAGTTCATTAGCGATTGGTTGACGAAATATCACTTTAAAATCCGAGGACAATGCGAGATCGATCATTAGTTCCGGAGCGGAGACGCCGGCCTCCTTCGCAGCTTCATCCATTCGGCGGTGTGGACCATCAACAGTGTCCATGATAAACACCCAGTGCCAATCTGGCGGACGAACAGTTGATCCATGCTCTTTATGCTTTTTACTCTCCTTGTTAGCTATTTCAACTAATCGCGACTTGATCGTCGGATCAGAGAATTTCTCGCGTTGTTCCTGAAGCGGCAAAGCACGAATCTCTCGCCACAACTCCCAACTGTCAAACGGGGTGTAGGATTCAAAGGTGAATAAGACGTTCAAAGCTCTGGAATGAACTTGAGCAAACATACGTCCCCCTGCCATTCCCACTTCGTCCAAAAGGTTGAAATATTGGCGCCAATGATCGGGAGCTCGACGACTAGAAAACATACCCCAGGTTACCGGGACCCGGTGATCCAGAGCCAATTCTTTAATACGGCTCATATAATCCTGATTTCGTTCAGGATCGCGACCAGTATCTTCGGCTGCTATCTCAAACATACCGGCGCCCGTTTTCGCCATTTCCGACACTATATACTTAACCTCATCCCAAGCAGCGATACGACTCGCAACCGGCTTGTGATCTGAGGTCTGGTGGTTTCGCGTTCGTGAAGTAGAAAATCCCATAGCGCCGGCTTTTACCGCCTCTTGAGCTATTCGTCCCATTTTCTTGAGATCGTCCTCGGACGCCACTTCATCAAAAGCGCGCTCACCCATGACATAAGTTCTTAAAGCAGAATGTCCCATGTATCCGGCATAGTTAATTCCCTTTGGAAGAGTATCAAGCACATCAAGGTATTCTGGGTAGGTCTCCCAGCGCCATTTGATACCTTCTAACATAGCGCTTCTGGAAATATCTTCAGCCCGCTCGAGATTACGAAACACCAAATCGGCCTCAGCCTCCTTGCAGGGTGCCAAAGTAAATCCGCAATTCCCCATCACTACAGACGTGACGCCGTGATAACAAGAACATGACCCTAATTCATCCCAAAAAATCTGCGCGTCCATATGGGTATGACCATCGACAAAGCCGGGGGAAACCACGTGCTCCTCAGCATCGATTGTTTGCTTCGCTCGTCCCGTCAAACGACCGATGGCCGTTATCTTCCCGTCTTTCACTCCTACATCAGCCACATAGCGTGGTGATCCTGAGCCATCTACCAACGTTCCGTTCTTTACCAGCAGATCGAATTCCATGACTATCTCTCCCCTTAGTCTCTCCCCTCTGAGACTAGCACGCTTGTTTGACGTTCACAGAAGTAATCAAAAAGATAAGTATCGAGATGCCCCCTTGATGAGACGTGGCAGGGATTCCGCGACAATAGCCATGCGTTCATCAGTCGAATCCCCTACCTTCCATCGATGATGCAATTGCTGCACTACTACTCCCGTTTTCCACTGTGCAAAAGCTGCATACCAATGCGCTTGTGAAACATCAAGCCCAGATACATCACCATATTTGTCCAAAACTTCAGCCCGCGTAGGCAATCCCATTTTTTCCATCCCAGGATGGGCATGACCACGGTTCGTCTCATCATCACTAGGGTCAGGCCAATAATTCAGCATCGTTCCCAAATCGACCAATGGATCACCGAGAGTTGTCATATCCCAATCGAAAATTGCTATCACTTGGTCAGGATTCGCCGGATCAAACATGCAGTTATCAAGCTTAAGGTCGTTATGTACGAGCGACACTCGCTGTGCTTTCGGCATACGCCTTTCAAGGTCCTCATGTAAATCGCACATTTGCCGGTTGTATATCGGGTCCGCCACTAAGTCCCATCGTTTCTTCCAACCAGCCACCTGTCGCTCGACGAAACCTTCCGGTTTTCCTAAATCTGTTAGATCCGCAGTAGCGGGATCGATTGTATGAAAGGTAGCCATTGCNCCGACAAGAGCCATNCCCACACGGTAACCNATCCTATCGTGGTNTCTCATACTCGGTGGCATGACGCCGCGAATAACNTCACCGGTTCGCCTTTCCACTACGATAAAGTCGGCTCCACCAATCGAATGATCGTCACAAAATAAATATGAACGTGGAGCCAGATCGAAATTTCTCCAGAGACGTGACAATACCTTGTGCTCTCGTCGCATATCGTGAGCACCAGGNGCTAATACCCCAAATGGGGGTCGTCTGAAAACCAGCTCGGTATCGCCAAAGGCGATNAGGTATGTCAGNTTCGCAGAGCCATGTGGGAACTGAAGTACTCGTAGATCGCCACTTAAATCGACCTCCGAAGGCATCTCTTTTCTCAAATACGTTGAAATTCGCGNCCAATCCAATTCCTCTCCTTCACGAATATCTTCAAGCTCGGGAAGGGGATCATCTGAGTACGGGTCTACCTCTATATCTTCCATATTAAAAAACCGCGATCGGGTTGACTGGAGAACCNGTTCCCTTTTGCACACGAAGGGGCGCTATCGTAAAGAAAAATTCCCACCGATTTTTTCGTGCACACGTGTCAGCTAGTGAGTCGAGTCGCAGGTTGTCCAAAAGATGCAACCCTATGGCAACTATGCCACATTGATGGATCGGCATTGGCCAGCCATCGGCATCTTCATTCGGGATGGCATCCGAAACGCCGTCCGACCCCAGGACCGCAATCTTTCGATCAAATAACCACTGGACTGATGCAGCATCCAGTCCAGCCAATCCCTCTATGGGTGACCATGCCCCTTTCGCTGCGCGACGACGATCTCGACCAGTCGATACAAGCAAAATATCNCCCTCTCCTACTTTTACATTTTGAGCTTCTTCGGCCGCCTCAAGATCCTCAGGAGAAATCCGCGCACCAATCTCGAGCCAATCGACGCCCCTTAAACGCGAGATATCTAGTAATACGCCGCGACCACTGATTCCGTCCTTTCCAGCCATAATACTATTTCGATTGGCTCCAGTGCTTTTCACATCACTGGCTTCGAAACCGTTGTACATCACTTCGTCGACGAAAACATGGCAAAGGGCATCAATATGCGACACAGCCATTCCGTGGAACGCTACGCCAATGAAATCCATGGCAGATTCCATTCCTGGAATACCGGTCTCCGTGCACGCATCGCCCGCAACAACCATCATGTGCTGCGCCGGCCTCGGATTGTCGGGAGCCGGTCGAGTTGGAAATTCTAGAGCGCAGCTGACAGTTTCCCCGTCGGTAATGGTGTGGGCAGCTTTAGCAACCAGCGGAGGCGTGATGTAATTCAAAGCACCTCTTTCGTCGTCCGGTCCCCACTTGCCCCAATTTTTTACGTCTTCAAAAAGCCGACGCATTGACGCTGGAGTATAATTTTTCGCCATAACACCTCCTACCAACATTCAGACAATTCACTGTATAGAATAAGCNTCGTCTCGAACCAACCGTCATACAGAACCACACTAAGCATATCGGACCATCGTAATGACTACTCAAGGTACAACACAAATAAACACAATCAGTATCCGCTCCGTCGGAAAGAGCGAACTCTCCGTATCAGTTCTTGGATTTGGGGGTGGAACCATTGGCAGTCCGCAAATCGACAATCCAACAAGCATCGAGACTGTGCATAGCGCATGGGACTCGGGCGTACGTTTTTTTGACACAGCCCCTTGGTATGGCTTAGGCCGCTCGGAGCGGCGACTGGGTCTATCGCTCTCCGGAAAAGACGATCGAGACACCTACCACATCAATACGAAGGTTGGGAAAACGTTAGTTCCCGAACCACATCGTGTAGAGGCCAATCATACATTGTCGCCCGGAGGGGAAGTACGTACCCCACGCGACTCCATTACAGGTTTTCGCGTCAAATTCGACTATTCGTATGAGCAAATACATCGGCAACATCTNGATTCACTCCAGCGATTAGGTCACTCGAAAGTGGACAGCTTAACCATTCACGATATTGACTACGGCTATCACACGCAAAGTCAAATAGAGAATCATCTAAATCAATTGTCTGGTAAGCAGGGCGGGGGCGCTCGTGCTTTAGAGGAGCTTCGACAGGAAGGAAAAATCAAAGCGATTGGTTGCGGTTGCAATTTGGAAAGCCGTAACGAAAAAAGCTGGAATACAGACCAGCACGAATCTCTAATCGAAAAAATAGTCGATTTAGTCGACCTCGATTTCCTCGTCATCGCTGGTGGCTATACATTGCTGGAAACCCGAGCGTTACGACGAATATTGCCTCTTTGTACCCGGTACAATATTGGAGTAATTATCGCCGCACCGTTTGCNAGCGGATGGCTCGTNGATCCNGGTCNAGCAACCTACATGTACTCTGAACCATCGACCGNAATAGCCGAAAGATCNAAAAAAATCCAAGCTATTTGTCAACACCATGACACTCCNATGGCCGCAGTCGCNCTNCAATTTCCATTAGCCCATCCAGCAGTAGCGGCTGTCATCCCCGGAGCAAAATCCCCAGCCGAACCGAAACAAAACAAAACGTTTCTGGATTTTCCGGTTCCTGGTGATATCTGGACCGAGCTCAGAGAACAGAACCTTATTGATGCGGAAGCACCTGTACCATCATAGTTTTTTTATTATTCACAACACAGCAGGCTCACTTTTAGGTTAAGCTGCGCGGCCTATGTCTTTAAAGTCCATAAAAATAGTTCACACTTCAGATGTGCATCTTGATAGCCGATTTTCCAGTGAAACGGAGGGAAATTTTCGTAACAGCGCCGAACGCGCTTTCGCCGCTGTTGTTACGTGCGCCATAGATGAAAAAGCAGATCTCCTATTAATTGTCGGCGACCTTTTTGACAATAATAGGGTGGGAGAAGCGGACTTCGAGTTCGTAAGGACACAGCTTGCTCGACTCAATTGCCAAACTGTACTGCTGCCAGGTAACCACGACGTTCATGATGAAAAGTCTGTTTGGCACCGGTTGGAAGTCTCGACTGCTGGAGGTCACGTACATGCGATTTTAGATCCAGACGGAAATCAGCTCACACTCGATAGTATTTCCGCAAGAGTTTGGGGTCGCGCCATGGCCGAACATGCACCAGAAAACGTTCCATTACTTAACCCTCCCGAACGGAACAGCGATTATTGGAACATTGGATTGGCTCATGGACAGGTAGTCGCCAAAAGGGCTGGTATCGGTTCGTCTCAAATCACACATGACGAAATTAATGCCTCCCGTTTCGACTATCTGGCACTTGGCCATGTCCATGTATGGGGCGATATGAGCCAGGGGGACACCCGAGCATTCTATCCTGGCAGTCCTGTCGCAGCGTACGCGTCTTCCGATGGCGGTCACGTAGCAATAGCTACTTTGTCACCCAGCCAAGAGACTCAAGTGGAACGTAGGCAAGTCGACGAACGAAAAAATACATCTAAAACTGAGAGCGATTCGGCTACAGCCTATCATTTCGTGTAGTGCCTCGAGCGAAGTCGGCAATACTTCTTGCAGTTTCACGACTAACCTCAGGACAAGCCATCGTAATTTCAGTGCCGTGTATTGTCCCCATAACTTGACGACATTGGGCGGCAACGCCCGCTTCCAACAACATTCGGTAAAAGGCAATTCCTTCGTCTCGTAGCGGATCACACTCGTTCACACTGACGACCACATCGGGTAAACCACGCAGGTCATCGATGCTCGCTAGCCCCGGCCAAGCTAACGGATTCTTATTGATTAATTCATCTATGCCATATGCCATAGCCCCGCGATTGGAATGAAGGTCCAATAAAATCCCGTTATTTTCAATGGATGACGGATACCGATCCTGCGGCCACGACCCAGCGATGTATGGACATAAGGCATACAGTCCGCAAATCTCACCAATTTTTCCTTCCCGCAACAACGACAAACCCAGAGCTAGTGTCAAATTCCCGCCGCCACTTTCTCCAGCTACGATCATATTTTTACGATCAATCGATAGTTCTTCTGCCTGACCGATAATCCAATCTAATCCAAAAATACAATCCTCAAGTCCTGCTGGAAAAGCTGCGACTTCTTCCACCGAGGATGGCGTGAGGCAGTTACGAAAATCCACCATCGCCACAGCCACACCCTGTCTTGCTATGATTTTTCCCCAAGCTCTGTACATGCCCAAAAAACAGGACATGGATTGCATTCCACCCCCATGAATGTAGTACACGCAGGGCAGCACCTCATCAGTATCAGGGCGGATAAAATTGATGTTAAGTGTCTGACCTTGAGGGCCCTTCGGTACAGCCATCCGCGCCATTGTGAGCCCCTCGATAGGGGCAACCTGATCATTGTCCATCGCCTCGGACATACCCTCAAACGCTTTCCTCTGTTGAATTGCTTCTACAGTATTTGCTTCAGCTAACAACTGATCCCGATCTTCCGCATCCCCTAAAGAGGGGCCTTCAGGCATCGATCCAAACATCTGCTTGAGACGTGGATCAATACGTGCATCTTCAGATAATTTCGACATTCGCCTTTCCTTCCTTGTTAAAAACTTAATGCTACTTAATTGTGCAGACGTCTCAGTGCTTCTAGTCCAAAAAGCAGTTTAGACCCAATAAAGGTTATTCGTTGAACATGGCGGTACGGCCTCCATCAACCACTAGATCATGACTATTAATGTAACTGCCGGCATCACTGGCCAAAAAGAGCGCTGCATTTGCAATGTCCTCCGCAATACCACTTCTGGGTATCGGCGTCGCCTTGGCTAAATTTCCTTTGAGCTTTTCCATCTTTCGGGCGTTATCTTCATCCGATAAAGTATTTGCTCGGCCAGAACCTCCCCAAAATATGGGAGTTGCGATCGCACCTGGCGAGATTGCGTTAACGCGAATACCGTGAGGGCCCAGCTCAACACCAGCCAGTCGGGTATAGTGAGTCACCGCCGCCTTCAATGCCGAATAGAGCCCATTTCCTTGACGATAACGTAGTCCAGCTATGCTCGAGTTGTTGATTATCGATCCACCACCCGCTATTTTCATAGGCTCAATGGCGTAACGGATACCCAGTATCGTACTCGTCAATAACAAGTCGACCCCGTAATTAATCTCTTCCCGTGTTATGTCGTCAAGATTGCCAGCCGTTGGCCCACCAGCATTATTAAAAAGCACATCGAGCCTGCCAAATCTCTCTATCGCCTGATCAATAGCAAGCTTTATGTCTTCTTCTTTTGTAACGTCAGCCGCAACATAAATTGCCGATTGACCTAAACGGCTCGCCAGCAATTGACCTTTCTCCTCCGACCGTCCTGTCAATACGACCTGAGCTCCTTGAGCCACGAAAAGCTCTGCAGTCGCTTCCCCTATTCCGCTCGTTCCACCAGTAATGACTGCAACCTTTCCTTGCAACTGTCCCACAGAAATCCCTCCGGCTAGTTAGATAGCCAGGAATCGTAGCACCGAACGACAGTTAGCGGGGCACTCTTCGGTTAAAGTGCGCCGCCCCTACAACTACTTGAAAAGCAGGATCTGAATAGAACCGAGCTTTTTACTTTGGCAATAAAGCAGTCGCTGTACCAAAGACCCGGGTTTCTCCCGCCTCGTTCGTAACGGTTATATCTATTTCGACCGTCCCTTCGTCCTCATCGACATCGGTGACAACACCGACGATACTATGGGGATGGTCAACCAAAACCGGCGCACGAAAAACCGTGTCTATTGCCGTAATCTCAGCCAAAGGGGCCCACCGATGGATCATCGCGCCCAAAAAACCTTGACTCATCACACCGGGAACAATCGCCCCTGGGAATCCTTCCTTCTTTGCCGCTTCATGATCGGTGAATCTACCGCCATTCCATCCGACATGCGTTCCAAAGCGCCGCGTATTTTCAATACTCGTATCCGGAACAAACGCAGGTAGCTCAGTTCCGAACTCGACATCCTTAATCGTTTGTACAGTGTCACTCACTCGGCTTCTCCCTGATTACCGTTCTTGTATCAGCATTTGCCACGTGTGTTCCATCTGCATCGAAAAGTTCCATTCGGGTAACGAAAAAAACCATACGACCAGACCGTCCTGTCTTCGTGTAAATGTCATGTAAATGAGACCGTCCAGTAAGTGTCGCACCCGCTTTCACAGGGGCTTTCCACTCGACACCTTTGCCAGCATCCATACCAACACCTTTCACTGGCAGGTTTTCCGGAAGCACTCTCCCACCCACTAAGGTGGACACGAATGTAGGCGGAGCTTGAAAGTCAGCCGCGGAATTGTCTGTATATTTGGGGTCGGTCTCCCCGCATGCTACGGCATACTGACGAAACTGTTCACCATCGATTTCAAATGTAACTTCATCAAAATCCTCATTTAGGAATTGCGAACGCATTTCCTCGATATCTGAATCCAAAACGTTAGGCCTCCAAGCCTCTCAACAATAAGCGAATTGCCTATACTACCGGAGCCTGGCCCTTGTAGGGACCCCACTTTGAAATATAGCCAAGAAAAGGGGCATTGAGGTTACGTCGCACGATAAACACTAGTGTAGATAATCTGGTGACTGGTCCTTTATAGCTTTCACAACCTGCTGNGCGATNTCAGACTGCGGATTAATANCCAAAAGCTTTTCAAAGCACATCAATGCCGACGGGCCGTCGCCTACATTCAGACATATTTGGCCNANACCGCTGATGGCGCCAAAATGCCGTGGCTCCCGNGCCAAGGTTTCAATGATGTCCGTACCGCTCTCAGTCTCTCGTCCTTCTATAAACCGGACCGTAGCTCGTTTATTCCATGCTTCCGCCCAATTCGGCCACCCGTCGACAAGCCGATCCGCCTCCTCCGACGCCGCTTTAAGCTCNCCTGCATCNGCGAGACTCAACACCGTCGCCATNGACCGCTCCGCTGCAATCTCTGCATGAGAACACCATATTTCCCATATCTGGGCCTCTATATCCGAATGATCGACTTGGCCGTCACTCTTCAGCTTCTCAAAAAGTGTATCTAGATCAGATGAAGCAGGTTCNACGGTCATCATCGTGACCAAAGCCTTTTCGATTATTAACTTGATCGGATCCACGCCTAATCGGGCCCACGATCGAGTAACTGACGTGCAATGATTATCCGTTGGAGTTCATTCGTACCTTCGCCGATGGCTAACAAAGGCGCATCCCGATAATACCGTTCGACCAAATTGTCGGGTGAGTACCCGTATGCACCATGTATTCTCAATGCTTCCATGGAGTTTTCTACCGCAGCCTCTGTGGCGAATAGCTTAGCCATACCGGCCTCTAGGTCGCATCGCTCACCTCGATCATAAGTATCAGCGGCTCGTTGGGTGAGAAGTCGGGCAGCCTCGACTTTCGTTGCCATATCCGCAAGTTTAATTTGGATTGCTTGGTGTTCTCCNATAGGTTGACCAAAGGTNTTACGTTCACCTGCATACNGCAGGGAAGCTTGCAGAGACGCATTTGCCACCCCCACGCCNCGAGCCGCCACATTGATTCGGCCTAACGCCAAACCTGAAAGAATCTGCTGTAGCCCNCGCCCCTCTTTCTCACCAACCAGTTGATCTTTTGGCACGCGTACGCCGTCCAGTTGTACTTCTCCCGTATCGACACCTCGGTATCCAAGTTTGGCTAATTTCGATGCTTTATAACCTCGTTCTTTCTCGACAATGAGTAAACTCATACCGCGATGGCGAGGCATAGTATCCGGGTCCGTTTTAACCAAAACCAAAAGAATATTTCCATGCACCGAATTTGTAATCCATTGTTTTGTGCCATCGACCACATATTCGTCATTATCTATCCTCGCACGAGTCCTAACAGCCTGCAGATCCGTGCCACAGTCAGGCTCTGTTAAAGCGATTCCCCCTCTCAACTCCCCACTTGCNAGTCGAGGTAGATACNTTTGCTTTTGTGTTTCCGTTCCGAATTTTTCTATGGCCGCGCACATAATTAGATGNCTATTGAAAATCCCCGAAACACTCATCCATACAGCACTGACCCGCTCAACAATATGCGCATAGGTTGACGAACTCAGTCCCAAACCACCGTAATCAGTACCGATGGTTGCCCCAAATAATCCTATCTCGCGCATACGCTCAACAATTTTGACTGGATAGGTATCTGATAATTCCAGTTCCTTCGCGACANGGCGTACTTCGCGATCAAGAAATCGATCTATGGTATTGAGAATAATCTCTGTTTCTGTGGATGAGTTAGTCAAAGTAACCTCAGTAGTCAATATCGTCGTCGACAGCGTGCCCACGTGAAGGAATTAACATGGCCCGTTCAAAGTTAATGACAGCGGTGCCATCGGCCTTAGCACCAACGGTGCGAATACGNACGATACCTTGATGTGGCCGGGATTTGGACTCCCTTTTCTCCAAAACTTCAGACTCTGCGTAGAGCGTATCTCCCACAAATACTGGGGCTGTTAAGCGAACATTGTCCCAACCTAAATTAGCTACAGTTTTTTGGCTTACGTCGGAGACNGACATTCCGGTAATCAGNGACAACGTCAAACAAGAATTAACAATAGGCTTACCGAATTCACTTTTGCCCCCGTACTCCGCATCAAAATGTAATGGGTGTTGATTCATTGTCAGTAGNGTGAACCATGTATTGTCTGTTTCTGTAATAGTCCGCCCAGGACGATGCTCGAAAACGTCCCCCACATGAAATTCCTCAAAATACCGGCCGTATGATTCTCTATATCGATTTTCCCCAACTAACTTAGCTTCAGCCACCATATCTCGTACTCCCTTGTGTTAGGCCGTCAATCCGGCCAATGTGCTCGCATCAGACAAACTAAACTCTTCTGAACAAGCTGATTTCTTTCTCGACCTAATGCAGTCAATAAATCACGCAACGCATCTGGAACATCGTGTTGTTCTGGCGATCTCGTTGCGTGCCAATGGGCCACGTCGTTATATCCGGCAAGATTCAAAACTTCCAATGGCGAAGTTGTTGCTGCGTGCCGGAATTGCCCAATTACATGGTGACCCATATAGTCCATTGCTGGCCACACCCCATCATGCGAAAGCCTATTGAATTCAGACCAGTCCTCAGGGTGTATCCACCATCTTCGAGCGCCATATACGGCTCGTCGTTCGTCGATCGCGACGGGGCCCACGGGNCGNTACCGAGATGGCATCATTAAATTTACTGCCTCTGACGCAACCCAATTNCTCGGCTTCTCTAATTTTGCCTCTCCAGCTATGGTCGATTGACAGTTTTCCCATGCGAAATAATCTTTAAACCCGATGATCCAAAGTAATTCGTCGCTCGAGACTCCGATTAAACCATTTAGTAGACATACNGGATCAGCACCCTCAGATTCAAGAGTCGGCCATAATGTGTGCACAGCCCAATCTAGATACTCGTCAAGTACGCCACCTTTTAATTGTATGCATCTTTCTTCGTAAATCATGTGCTTCTCCTTTCCACGCGCTAATATTACGGACAATTGATTCTCTCTAAGGTGTTCCTATGACATTAGAGTTTGGTATCGGATTGCGAGGTCTCGAGAATATCGCACAAGACGCACAAGCTGCTGAAAAACTCGGCTACCAGTTTGTCTCTACAGGTGAACATATTTTCTTTTATGGTCCTACAAATAATGGTCTGATCGCTTTAGCCGCAGCGGCGGGAGCCACCCAAACCATCAAGCTGATGAGTGCCATTACGTTGGTTCCTTTGTATCCGCCTGCCCTTTTGGCAAAACAAATTGCTACCTTGGATTCCGTGTCAAACGGACGATTCAATCTAGGAGTCGGCGTCGGCGGGGAATTCCCAAAAGAATTCGAAGCGTCGGGTGTGCCAGTCCGAGAGCGCGGAGCCAGAACAAATGAAGCGCTAGATATCATTCAACGTCTGATGACAGAAACAGACGTATCATATAGTGGTCGTTTTACGACCATGAACGAGGTCACTTTATATCCTAGGCCGATACAACAACCGCATCCACCCATTTGGATTTCAGGGCGCACCGATGCCGCAATGAAACGTTGTGCTAAGTTTGGGGATGGTTGGCTACCTTATATGTATACGCCTGAACGTTTAGCTGAGTCGCTCTCGAAAATCCAAACTTTCTCTTCTGAAACAGATCGACAGAGTCCTGTTAAACCTGGACTCTTTATTTTTTTTGCGGTGCATCATGATCGCCAAACCGCAATCAAAATGGCTACCGACCGTCTCAGTCTACAATATAATCAGGATTTTTCGCAGCTCGTGGGGAAATATGCACTGGCAGGAACGCCCGACGACTGTATCCAACGTTTACGGGAATACGCCGACGCTGGGGCGCAGACAGTTATTCTGAATTCCGCATGTCCTGCCTCCTACATAGAAGAAAATGAGGCACTACTTGCACAAGAGGTCATACCTGCATTTCGTTAATCAGATCGAGTAACTCAATCTATTGAAGGAAATTTTCATGCCTACTGTTGATACGAAACTAGGTCGGGTTCGCGGCGCTCAACGTGATGGATATCAGTCATTTCGCGGTATACGTTATGCACAGCCTCCCGTTGATTTACTTCGTTTCAAACCACCAATGCCAATCATCCCGTGGGTGGGTGAGTACAATGCGACTGAATTTGGACCCTCTGCCATTCAGCCGCCTCCTGAAACCGACAGCCCGCTGGCCGCACGTGCTGAACCGATTAGCGAAGACTGCCTTTTTCTCAATATCTATCCCCGCCAGACCGATAAATCTGGTCGACCCGTCTTATTCTGGATTCATGGCGGCGGTTACGTCAGTGGTTCTGGTAGAGCCTACAACGGTTCGCATTGGGTTCGGGAACACGATGTTGTTGTCGTGACGATCAACTATCGGATGGGTCCACTCGGTTTTCTTCACGTCGGGCATTTAGATACCGAACTTTCAGCATCCGTCAACGTAGGAATACAAGATCAGATTTGTGCTCTGGAATGGGTACAAGAGCACATTGCCTCATTCGGGGGAGATCCCGACAATATCACCATTTTTGGCGAATCAGCGGGTGGCACATCGACAGCAATGCTCTATGGCTGTCCGCGTGCAGAGGGCCTATTCCACAAAGCCATCATACATTCTCCTCACGTCGATCTGATACCCGTCGGAGAAGGTCATGTTAAGTTCACCAATCGTTGCATTGAGCGGTTAGGTGGCGACCCACTAACCAATGGACTAGATACTCTACGAAAAGCAAGTGTCGATGATCTCCTTGCTCTTTACAAGCCGGACCCAGCGACACAAACAAAGCCGAATTTAGCTTTTCGTTCGGCAGAAAGCGTCTCCTTCTCCCCAAGCATTGATGGTTCCTTGATACCTGGGCCTATAAGCGAAACCATTCGTTCGCGAGGCACTAATAATCCACCTCTCATGGGCGGAGGTTGTAGACATGAAGGAACACTATTTGCGCAAATCGTTGGACATCAGGAGTACAACGAAACAGACGCAATCGATTTTTTTGAAAGCGAGGGAGTCAACGGATCAGAGGCTATGAGCGCATATTCCAAATTTGCGCCTGAATCAACACCCCGTGAAAAACTCGTATACGCGTTAACAGACACAATGTTCCGCAATTCTATGGTCAGAATCCTAGATGCCACCACCGAGTCTGGATCCAACTGCTGGTCGTGGATGTGCACCTGGGAAAGCGACATGTTGGATGGCTCGTTAAGGGCTACACATGCAGTTGAACTGTGTTTTCTCTGGAACTGGATCGCTGCCGGACCTAGCCTAGCAGGATCGAATGCTCCCGAGGATTTAGGAAAAGCCATGCGCGCTTATTGGGTAAATTTTGCACGCACTGGAAAACCAAGTGCCCCAGGGGAACCTGCTTGGCCCACTTACACTCTAACTGATAGAGCCACCTTGGTCTTAGATAAAACACGCGAAGTGGTAAACGATCTAGATAAAGACGTGAGGGAATTCTGGGCGGCACATGACCCGATAAAGTAGACCCTAGGGAAGTATGGATTGATCCAGAAAATAAATCTTCAATGCTTTCAATTATGTCCTATAACCTTGTTCTATCGGTTCGGATACGCTTGGCTTGGGAGCCAAGTTGCTAGGGCTTCCCATTGAAATATGATCACCAATCCAACCAACTGAATTACGATGAACGGTATAACCCCCCGATAAATCACGGGTAGATCAACCCCGGCAGGTGCTATTCCTCTCAAATAAAAAAGCGCACCTCCCACTGGCGGTGTCAAAAAACTTGTCTGGAGACATACCGCAAAAAGAACCGTAAACCAAACGGGGTCGAAATCAAGTCCAGCAACCACAGGCGCTACCAAAGGTAAAATAATTAGCGTCAACTCCAACCAATCGAGAAAAAATCCCAATAAGAAAGTCGCTATCAAGATACATATAACAATACCCACCGGCCCGAAAGGCAGTCCCAATAAGGTTCTCTCAATCAGTTCGTCACCGCCAAGACCGCGCAAAACTAGCGTAAAACACACCGCACCAATGATGGCTCCAAATATAAAAGCTGTTGTCCGAGAGGTTTCATCAAGCACTTCGACCAACACCTTTCGATTTAGAACACCTTTGATTGCCGCCAAGAGCAATGCCCCAAAAGCACCCACACCAGCCGCTTCAGTAGGCGTGGCGAATCCAAAAAAGATACTCCCAAGCACTGCCAAAATNAGAAATGCAGCCGGCACGATAGCTTGCACCAACTCCCATACGGTTCGTAATGTAATCGGCTCCCCCTTTGTTGCTGGAGCGTNTGTAGGTCNAAAGATTCCGACACCAACGAGATAGAGAATATATAGGCCACCTAGCAACATGCCTGGAAACAATGCCCCCAAAAACAAATCTCCNACGCTCATAGCCATTCGATCAGCCATTACGACTAACATAATGCTAGGTGGAATNANAATNCCCAGGGTTCCTACNGCACAAACGGTCCCTGANGCAAGACGNTTGTCATATCCGTTCTCAAGCATGACCGGCAGCCCAAGCAAACCCAAAAGCACAACTGANGCCCCAATAATTCCTGTCGATGCCGCGAGCAANACNCCAATAATCGTTACNGTAATCGCGAGNCCTCCTCTGACAGGCCCNAACAAACGCGCAAANCCGGTCAGCAGCCCTCGGGCAATTCCTGAACGATCTAACAAAATNCCCATAAAGATAAACATAGGTAGAGCGACCATGACCCAGTTTTCCATTACGTCCCAGATACGATCAACGGTCATNGATGTATAAAACCAATCGATCCCCATGGGTATACCGAAATCAACTTCAAGAACAATCGCCAGTGCCGTGAAAACCACGGCGAGTCCACCTAGAATCCAGGCAATGGGATAGCCGGTAAATACCAAACAAATAAAAGAAACGATCATACCCATGGCAAGAATTTCTGATCCTGTCATGTCAATTCATCCGTATGGTTTTGCGATAGGAAGGCCCACAAACGAGTAATACGAGCGCATATCCCCAACATTAAAAAAACAAATGCTCCAGTGAGTATGGACTTAAGTATCCAGCGATACGGAAGCCCTCCAGGTGACTGGGAAATTTCGCCGACGGTCCAACTGTGCGCTACAAAAGACAAACTAAAAGAAAAAATTGACACGACAAACGGCAGCAATAACAAGAGTGTTCCGTACATCTCTATCCAAACACGCGCACGGCTTGAAAGACCACTTGAAATCAAATCGATACGAATATGAGAGTCAGTCTTATACGCATAGACGATGGCCGTCAAAAAAGCGACCGAATTGATGTGCCATTGCAATTCTTCAAATTCGACCCGCCCTTCTCCAAACAAGTATCGTAATAACACATTAACGACGATAACGCTCAGCAGGATAACCCAAAGCCAGCTTAACGACCTACCTACCCGGACAATAACGCCATCTACAATTCGAGAAAAAGTGGTATCAGGTAGCTCCATGTTATCCATCTATCATAGCTCCTTGGATGGATAAGCTAGTTTTCTCCACACGGCATAAGTTTGTTGAAATGCTCTTTGAGATTGAAGTACCTCAGCAAAATCTACATCCTTAGCCGCCTCTTCATCTAGTACGACTTTAGTTGTTGACCGAAGCAGGGATAGCAAATCATCGGGTAACACATTAGCCGTAACACCGATGGACGGAAAGTTTTCAATAACTGCCCCTTGGACTGCTTCAGTCAGCCCAAGATGCCGTGCAGTAGCTGCAGTGCACAGACCCTCCAATAGTCGCTGATCCCCCGGAGACATCTCGTTCCAGACGCCAAGATTCACAACAAGATGCGAGGCACTAAAGGGCTGATGCCAGCCTGGAAAGTAATTGTATTTAGCAATACGCGCAAACCCCAGTGCTTGGTCTGTAATAGGCTGTGAATATTCCGTTGCATCAATAACACCTGTTTCTAGGGCCTGAAAAATCTCGCCGGACGGGAGCATCGTAATGGATGCTCCTATCCTCTGAAGAACCTTACCTCCAATACCTGCAAATCGAATTTTTAATCCGTTAATGTCATCTGCGGTTTCAATCGGCTGTCGAAACCATCCTGCAGTTTCTGGCCCAGATATCCCACACAGCAGGGGTTTCATGTTGTGTTCAGCATAGATCCTTGAAGCTAAATTCTGCCCTTCGTCAAAGAACCACCATCCAATATAAGCCCAAGGATCCAGACCAAAAGGTGTTGCACCAAACAATGCTGAAGCTGGAATTTTCCCTTGGTCGTAGCCCAACCAAGTGTGCCCAGCGGGAACTTTACGTTCTCGAACTGCATCTGTAACAGCAAATGCTGGCACCATTTCACCTGGTTCATATATATCTATCAGAAAAGCGCCTGAACTCGCCCGTTCCACAGATTCAGCCAACCAAAGGGGCGTCTCTCCACCACCAGGCAGATTACTGGGCGAAGACAGTGGCATACGCCACTTAGCTCGTACCGCGATTTCCGATGCCACAAGATTGATTGATTGATTTGTTCCTACCGGCCTAATGGCTAGTGTAGCGACAATTCCTACAAGAAAAGCTGTTGAAACTGCGAAGATAACCGATCGTTTTGAAAACATTTATGATCCGCTCGTACCAAAAATTATAATCAGGTTGCTTGCTCAGCATCCGTGTATGTTGGAACTCCCTCTTCCTCAAAGATACGGTCGATCTGCTCTCGTTCACTATCGAGCAGTCTCCAATCAGCTGCTGCTACGTTCTCGACTAATTCTTTTTCGTTACGCATACCAACCAAACCAACACTCACTGCCTTTTGTCCCAGTAACCATGCCAACGCGAGCTGTGGGACTGATTTCCCATGATCTGCTGCAAATGTTTTTAAGCGCTCGACCACCTTCAATTCCCTGAGGAAATCTTCGTGTTCAAATAAAGGCAATCCAAACGCTTTACCACTACTGCGCCAATCCCAGTCGACAAAGGTAGTCTCTGGAGTAAGCGCACCTGATAGGAGACCAAATCCCAAGCTTCCATAGGCCATATAGCCAATTCCTTGGCTCTCGCAAAAAGGTAATACTCCATTCTCAACACGTCGGTCAAACATATGGTAACCGACTTGATTTGCCGTCAAATGTCCATACTGCTCACAGGCTTCCATCATTTCTACATTGTAATTCGACACGCCATAATGACGAATTTTTCCGGATGCCTTGAGTTGCTCTAAGGCTTCCATCGTGTCTTCATGCTTCGTTTTATGATCAGGCCAGTGAATGAGCAACAGGTCAAGGTAATCGGTACCAAGTCTCTGCAAGCAACCCTCGGTCCGCTTTATGACATGATCAGGAGACGCGTCTCGACCCGTTACAGCGGAGGACCCGCTCTTGCTGCCCGAATCGTCGTAGGTAAATCCAACCTTAGTCACCAACACTATGTCTTGCCGATGCGTACCAAGGCCTTTAGCTAAAAGCTCTTCGGACGTGTATGGACCATAGACCTCAGCTGTGTCGTATAGCGTGATTCCGTGATCAATAGCCATCTCAACAGCGCGTACAGCATCTCGGACATCTATTTCACCATACTGTGTCGTGCCCATTTCCCACGTACCAAACCCGATCGACGAACATTCCAGATCAGTGTTTCCAAAATATCGATTTTCCATATTTCCCCCTACTCCATCTATTTAATCCTAACGCCACATTATTTGCGTCAGAATTGTTATACAACGCATACTCTCACTAATCTCATTGAGTACTTCAAATAGATAGTGATTAACCAGCACAACCCACGATCCGGCCAAGATCCATTGTATGGATGGCTCATGGTATTCATTGTTTTTTCCTTAAGTTCTCTGTCATTTGGGGCCCTTGGGTCGATATCGGTATTTCTCAAACCACTAGCAGCAGAATTTGGTTGGACGCGTGGTCAAACATCGTTCGGCTATAGTGCGATTGCATTTTCATCAGCCATTTTTGGAATCTTTTGGGGATTCTTGGCGGATCGATTCGGAACCAGATGGTTTGGCCTAATCGGTGCCATCGTGATGGTGATGGCTTTGTACTTTCTAAGCGGCCAATCAAGCCTTTTGCACTTTTACGGTTTCTATTTCCTGTTTGGGGCTTTCGGTAATGCCATCATCGCGACACCACTGTTCGCTAACGTTGGTTTTTGGTTTTCCCATCGTCCAGGACTTGCACTTGGAATCACTGCTGCAGGGGGAGCATTCGGACAGGGAGTTGTACCCTACTTTGTTGGATCAATGATAGAAGCCGAAGGGTGGCGAAGTGCGTATACCTCCATGGCTGTCTTTTACGGAATAATAGCCATCCCCCTATCGCTAATGATCCGAGAGTCACCTCTTCGTGAACGCGCCCGGATATCACCTACTCCAGTGCCCTCAGGCTTCGTCCTGTCAGAAAAAGAAGTAGTCATTTGGATAAGTATCGCTGTGCTTTTCTGTTGCAACTGCATGTCTGTTCCAATTGTTCATTTAGTGCCCTTGTTGACCGACAGCGGACACAGCTTAGAGACCGCCACACAAGTACTGATGGTTCTTATGTTAGCGGGAGTTGCTGGTCGTATTTTTGGTGGAAAGTTAGGCGATTCCATAGGCGCTTTACCCGCGTATTTCTTCATGTCTTTAGGTCAAACTGTTTTCGTTTTCTGGTTTCCTCACATCCTCCCACTAACAGGTCTATACGCACTTGCTGTTGTTTTTGGTTTTACCTATTCGGGGGTAATGTCAAGCATCCTCGTATGCACTCGCACAATGGTTAGCCCAGGTTTTGCCGCTCGAGCAATGAGCATCACATCTTTTTTTGGATGGAGCGGCATGGCCCTAGGAGGACTTATCGGTGGAATCTTCTATGATTTCACAGGGAACTACTTTGGATCTTATTCATTCGCTTCTATAGCAGGAATAATCAACTTGCTCGTTCTCATGTTATTTTGGCGTCGAACCAGCAGAGCCACCAAAATGGTTACCCATCCAATCTAATCGGCTCTAACGGAAGAGTCAGTCGATCCTCGTTGACCATCGGCGTAATACCACCGTCCATTTAGCTTCACGAATCGACTAATTTCATGAAGTCGTGTTGCACGACCATTCTTTTTATAGCGCGCTACAAATTCCACGGTACCGCTTACGAGATCGCAATCATCTCGTATCACTCTTAGCCCCACCCATTGCAATTGTTGTAAGGTAAATTTAGTCGGTCGCGTCTGAGAAAGCCATGTATCTAACAGGTATCGTGAATTACCTTCGACATAGGCCGTATAACGGGATCGCATAAGCGCCACAGGTGTAGCGGCACTCATTTTCGCCTCTATCAGTGGTCCACAGCAGTCATCTCGATGAAACTGACTACCACATGGGCACATCAAAGTTCCTCTGCGGCAATCGATTCGACTACTGCCAACGCAGACAGATACGCACTTTGGAGATTGTTTGATCCTTGGACATATGAACCAGCAAACCACAATCCTAATCGTCCTTGTAATCGGGCCAATTTTTTTTGGGCACCAACAAATGACGCGTCCATAATAGGCACAGAATAGGATCTTTGCTTAATTAAGCCATCCGGACGGTCTCCATCTTCGAACAACCAGCTTCTAAAAATAGAAATAGGCAACTCGTTATATTGAGAACACCAAACTGTCATTTGACAACGATCGGCTGATCGAACGATGTTAAAGGAAGACCAATGAGCTGGGTTTCTTGGCATCCATGTAGAGTCGGTATGCAAAGCGACACGACGCGATTGAACATTGAACTGTTCCAGAACTCGTTTTGGTTGGCCACTCCAGGGCAGATTCGGTAACAATCGAGCACTTTCAGCAGGTGGGCATGCCATCACCACGTAATCAGCGTGTACAGTCACCACATCGCTGCTCACATCAAAACCATCGTTACTATGCCGGATTGCAACGACGGGTTTTGTGCCGACTATATTGACTTCCAATCGATCAAGAATACTGTCAATTAACTGGCGGAAACCGCCTTCTAACCTATAGTAGTCCCTAACCATTCGAACCGGTCCCGTGATGCCTTGCATGCCGAAGGCCTGGCCGATTTGATATTCCTCCCCCTCTTGCAAATTACATCCATTTATTGCCGAGATTAGATCTAATACAAGATTACGGCCGCGGACGCTTTGCGCCCAATCCAAAGCTGAAATATTGGGTTGTTCATGAACCAACCTTCGAATCTCGCGATTCAGGCCAATGACTTCTTTTAATACCTCTCTATTATCTTCCTGCAGACTCAAACCTAGCCGTCGAAAAGTCATCGGCGCATTGTATTGGACTTCATCCAACCCCCTCATAATCATCAGAGAAGGATTCACCCAGCAAACTTTGTCCGTAAGACTTAGTTCAGAGATTAAATTCATTAACTGAGGTTGAGCATGAGAAGACACCATCTGGGTATTTGGTTCGACTTGGTATTCTTGGGCGCTAGACGATGTGGTAATCGCGTCAATTTGACCACCAAGACGCGGTGAAGATTCCATAACCGTCACCCGAAAAGCATCCTGTAGTTTCCAGGCCGTTACTAAACCGGCCAATCCACCACCAACGACAACTACATGTTTTGCATGATGGTTAGCCAATCTGTTTCGAGATACCTTTCACTAGCATTTTGATTATAACTACAAACATCTTTACCCATGCTCGCCTTCCACAAACCCTTCCCAACCCTCCATGTATTGGATAAATGCTTCCGACAATCCTTCAGCCTCCAAGTACGATCGGGATACCGGCACAGTAACTGGTTCAAACCTAGTATTGGCTTTATAGCGATTCGGAAAATCGTGATGAAGTATCGCCGCTCTACCTAACATAACCCAATCGACCCCTTGGTCCATGACTCGCTCAGCGTGTTCTGGAGTTTGAATTTGACCGGCCACACCGAGCTTCGTATTGCCACGCTCAAGGCACGTAAAACACTCTATCAGTGATTCGCCGAAACCTCTTTCAGCGGGCTCCTTAAAAACATCCCATAGCGACATGTCAAGGAAATCTATATCTCCCGTTATCATGAGTAACTCCGCCACCTGCATTGTCTCGGCTAATTTCATCCCAAAGCGCTCCGGAGACAATCGGACCCCCACCTGAAAATCCGGACGACATCTTTCTCGAATTCCTCGAATAATTTCAAACAAAATTCGATATCGACCCTCTATACCGCCACCAAACTCATCTTGTCTTCGATTCGTTTCAGCACTAAAAAACTGACAGAGCAAATAGCCATGAGCACCATGTAACTCTACCCCATCGAAACCGGATATTTGCGCCCGATAGGCTGCTTCTACAAAATCTGTGACAACGTCATGGACTTCCGATGTCTCCAAGGCTCTGGATCCGGTTTCCATATCGACCGATGGACAAACTGGCACTTCTCCAATGATATCTGGAGGTGACCGCATTCCAGCATGATGCAATTGGACTATCGCTACACTTGATCGCTTGTGAATGGCATTTGAAAGCCGAGTTAGCCCCTCTATATGTTTATCCGACCATATGCCCAATTGACCAGAAAATCCCTTCCCATTGGGCTGTACATGTGCTGCGCAAGTCATCGTCAAGCCAAACCCGCCGACAGCTCTCATAACCAACCAATGGAGCTCTTCCGGCGACAAGGTACCATCCTCAAAACTCTGGGAATTGGTTAAAGGCGCCAACATAAAACGATTTTTCATTTCAGGACCACGCGAAAAAACTAACGGGTCGAGCAGTCTTGCCATAGCGATTAGATGCCTAAAAAGATGAGACTTTAAGCTGAAGCATTAGTGTAGATCACTCACTTATTTGTTCTGTCTGTTATTTTCTGATCCCTACAACTTCCATTGAGAACGTAGCTCCTGCATCGACCGATAGACAGCGCCTTGATTATAAAAATTGCCCTGCCATTTACCATTCTCTCCAAAAAAACGTTCGTCCTTGGCTTCGTTTGCCGGTTGATAACGAGTATCAATACTGATCCGATACTTGTCTGATTGATTAGGGGCGGAACTGTGCATCATAAACATCCCAAATATGACCACATCGCCAGGACTGTAATGAGTAGTGCCAAGTGTAAAACCAAAGTCGTCCACCAATTCGCGAGGATTCTCTGAAAAAACCGCTTCTGTTAGATCTCGGTCCATATCTGTCTGTCCATAAGTTGCCTTTAACCGCTCGTGCTTATGTGAACCTAAACACAGAACAAGTGGTCCCTGGTCCAAAGGGGTATCCGTTAAAGCGGTCCACATAGTCAATCTATTTTTGGTTCCCCTACCGACATATACGTTGTCGTAATGAAAGTGGTTTTGTCCACCAGTCGCCATGCAACGAAGCCATCGCTTATCAAACGTTAGCACTGGCTTTTCGAATAGCCGTTCGAAAAACGCAAAAGTAGTATCGGAATTGACAAGATTCAGGATAGGCTCGCCATGCGACACCTCTATTACTCGAAAAAATGGAAAATTTCGAGCTGGAAGAGCTACCAAACCTTCTTGGATAGGTGTTTCGGGTTTCAGACCGCCCCTCTCAGAAATCGCCTGCAACGTCCAGTTAGTCGCCGCCAGCGCATGGGCTCGAGGATGAAAACCACGTATGAACAGGTAACCTTCTGAACGCAATCGTCTTTGAAGTTCTCTCGTATTATCAAGGGCATCACTCGAGTCTCGAAGTTCAACCACTTCCTTACCGAATCGAAATTGGTGCTTTCCAAATTGGAAAAAACGTTGGCTGGATTTGGAACGCATAGATTTATGCGTGTCCAGCGAACTCGGAATCATTACTACCCGCTATCCGTGCGTGATACATAATCCTTGGTTCTTTCATATCCCATGGACGTCCTTGGTGCATCAAACGGCGATTGTCCCACACAACCGCGTCACCGACTTGCCAAGTGTGGTGGTAGACCCTCGGACTTTGAACTGTAAAATCAACCAACTCCTGAAGTAGTTCCTCTGACGCTTTTTCACCCATTTCAGGGATACCGTATGCGTGCCGTCCAATAGTCAACATTGTTCGCTTAGTTTCCGGATGAATTTTGACAATCGGTCTCAGAGGCGGTTCCATCTCATGGAAACCGTATCCTTCTCCTACCTTCGGCTTGTGCCCGAGTTTTGATTGGCTATACCAAAGCGAATGGTAAGCCTTCAAGGCCCGTATTTTCCGCTTCATATCATCCGATAGAGCCTCATAGGCTGCTTGTGTATCTGCCCACCCAGTTTCGCCACCAGTCGATGGAACCGTATGTGCAGTGAAAACCGCTCCCTTCGC
This sequence comes from Gammaproteobacteria bacterium, assembly GCA_002708205.1. GTDB lineage: Bacteria > Pseudomonadota > Gammaproteobacteria > Pseudomonadales > Azotimanducaceae > UBA11889. Next base: position 94,616 of record PAMR01000019.1, read on the forward strand.
TTGAATAGGCATATAGGTGCTGTCTGTGTGCCAACCCATATTGCCTTTAATCGATTTAACACGATCTTCGGTAGGGTCGAAGTGAACATTACCGTCTTTATCCACATTGGTAATCGGGGCGAGATCAAACTCAAGATCGCCAAAACGCTTGGCGAAAATAATTTGCTCCGCGTTGGTGAGATGCTGATCGGGAAATATGAGCAACGCATATTCTAACCACTGCGTATAGAGTGCCTGGAATGTTTCATCATCAATTTCGGAGAGCTTTACATCAGTAACAACTGCTCCGAAACTGGAATCTTTTAGGGGATATACCAAAAACTGTGAACCGTCCATTTAAAAGTTCTCCATAATGTCTCGAATTAGTAATATCGCACCATTTTCTTCACGTTTCTAATACACGTTAACGCGCACGATTTTTGTTGAGCTAAATTATGGCCCTCGAGATCGAGAAAAAGGATCCAAAATGAAGGTTTTACGCCTATCTGCAAACGTCTTTGCCACCGTATTATTTCTATCGCTGAATATTTCCTGCCAACAATCCGGCATAGAAACTCAGGATCTTATTGTAAATAAACAAATAGCGGCCATTCAATTTATTGATGAATTGCAGCGGAAGCCCACTGACCAAGTAGTTATCCCTTACCGCAAATTTCAACTCAGTAACGGGTTAACTGTGATCTTGCATGAAGACCACTCCGATCCCTTAGTGCACGTAGATGTTACCTATCATGTCGGATCCGCACGCGAAGAAGTAGGGAAATCTGGTTTCGCTCATTTTTTTGAACATATGATGTTCCAAGGCTCTGAGAATGTTGATGACGAAGAACACTTCAAGATCGTGTCTTCATCAGGAGGTACCAACAACGGATCAACAAATTCAGATCGAACAAACTACTACCAAACCGTTCCAGCGAATCAACTCGAGAAAATTCTATGGCTCGAAGCGGATCGAATGGGATTTTTTCTGGATGCGGTCACACAAACAAAATTTGAGAACCAACGCGACACCGTAAAAAACGAACGGCAAGAAAACTATGAGAATCGTCCATACGGACTCCTCTACGAGCGTGTAAAAGAAGCTCTGTATCCAGAAGGACATCCCTACTCTTGGTCGACTATTGGACATATCGAAGATTTGAATCGAGTAGATGTTAATGATTTGAAAAAATTCTTTTTGCGCTGGTATGGTCCGAACAATGCAACGCTGACCATTGGCGGTGACTTCGACGAATCATTAACCAAGGAATGGATCGTTAAATATTTTGGATCAATACCCAGAGGGCCAGAAGTCAACCAGCCTGAAAAACCTATAGTGACACTAAAGGAAAATCGTTACATTTCTCTCGAGGATCGCGTTCATCTGCCTTTGTTGCATATCGCCTTTCCAACGGTTCATTTGTTTCATCCCGACGAGGCGCCTTTAGACGTACTTATGTTTGCGCTGGGAAGAGGTGAGACTTCACTCCTATATAAGAATATGGTCAAGAATCAAATCGCCGTCCAGGCAACAGCAAACCATGGTTGTCTCGAACTAGCCTGTACTTTTGCGATTACAGCCTTACCAAATCCGGCTTCTGGAAAAACACTTGCTGATCTGGAACGCATTGCCCGAGACTCATTAGCAGAGTTCGAAAATCGCGGCATTACTACGGACGACGTTGAACGAGTCAAAACGACTATTGTTTCCGGCATGATCTTCGGGCTGGAGAGTGTTGCCGGAAAAGTAGCTCAACTCGCGCAGTACCAAACCTATACAAAAAGACCCGATTACATGCGTGCGGATATAGAGCGCTACCAGAACGTTACCACCGCCGACGTAATGCGAGTNTATAGACAGTACCTGAAAGGCAAGCCTGCCGTAGTAATGAGCATTGTGCCACACGGAGCAACGCAATTAACGGCCCGACCAGACACATGGTCGCGTTACAAAAGATCAATCCCAGAGCATGCGCCAGTTACAGATCTAACAATTCGAAAAGGTCAGGATGAGTTCGATCGCAGTATTGTGCCTCCAGCCGGTGCAAACCCTGAAATTCGCCTTCCNGAAATTTGGCAGGCGGAATTAAAAAATGGAATACGCGTGTTGGGTACACAAAATACGGAGACACCCACCACTAGCATGGCGCTTCGAATGGAGGCGGGCCAGAGAGAAGAATCACTANATACTCTCGGTATCGCAGCTTTGACTGCAGCNATGCTCAACGAATCAACCAAACTCTCGACCAACGAGGAACTGAGTGATCGTCTACAAAAACTTGGATCCAGCGTCAGTTTAGGTTCTGGCAACAATTCAGCAACACTGAATGTTCGTTCTTTAACCGATAATNTNCGACCTACCCTAGCTATAGCTTCAGAAAGATTGTTAAAGCCGGCCTTTGCTGAGGATGATTTCGGCCGCGTTAAGGCGCAAACACTACAAGCCATAGCGCAAAATAAAACGCAGGCGGAGTCTACCGCCCAACTCGTTTTTCAGAAATTAGTCCTCGGATCTGAAAACACAATAGCCCACCTGGATATAGGTACNGAGCGATCGATAGAAAAATTGATGTTGAGTGACGTTGAAGACTTTTATACTCGACACTACTCTCCTTCTTCAGCGACTTTAGTGATCGTGAGTGATCTACCAAAAGAAAAGATCCTCACCGAACTATCTGTATTTGGTGATTGGAACGGACGGGCTAGAGAACCGAAAACAATCGAAAGTTCGCCCGAAATCAACGAGACACGAATCTTCCTAGTAGACAAACCAAACGCGGCCCAATCAGAAATACGCATTGGCGGGAAGGGACCACATTACGATGCAACTGGAGATTACTATCGTGCGGGCTTGGCTAACTANGTGCTAGGGGGNGCATTCAATAGTCGTATAAATCTTAACCTTCGCGAAGACAAAGGCTACACCTACGGAGCTAGACTACAGTTTGTTGGCTACAAAGACTATGGAATGACAGTTGCGAGTACTGGCGTCCGGACAGATGTCACCGCCCCATCGATCGTTGAATTGCTAAAAGAAATACGCGGTTACGTTAAAGAGGGCATTACGGAGGAAGAATTAATTTTTCTTAAAAATGCAATTGGACAAAGAGACGCAAGACGCTTTGAAACTCCTTCACAAAAAGTAGGTTTTCTTGGTCAAATGCTTATATTTGATCTGCCCCGAACTTTTATTGATCAGCAAGGCGAAATACTAAAACATATCACTGACCTAGAACTGAACGCGATCTCTCAAAAATATCTGAATACGGATAANATGATTATTGTCGTAGTGGGTGATCAAAAANCCATACTCCCCGACCTAAAAAAATTGGGGTACCCNATTAGCATCGTTGATGAAACCGGNCAGAGAACAAAGGNGTCTACATGAAAGGACAGAATGAANACTTGCCTCAACCAACNGATGATCTATCCCAGCTCAAACGAGATGTTGACGCTTTCGGCTACTGTGTCTATGCGAATGCCCTTAGCGGTGAAGCTCTTGAAGCAACACGTCGACGGCTGATTGAGCAAGCAGAAGCGGAGCTGGAATCCGACGTTGCCTTCAAGGATGGTGGAGAGCCGCAACTCATTGAGAAGGGAGCCACACCGGCTTTCCATGGGTCTTCAGAAGGTGGAAAAGCTATACCTAACGTAGGCTCAATCGGTATTAATCAGCGCGTTTGGATGCTGATTAATAAAGGACAAGAATTTCGTGATGCTGTAATGCATGAGGGTGCATCCGAAATTGTTGAACATATCCTGGGTAAGGAATTTCAGCTTTCGACACTTTCCGCGAACATCGCCAAACCTGGTGGATCTGAAATGCAATTGCATACGGATCAGTGGTGGATGCCGGCACCGTCGACCCCCAACCAACCTCCCGTACGAGCAGGCAATATTACTCGACAAGATTTCGACCACGACATCAATCGTCAAGACATCAACCAAATAGCCCCTCCAGCGGCATGCAATGTCATGTTTATGTTGAATGATTTTACTGCCGATAACGGCGGTACTCGGTTAGTTCCCAAAAGCCACCTAACAGGCAGACAACCCACCGATATGCTCAATCTAAAACCTATTGCTGCAGAAGGGCCTGCTGGTACAGCAGTTATTTTTGAAGGTAGGACTTGGCACGGAACAGGTGCCAATACAAGTGACCGAGTACGCCTCGGTCTTCTGGCAACCTATTGTGGACCTCAATTTCGGACCCAAGAAAACTATACGCTAGGCATCCTTCCCGAGGTTTACGAAAAATGCTCCCCAGCGCTCAAGCGCCGATTAGGCTTTGGGATTTGGAATGCGTACGGGCGGGTCGGCAGTCCCGCCAATGAATTCGCGACCCCTTCCGAGGAAAGGATTGGTGAACTTACACCATCTCAACAAACAGATTTCAAACTCTAAGAACTTTTTGCGTATTATGTAGAGCAACAAAAGGGGATTTTATGTCTGATTTCAACAATATAGTCTACGAAGTCGAGAATGGGCGTGCTCGCATAACTCTAAATCGTCCAGAAAAACTAAATGCGTTATCGTTCGACTTACTTTACGAGCTACATGAAGCAATGTGGGAAGCCGACGATAACCAAGATGTGCACTGCGTCATCTTGCGCGGTGCCGGACGAGCATTTTCTGCAGGGTACGATTTGGGAGGAACACCAGCAACTTACTCAACATCGCGGGTTAAGTCTGCGACTTCCGATGGTAATTATCGTGGTGGCCGGATGGTCGATGACGACGCGTGGCAAATGGAACGAACGCAGCGATTTCGAATGGCAATTTTTGACATGCACAAACCTGTGATCGCCCAAGTCCACGGGTATTGTTTAGCTGGTGGAACCGACGTCGCGACCCTCTGCGATATGATCATCTGCGAGGATGATGCGCGCTTCGGCTTTCCTCCAGCCAGGGACCTCGGCGCATTACCAAACCAAATGTGGCTTTACCACGTGGGACCACAGTGGGCAAAGCGGCTCATGCTTACAGGAGACTCAATAACAGGTAAAGAGGCTGAAGAAATTGGACTAGTTCTCAAGTCAGTTCCTAAAGATCACCTCGAAAATGAAGTCGAAGCATTAGCGAATCGTCTCGCTCTTATTGATCCCGATCTACTCTCAGCTAACAAACGAATTATTCAGCAGGGACTTGAATTGATGGGAGCCCGGACACTGCAACGTATGGCTGTCGAAAATGATGTCAGGGGTCATAATGCCAAAGCTGCGTTAACCTGGGGACAACGGGTCGCTGAAAAGGGATTGAAAGACACACTACTTGAACGAGATGGAAAGTTTGGTGACGGACGAGCAAAAGTCCGGGGACCTGAACTGCGTGACGCAAACGGATATCTTGTCGAAGATTAATGAGGATGTTAGGGGCCTCCGATACCGAGGCCCCTAAACAGCTTACGCCAACATAAACCCGTCATAGCCCTCCGACGCTATGCGTTCACACTGCTTACGATACCGCTCATACCCACCTACATATGGCATAAAAATGCGAGGTTTCCCTTCTATATTTGCCCCTAGATACCAAGAGTTGCATGTGG